>NZ_JAGEKO010000004.1:0-509110 GCF_017565345.1 Agrococcus sp. TF02-05 | reverse complement strand
GAGCCTCAGCAGCGTGCCCATGCCCGCGCGCGACTCCGTGGTCGCGACTGCGCTGCGCACGCCCACGAGCGGGTGGGGCCGGCGCTACGAGCGACGGGCCAGCGCGGCGCGCACGCGCCGCGCGCAGCGATCCCCTGCGCCCGCGACGTCGGCCTTCGTGATGCGGACCACGATCCAGCCGGCCGCCTCGAGCATCTCGTAGCGCAGGATGTCGTCGGCCCAGCGCTTCGGGTCGAGGTGCCCTTCGCCCTCGTACTCGACCGCGATCTTGAGCGCGAGATAGCCGAGGTCCGGGTGCAGCTCGACACCGTCGATGACCACGAGCGGATGCACCTCGGGCTCCGGCAGCCCCGCGAGCACGATGACGCGGCGGGTGATGCTCTCGAAGCGGGAGTCGACGCCCGCGCGCGCGTCGTCAGCGGCGGCGCGCAGGGCGCGCGCGCCGCGCAGGCCCTGGCAGCCCTCGAGGAAGTCGAGCAGCGCCTGCAGCGTCGCGTACGGACGCTTTGGGAGGTCGAGGTCGGGGTAGCGCTTCGAGCCGGTCAGGAGCGCGTCGACGACGTGCACGAGCCGCTCGTGCGGCAGCTCGCGCGCGAGGGTGAGCGCGGTCGCCCCGGGAGCGAGGAGCCGCAGGCCGCGGTGCGACATGCTCTGCAGCCGATCCGGATCGATGGCGATGTGCCGCGTGCCGACGGCGCGACCGCGGGTGCTGCCGTTGGGTCGCGCGATCACGAGCGGCTCGTCGGCCGACCAGTCGTCGGGGAGCGGGAGCCCCCACAGGCGCGCCGCGGTCGTGCCGCCGTACGAGTGGTGCGGCGGCATGCGTGTCGCGTAGGCCGCGGCGAGCGCGTGCAGGTCGTCGACGGCGCTCGCGCGCACGCCGCGGAACGGCGCGACGAGGTCCCGGGCGCGGACGCGCGCGGGACTGACGCCGGCGCGCAGGGCGTCGCCGACCAGGAACGGCCGGCCGACGAACGGCTCGGGGAGCGGTGCGGGCAGCGGCGGCATGCGCGCACTCTGCCTCGCCGCGGGCCGGCGCCCGGGCAGCAGGCGGGCCGCCTGTGGAGAGCGCGAGCTTCCACGACCGGCGCGCCTGCGCCAGCGCGACGAGCGACGTGCACGCTCTCGCCGCCCACCGCCGCCGGGACCCGCGAGAGCATGCATTCGGATGCGTGACGCCGCTCGCGACTCGCGGGTGTCGGCATGTGGGTGGCCTGGTCTAGCGTGCCCGCATGACCTCGATGACGAGGACGCAGGGCGAGCGCACGTTCCTCCACGTGCTGATCAACACCGCCCTCGCCAACCTGACCACGAGCTTCCTCTGGTTCGCGCTGACGTTCTGGGTCTACCTCGAGACCCGCTCCGTGCTCGCGACCGGCATCATCGGCGGCGCCTACATGCTGCTCGTTGCGTTCGGCAGCATGCTCTTCGGCACGATCGTCGATCACAACCGCAAGCTGCGCGTCATGCTGCTCTCGGGCACCGTCACGCTCGTCGCGTTCTCGGCCGCGGGCGTCATGTACCTGCTGCTGCCCGAGCGGACGCTGCTCGACCTCGGCGCGCCCTGGTTCTGGCTCTTCGGCACGATCGTGCTCGTCGGCGCGGTCGTCGAGCAGATGCGCAACATCGCGCTCTCGACGACCGTCACGATGCTCGTGCCCGACGAGCGGCACGCCAACGCGAACGGCCTCGTCGGCACCGTGCAGGGCCTCGCCTTCATCGTCACGAGCGTGCTCTCGGGCCTCGCGATCGGGCGGCTCGGCATGGGCTGGACCATCGCGATCGCCATCGCCCTCACCGCCGTGAGCCTCGCGCACCTGCTGACGCTCCGCATCCCGCAGGACGTCGTCGAGCTCGACGCCGACGACACCGCTCGCGGCGTCGACCTGCGCGGCTCGCTGCGCGCGGTGCTCGCGATCGGCGGGCTCTTCGCGCTCATCCTGTTCTCGACGTTCAACAACCTCATCGGCGGCCTCTACATGGCGCTCATGGATCCCTACGGGCTCGAGCTCTTCACGGTCGAGATGTGGGGCGTCGTGTTCGGGGTCGCCTCGACGGGCTTCATCGTCGGCGGCCTCGCGATCGCGCGCTTCGGGCTCGGCAAGCGCCCGATCCGCACGCTGCTCATCGTCGTGATGGTGATGGGCGCGCTCGGCGCGCTCTTCACGATCCGCGAGTGGTGGTGGCTCTACGCGGGCGGCATCTGGCTCTACATGTGCCTGATCCCCGCCGCGGAGGCCGCCGAGCAGACGATCATCCAGCGCGTCGTGCCGCTCTCGCGGCAAGGCAGGGTGTTCGGCTTCGCGATGGCGTTCGAGGCGGCCGCCGCGCCCGTCACCGCATTCCTCATCGCGCCGCTCGCCGAGTTCTGGATCCTGCCGTGGGCGCGCTCGAGCGAGGGCGCCGCCGCGCTCGAGCCGCTGCTCGGCACCGGGGTCGCGCGCGGCATCGCGCTCGTCTTCCTCATCGGCGGCGTCGTGATGGTCATCGCCGCGGCGCTCGCGATGCTCACGAAGTCGTACCGGCAGATCAGCGCCTCCTACGACGCGGCCGCGCCGCTCGACGACGCCCAGCTCGACGACGCGTCGGCGGGAGCCGTACCGACGGGCGACCAGCGCACGGTCGGCGCCGCGCCGGTCGACGGCGCGGGGCCGGATGCGTCGGCTCGCCCCGAGCGGGATCAGTCGCCGTCGCGCTCGAGCAGCGACGGCGGCAGGGCTCCCGGCCCGAGGTAGGCGGCGCGCGTCGGCGGCGCGGAGTCGACCGCCGTCGCGTCGGTCACCGGCTCGGGCGCGGTGTCGGCGACGAAGCGCTCGAGCCGCGACCAGGGCAGCACGGCGGCGGGCGGCGCCTCGCCCCGGAGCCGCTCGCGGATCGCCTCGAGGGGCAGCGGCGCGTCGCTCGCGAGCAGCACGACGTTGCCGAAGCGCGCGCCCGCGAGCGTCGAGCCGGTCGAGATGAGCGCGACGTGCGCGAACACGGCGCGCACGGTGGCGAGCTGCCCGCGAACGAACGCGAGCGGCGGTCCGTCGGCGGAGTTGACGAGCAGCGCGCCGCCCGGCTCGAGCCCCGCGCGCGCGGCGGCGTAGAACTCGATCGACGTGAACGGCGCCGGCACGCTGCCGCCGCCGAAGACATCCGAGAGCACGATCGAGACGGGCTCTGCCTGCGCCTCGAGCACCGCGCGGCCGTCGCCGACCTCGAGCTCGACGCCGTGGGGCAGCGGCGCCTCGGCGAGGACGAGCTCGGCGAGCGCCGGCTCGAGCTCGACGACCCGCTGGTCGAGGTGGGGGAGCTCGTGCTGCAGGAGTCGCGGCAGGGTCGCCGCTCCGCCGCCGAGGTGCAGCGCGCGCCGGCCGCCGCCCGCGAGGCACTCGAGCGCCGCCGCGAGCATCCAGCGCGCCGACGCGTGCCGCGGGGCCGCGCCGGGCGCGCCGATGCGCGACTGCTCGATGCCGTCGATCACGAGCACGAGGCCGTCGTCGGCGGGCTCGAGCCGGGCCTCGCGGCCGCTCGAGAGCCGCGCCGTCGTCACGCCGCCGCCTGCCGGCGGCGCCAGCGGATCTCGACGACCCGACGTGCCGAGCGCGAGCACGCCTTGCACGCGTAGCGCCCCCGCGGCGCGCGGAAGCGCACGTGCTCGTGGCCGCCGGGGCACTCGCCGAGCCAGCCCGCCCGCTCGGCGGCGATCTCGCCCTGATGGGTGCGCCCGCCGATGTAGCCGAGCTCGCGCGCCGCGCGCCGCCACTCGGGCCCGTGGCCCGCGCCGGGGCCGACCATCGCGTGCGCGATCTCGTGCAGCAGCGTCTGGTGCACGTCGTCGTCGTCCCAACGGGCGGCGAGGTGCTTCGAGACGGAGATGCGCTTGGCGCGGAAGTCGGTGAGCCCTGCGCGCTTGACGGCGCGGTCGAACTCGAAGCTCCACGACGCGTCGAGGTGCAGCCGGATGAGGGCCTCCGCCCACACCCGCACCCGATCGAGCTCCGCCATCCGTCACCTCCCGCCGGCAGCGAGCATGCCAGCAGCCGGCCGCGCGGCGCGAACCGGCGAGGCGCGCCTGTGGAGGGTCAGCGCCCGCCCCAGATCGGGTGGCTCGCGCGCGGCACGTCCTGCTCGGCGCGGATCGCCTCGGTCTGCGCGCGGTCGGTCGCGACGAGCAGCGCGATCTCGGCCGCCTCGAGCTGCTCTGGCGGCAGGTCGGCCTCGCGGCACAGCTCGACGGCGACGGTGAAGTCGACGCACGCCTCCTGCCAGCGGCCGAGCGCGAAGTGCACGGTGCCCCGCTGCTGGAGCGCGTGCGCCCACAGCTCGACCCAGTCGTTCGAGCGCGCCTCGGCGATGATCGCGGTGCACTCGCGGAGCGCGGTCGAGAGGTCGCCGCGCGTCTGCACGACCGAGGCGCGCAGCAGCCGCGCCTCGGCGGCGCGGTCGCGCGAGCCCGAGGCACGAGCGAGCGTCACGGCCTCGCTCGCGGCGGCGAGCGCCTCGTCGAGGCGGCCGATGCTCTCGAGCAGCCACGCGCGCTCCGAGACGGCGGCGAGCGAGCGCTCGCGCCCGAGCTCGCGCAGCCGGCGGGCGGCGGCCGCCACGTCGACCGCGTTGCGCAGCGCGGTCTGGTCGTAGCCGATCGACTCGCTCATCCCGACATCGTGCCGCAGGTTCGCTGATCCGCAGGGAGGCCGCGCCGCGAGCCGCTCCGACTCGCTCAGCGCGCGGATGGGGCGCGCGGATGGGGCGAGCGGAGCGGGCGGTCAGCCGAAGATGCCGCGGCTCGGCGCCGGGCTCGGCGTCGCGTCGGCGTCGCGCGCGGGGAGCGCCCCGCCGAGGAAGCGGCGCAGCTCGTCGCCGGCGACGACCTTCCCCGGCAGCGGATCGCGCCGCAGCGCCCGGCCGATCGCATCGAGGTCGGGCAGCGCGGCGCCCGCGATCGCGACGACGTTCCCGAAGCGGCGGCCCTTCAGCATGCCCGGATCGGCGAGGGCAGCCGCCTCGGCGTGCACCTCGAGCAGCGCCGCGAGCTGGCGCTTCGCGAACGCGAGCTGCCGGTCGTCGGCGATGTTCACCGCGACGACCCCGGTCGGGGCGAGCAGCTCGCGCACGAGCGCGTGGAACTCCACGGTCGTGACGTGCGCCGGCGTCTGCGAGCCGGAGAACACATCCACGACCACGAGGTCGGCGGCGCCGACGAGGCCCTTGGGCAAGCGGGCGAGCTGCTCGCGGGCATCGCCGTAGCGCAGCCGCACGCTCGCGCCGCGGGGGAGCGGCGCGACCTCCCGTACGAGCTCGACGAGCGCAGGCTCGAGCTCGATCACCTGCTGCCGCGAGCCCGGGCGGGTCGCGTCGACGTAGCGGGGGAGCGTCAGCGCGCCGGCGCCGAGGTGCACCGCGGTGATGGGCCCCGGCTCGAGCGCGTCGATGACGTGGCCGATCTGCTGCACGTACTCGTAGACGAGCAGCTGCGGCCGCTCGGGGTCGACGTGCGACTGCGGCGTGCCGTCGACGACGAGCTGCCAGCCGCCCGCGGAGGCGTAGCGCATCTCGGCGTGCATGCCGCTCGAGAGGCGGCGGCTCGGGGTCTCCACGCAGCCATCCTGCCGCTACCGCCTGCCGCCCGCGCGCCGCGCTAGCATCGACGCCCGAGGGAGCGCCAGCCGACACGCCGCGGTGACTGGACACGCGCGGTCGTGAGGCGTACAGTGATTCTTTGCGCTCACAGACATCCCCTCTGCCTTCATATTGCGGTCGGCGCGCGCCCGGAGACCGGGCGCTTCAAGGGTGTTGACGAGTCTCTCACCGACGACACGATCCCGGGAAGACCCGCAACCCTTCCCGGCCCGGAGGTATCTGCCTTGGCTGAACTGAGCCCCAAGACCGGTCGGAACGCAAGCCGACTGAGCTTCTCCCGAATCCCGGAGACGCTCACCGTCCCCGACCTGCTGGCGCTGCAGACCGAGAGCTTCGAATGGCTCATCGGCGACGACGCATGGAAGGCCCGCCTCGACGAGGCGACGGCCGCCGGCCGCGACGACATCCCCGCCCAGTCGGGGCTCGAGGAGATCTTCGAGGAGATCTCCCCGATCGAGGACCTGAGCGAGAAGATGCAGCTCTCGTTCTCGGAGCCCGTGCTCGACGTGCCGAAGTACACGATCGACGAGTGCAAGGAGCGCGGCAAGACCTACGCCGCCCCCCTCTACGTCTCGGCCGAGTTCATGAACCACGAGACGGGCGAGATCAAGTCGCAGACCGTCTTCATGGGCGACTTCCCGCTCATGACCGAGAAGGGCACGTTCATCGTGAACGGCACCGAGCGCGTCGTCGTGTCGCAGCTCGTGCGCAGCCCCGGCGTCTACTTCGAGCGCACCCCCGAGAAGAACTCCGACAAGGACGTCTACTCGGCACGCGTCATCCCGAGCCGCGGCGCGTGGCTCGAGTTCGAGGTCGACAAGCGCGACGCCGTCGGCGTGCGCATCGACCGCAAGCGCAAGCAGTCGGTCACCGTCTTCCTCAAGGCGCTCGGCCTCACCGCCGAGGACATCGCGCGCGAGTTCGCCGGCTACGAGTCGATCCTGGCGACGCTCGAGAAGGACGCGCCGATGACGAAGGAGGACGCCCTCCGCGACATCTACCGCAAGCTGCGTCCGGGCGAGCAGGTGGCCGCCGAGGCCGCTCGCGCGCTGCTCGACAACTTCTACTTCAACCCGAAGCGCTACGACCTCGCGAAGGTCGGCCGCTACAAGATCAACCGCAAGCTCGGCATCGACGTGCCCATGAGCGACTCGGTGCTCTCGGTCGAGGACATCGTCGCGACGATCAAGTACCTCGTCGCGCTCCACAACGGCGACTCGACCCTCCCGGGCGTCCGCAAGGGCGAGCCGGTCGAGATCCGCCTCGACGTCGACGACATCGACCACTTCGGCAACCGCCGCATCCGCGCGGTCGGCGAGCTCATCCAGAACCAGGTCCGCACGGGCCTGGCGCGCATGGAGCGCGTCGTGCGCGAGCGCATGTCGACGCAGGACATCGAGGCGATCACGCCCCAGACGCTCATCAACGTGCGTCCGGTCTCGGCGGCGATCAAGGAGTTCTTCGGCACCTCGCAGCTGTCGCAGTTCATGGATCAGAACAACCCGCTCGCGGGCCTGACCCACAAGCGCCGCCTCTCGGCGCTCGGCCCCGGCGGCCTCTCGCGCGAGCGGGCGGGCGTCGAGGTGCGCGACGTGCACCCCTCGCACTACGGCCGCATGTGCCCGATCGAGACCCCCGAGGGCCCGAACATCGGCCTCATCGGCTCGCTCGCGACCTTCGCGCGCATCAACTCGTTCGGCTTCATCGAGACCCCGTACCGCCGGGTCGAGAACGGCGTCGTGAGCGAGAAGATCGACTACCTCACCGCCTCCGAGGAGGACGAGTTCGTCGTCGCGCACGCGAACAACCGACTCGACTCGAGCCAGCGCTTCGTCGAGGACCGCGTCGTCGCCCGTCGCAAGGGCGAGGAGGTCGAGCTCGTCGTGCCGACCGAGGTCGACTACATGGACGTCTCGCCGCGCCAGATGGTGTCGGTCGCGACGAGCCTCATCCCGTTCCTCGAGCACGACGACGCGAACCGCGCCCTCATGGGTGCGAACATGCAGCGCCAGGCCGTGCCGCTCGTCCGCTCCGAGTCGCCGTTCGTCGGCACCGGCATGGAGGGCTTCGCCGCGATCGACTCCGGCGACGTCATCACGGCGGATGCGTCGGGCGTGGTCGCCGAGGTCTCGGCCGACCTGGTCACGGTGCAGCTCGACGAGGGCGGCACGCAGCAGTACTTCCTGCGCAAGTTCGACCGCTCGAACCAGGGCACGTCGTACAACCACCGCGTCATCGTCTCGGCGGGCGACCGCATCGAGGCCGGCGAGGTCATCGCCGACGGCCCCGCGACCGACCAGGGCGAGCTCGCCCTCGGCCGCAACCTGCTCGTGGCGTTCATGCCGTGGGAGGGCCACAACTACGAGGACGCCATCATCCTGAGCCAGAACCTGGTGAAGGAGGACGTGCTCTCGTCGATCCACATCGAGGAGTACGAGGTCGACGCCCGCGACACGAAGCTGGGCAAGGAGGAGATCACCCGTGACCTCCCCAACGTCGGTCCCGACCTGCTCGCCGACCTCGACGAGCGCGGCATCATCCGCATCGGCGCCGAGGTCGTGCCGGGCGACATCCTCGTCGGCAAGGTCACGCCGAAGGGCGAGACCGAGCTGAGCGCCGAGGAGCGCCTGCTGCGCGCGATCTTCAACGAGAAGAGCCGCGAGGTGCGCGACACGTCCCTCAAGGTGCCGCACGGCGAGCAGGGCACGGTCATCGCGGTCAAGCAGTTCCGCGCTGAGGACGGCGACGACGAGCTCGGCTCGGGCGTGCACGAGAAGGTCGTGGTCTACATCGCGCAGAAGCGCAAGATCACCGAGGGCGACAAGCTCGCCGGCCGCCACGGCAACAAGGGCGTGATCGCCAAGATCCTGCCCGAGGAGGACATGCCGTTCCTCGCCGACGGCACGCCGGTCGACATCGTGCTCAACCCGCTCGGCATCCCGAAGCGCATGAACTTCGGCCAGGTGCTCGAGACGCACCTCGGCTGGATCGCGAAGACGGGCTGGAAGGTCGAGGGCACCCCCGACTGGGCCGAGGGCCTCGACCCGCGCACGCTCGAGGCGCCCGCGAACACGAAGGTCGCGACCCCGGTGTTCGACGGCGCGACCGAGGAGGCCATCATCGGCCTGCTCGACGCGACGCTCCCGACGCGCGACGGCCAGCGGCTCGTCGACGGCTCCGGCAAGGCCGACCTGTTCGACGGCCGCTCGGGCGAGCCCTTCCCGTACCCGATCTCGGTCGGCTACATGTACATCCTCAAGCTCCACCACCTGGTCGACGACAAGATCCACGCGCGCTCGACCGGCCCCTACTCGATGATCACGCAGCAGCCCCTGGGCGGGAAGGCCCAGTTCGGCGGCCAGCGGTTCGGTGAGATGGAGGTCTGGGCGCTCGAGGCGTACGGCGCCGCCTACACCCTGCAGGAGCTGCTCACCATCAAGTCGGACGACATCGTCGGCCGCGTGAAGGTGTACGAGGCGATCGTCAAGGGCGAGAACATCCAGGAGCCCGGCATCCCCGAGTCCTTCAAGGTGCTCATGAAGGAGATGCAGTCGCTGTGCCTGAACGTCGAGGTGCTCAACGCCGCGGGTGACGTCGTCACCCTGCGCGACGACGAGGACGAGGCGCTCCGCACGGCCGAGGAGCTCGGCATCAACCTCTCGCGCCCCGAGATGTCGTCGATCGACGACATCTGATCCGGCAGCCGCAGAACAGAACTCGAAGACAAGAGGAAAAGCATTGATCGACGCAACCACGTTCGATGAGCTGCGGATCGGCCTCGCCACGGCCGACGACATCCGTGCATGGTCCTACGGCGAGGTGAAGAAGCCGGAGACCATCAACTACCGCACGCTGAAGCCCGAGAAGGACGGCCTGTTCGGCGAGCAGATCTTCGGCCCCAGCCGCGACTGGGAGTGCGCGTGCGGCAAGTACAAGCGCGTGCGCTTCAAGGGCATCGTCTGCGAGCGCTGCGGTGTCGAGGTCACGAAGTCGTCGGTGCGCCGCGAGCGCATGGGCCACATCGAGCTCGCCGCCCCGGTGACGCACATCTGGTACTTCAAGGGCGTGCCCAGCCGCCTCGGCTACCTGCTCGACATGGCGCCGAAGGACCTCGAGAAGGTCATCTACTTCGCCGCGTACATGATCATCCGGGTCGACGAGGAGGCTCGCCACGAGCGCCTGCCGGCGCTCGAGCAGGAGCTCCGCCTCAAGATCGGCGAGATCGAGAAGCGTCGCGACGCCGACATCGCCGAGCGCCTCGCGCAGCTCGAGGCGGATGTCGCCGAGCTCGAGCAGGAGGGCGCGAAGGCCGACCAGAAGCGCAAGGTCCGCGACGCGGGCGAGCGCGAGATGGCGCAGCTGCGCAAGATCGCCGACGACCAGATCGCCCACATGGAGCGGGTCTTCGACGACTTCCGCTCGCTCAAGGTCGGCGACCTGAAGGCGGAGGACGCGGTCTACCACGACCTCGTCGACCTCTACGGCGAGTTCTTCGAGGGCCACATGGGCGCCGAGGCGATCAAGCTGCGCCTGCTCTCGTTCGACCTCGCGGCCGAGTCCGAGGACCTGCACCAGCAGATCGCCGAGGGCAAGGGCCAGCGCAAGATCCGCGCGATCAAGCGCCTCAAGGTCGTCAACTCGTTCCTGCAGACGGGCAACAGCCCGGCCGCGATGGTGCTCGACGTCGTCCCGGTCATCCCGCCGGAGCTGCGCCCGATGGTGCAGCTCGACGGTGGCCGCTTCGCGACGAGCGACCTGAACGACCTGTACCGCCGGGTCATCAACCGCAACAACCGACTCCGCCGCCTGCTCGACCTCGGTGCTCCCGAGATCATCGTGAACAACGAGAAGCGCATGCTGCAGGAGGCGGTCGACGCCCTGTTCGACAACGGCCGCCGCGGCCGCCCCGTCACGGGCACCGGCAACCGCGCGCTCAAGTCGCTCTCGGACATGCTCAAGGGCAAGCAGGGCCGGTTCCGCCAGAACCTGCTCGGCAAGCGCGTCGACTACTCGGGCCGCTCGGTCATCGTCGTCGGCCCGCAGCTGCAGCTGCACCAGTGCGGCCTGCCCAAGCAGATGGCGCTCGAGCTGTTCAAGCCGTTCGTCATCAAGCGCCTCATCGACCTGGGCCACTCGCAGAACATCAAGCACGCGAAGCGCATGGTCGAGCGGTCGAAGCCGCAGGTGTGGGACGTGCTCGAGGAGATCATCCGCGAGCGCCCCGTGCTGCTGAACCGCGCGCCCACGCTGCACCGCCTCGGGATCCAGGCCTTCGAGCCGCTGCTCGTCGAGGGCAAGGCCATCCAGCTGCACCCGCTCGTGTGCTCGGCGTTCAACGCCGACTTCGACGGCGACCAGATGGCTGTGCACCTGCCGCTCTCGGTCGAGGCGCAGGCCGAGGCCCGCGTGCTCATGCTCGCGTCGAACAACATCCTGAAGCCGTCCGACGGCCGACCGGTGACGCTCCCGACCCACGAGATCGTCTCGGGCCTCCACCACCTCACGTCCGTCAAGGCGGATGCGGTGGGCACGGGTCGCGCGTTCTCCTCGGTCGCCGAGGCCATCATGGCCATGGACCAGGGCACGCTCGACCTCAACGCCGTCGTGCGCATCCGCCTGACGGGCCTCGTCTTCCGGGACCAGGACCGTCCGGAGGGCTTCGTCGACGGTGAGCCGTTCCTGCTCGAGACGACCCTCGGCCGCGCGCTCTTCAACGAGCTGCTGCCGGAGGACTTCCCGTTCGTCGCCGAGGTCGCGGCCAAGCCGGTCATCTCGCTCATCGTGAACGCGCTCGCCGAGCGCTACCCGAAGACCGTGGTGGCGGCGACGCTCGACAAGATCAAGGACGCGGGCTTCCACTGGGCGACCCGCTCCGGCATCACGGTCGCGCTCTCCGACGTCATCACCCCCGCGCGCAAGGACGAGATCGTCGGCGCGGCGGAGGAGGCGGCCCGGAAGATCCAGGACAAGTTCGAGAAGGGCCTGCTGACCGACGCCGAGCGCCGCAGCGACCTCACCGAGCTCTGGACCAAGGCCACGAACGACGTGCAGAAGGCCACCCAGGAGGCGTTCGACGAGGGCAACTCCATCTACCGGATGGTGACCGCCGGCGCGAACGGCAACTGGATCCAGGTGCGCAACATCACCGGCATGCGCGGTCTCGTGACGAACCCGAAGGGCGAGGTCATCCCGCGCCCGATCATCTCCTCGTACCGCGAGGGGCTGACGGTCGCCGAGTACTTCATCGCCACGCACGGCGCGCGCAAGGGCTCGGCCGACACCGCGCTCCGCACCGCCGACTCGGGCTACCTCACGCGTCGACTCGTCGACGTGTCGCAGGACGTCATCATCCGCGAGGACGACTGCGGCACCGAGCGCGGCCTCGACGTGCCCATCGCCGAGACGATCGACGGGCAGCTCGTGCTGCACGAGAACGTCGAGTCGGCGGCGTTCGCCCGCAACCTCGCGGTCGACGTCGTGGCTGCCGACGGCACGGTGCTCGCCACGGGCGGCTCCGACATCGGCGACCGCGAGATCCGCGCCTTCATCGGCGCCGGTGTCGAGACGGTCAAGGTGCGCTCGGTGCTCACGTGCGAGTCGTCGGTGGGCGTCTGCGCCCACTGCTACGGCCGCTCGCTCGCGACCGGCAAGCTCGTCGACATCGGCGAGGCGGTCGGCATCATCGCCGCCCAGTCGATCGGCGAGCCCGGCACGCAGCTCACGATGCGCACGTTCCACACCGGCGGATCGGTCGGCGCGAGCGACATCACGCAGGGTCTGCCCCGCGTGACGGAGCTCTTCGAGGCCCGCACCCCCAAGAACGCCTCGCCCATCGCAGAGGTGGCCGGCCGGGTGCGCATCGAGGAGGACGAGAAGTCGAAGCGCGTCGTCATCACGCCCGACAACGGCGACGAGGAGCTCACCTACCAGGTGCTGCGCCGCGCGACGCTCGAGGTCGGCGACGGCGACCACGTCGAGCAGGGCCAGCAGCTGCAGGTCGGCTCGATCGACCCCAAGGAGGTGCTGCGCGTGCGCGGCGTCCGCGAGGTGCAGAAGCACCTGGTCTCGGGCGTCCAGGACGTGTACCGCTCGCAGGGTGTGCCGATCCACGACAAGCACATCGAGGTCATCGTGCGGCAGATGCTGCGCAAGGTCACCGTCGTCGACCACGGCGAGACCGACCTGCTGCCGGGTGAGCTCGTCGACCGCTCGCGGTACAACGAGCTCAACCGTGCCGCGCTGACCGAGGGCAAGAAGACCGCCTCGGCCCGCCAGGAGGTCATGGGCATCACGAAGGCGTCGCTCGCGACAGAGTCGTGGCTCTCGGCCGCATCCTTCCAGGAGACGACGAAGGTGCTCACCGAGGCGGCCCTCGCCGGCAAGCGCGACCCGCTGCTCGGCCTCAAGGAGAACGTCATCATCGGAAAGCTCATCCCGGCCGGCACCGGCCTGGCGCGCTACCGCGACGTCACGGTCGAGGCCACCGAGGAGGCGAAGGCGGAGCGCTACCCGAACCGCCTGTTCGCCGACGCCGGCGGCGTCGACGAGTCCGACCTGTCCTACCTCGACTTCGACGCCTTCACGGGCGGCGAGCTCGGCGAGGAGCCCGGGCAGTACGTCTGAGTGCGAAGCGCTCGATGCGACGCAGTCGCGTTGAGCGCGGAGCACCCAGGATCGAGTAGCGCGCGGCGAAGCCGCACGCGCATCGAGATCCACACGCGGAGGGCCGTTCCCGAGAGGGAGCGGCCCTCCTCGCGTCCCGGCGCGATTCGCCCGCTCACGGTGCGCCGCCCGATCCCTGCCTCGCCGCGCCCCTAGGATCGCCCCGACCCGGCACCGTGCCGGCGCAGGAGGTTCCACCCATGAGCGACCAGCAGTCCACGTCGTGGCGCGACCGCTTCTTCGGCACCGCGCCGCTCGCCGAGGCGACGCCCGACGAGCGCGGCGGAGCGCCCGCGGATGCCGACGTCGACGCGTCCGAGGTCTCGGCGGCGCACTCCGCGGAGCTCGCGCCCGACTCGACGGAGGCCGCGACGACGACGGTCGACGAGCACGACGAGCACCAGCCGCTCGTCGAGCACGAGCCCGAGGCGGACACCGCGGTGCTCGAGCGACCGGCCGCGAGCGACAGCCCGATCGAGCCGACGGTCATCGCGCCCTCGTCGCTGCGCGGCCCCTCGCACTCCGCGGCGCACCCTGACGACGCCGCTCGCCCCTCCGCCGAGGAGGTGCACGGCGAGGCCGCATCCAGCTCGCTCGAGAGCGAGCCGGTGGCCGAGCCGACCGAGCCCCCGGCGCTCGTCGAGCCCCGCCGCCCCTCCTTCGGCCTGCGTCGCCACGGCGACGCCGACGCCCCCGGCGCCGCGAGCGGCGACCGCGACCGGGAGTTCGTCGAGCCCGAGCCGACCCAGGCGATCGACGCCCAGCGCCGGGACGACGACGACGCGACGCGCGCCATGGACACCGTCGGCGACGACCGCGACGCCGACGCGACCGATGACGCGCCGACGCGCGCGATGGACTCGCAGGCCGACGAGCCGACGCAGTCGCTCCAGCAGCCGCTGCGCGACCGCTCCAACCGCTTCGGCATCGTGCGCGACGATGTCCGCGACGAGGTGCCGGACTCCGCGATCGGCGGGGATGCCACGACGACCGGCGCCGGTGCGCCGATCGTGCTCGTCGAGGAGCCGGTGCCTCCGCGCCGCAAGGGTGCGCGCGGCGTCGGCGTCGCGGTCGTGCTGCTCGCGACGCTCGTCTTCGGGCTCCTGCACGCCGCTGCCTTCTTCGCCGTCGGCTACCTCTTCGACCGGCAGTTCGACGCCGCCGAGACGCTCCAGTCGCTCTGGCTGCGCCCCTCGTACCTGCTTCCCGTCGTCGTCTTCTTCGCCGGCTACCTCATCCTCAGCCTCATCGCGAACCGCGCCGGCTGGTGGGCCCACGTGCTCGGAGGCTTCGTCGTCGCGCTGCTCACCTACGCCGCCCACATCGCGGGCGCGTTCATGGAGTCGGAGGGCGGCTGGGGCAGCTTCACCGCCGTCCTCGGCATCGACGCCGCGTCGCTCGGGCAGCTGCTGCTCGCGCCGCTCTCGGTGCTCGCCTTCGTCATCGCTCGCGAGGTGCCCATCTGGATCGGCGGCATCCAGTCGCGTCGCGGCCGCCGGGCGAAGGAGCGCAACCGCCAGGCGATGGACGATTTCAACAGCGAGCACGCCGAGCAGCTCGCCGCGTACGAGCGCGCACGCGGCTGAGTCGTGCGGAGCTGAGGGGCGGCCCGATCGGTCGCCCCTCGCTCGTCTCCCGCGTCGATCTCCAGCGGATTCGCAGCAAGTCGACACCGTCGCGACCCTCATCAGGCGATTGGCGTTTGCTCAGGTCTGACACAATGGGGCCGCCGTTCCCCAGCCGGGTGCGGCTACCCGTGCCGTCGGAAGGGGCAGTCCTGTGCTCAGGTCTCTCTCGCGCCATCGCAAGTCGACGGCCGCCGGAGCCCTCATCACCGCCGTCTCCGTCGCACTGGGCATCGTCGCGTTCACGCACGAGGGATTCACGACGACCGACGTCGACCTCAACGACGGCGGCGTCTGGGTCACGAAGCAGTCGTCCCAGCAGCTCGGCCGCATCAACGTCCAGGCCGAGGAGCTCGACGCCGGCCTGATCTCGCCCACCGCGACCTTCGACGTGCTGCAGGACGGCGACGACGTCATCCTCCACAACCAGGAGGCATCCGTCGCCCTGCTCGTCGACCCGACGCAGGTCGTCACCGGCACCGCCGTGCAGCTGCCGCCGCAAGCCGGCATCGCCCTCGGCGGCGGCATCGTCGCGATCGTCGACCCCGCCGACGGGGCGCTGTGGGCGATGCGGTTCCCCGACATCGGCGGCTTCTCGCCCGAGCACACCGACCCGGTCGCGGAGCTCGGCGCCGGTGCGGCCGTCACGGTCGGGCGCGACGGCACGGTGCACGCGGTCTCGATCGCCGATGCGCAGGAGCTCACGCTGCCGCTCGTCGACGGCGCGCTCGGCGAGCCCGAGCTGCGCGGGCGCGAGGAGCTCGGCGCGATGGAGGAGCCGATCGTCACGACCGTGGGCGACCGCGCGGTCGTGCACGACGAGGCCACCTCGACGCTGCTGCTCCCGGGCGGCGCGGTGCCGACCCCCGAGGGTGCCGCGGTGCAGCTCGACGGCGATCGCTCCGACCGCGTCATCCTCGCGACCCCCGACAGCCTCATCCGCCAGCCGCTCGGCGGCGGCGACGCCGAGGTCGAGGAGATCGCGGGCGGCGGCGAGGCGGTGCGCCCCGTGCAGCTCGGCGGATGCGTCTACGGCGTGTGGCCCGGGAGCGCCCAGTTCGTGCGCGACTGCGACGACGACGCGCGCGACCTCCGCGCGCAGGTGCCGGAGATGGACGGCTCGCCCGCGACGTTCCGCATCAACCGCGATGCGGTCGTGCTCAACCAGTTCGTCGAGGGCGCGTCGTGGCTGCTCTCGGACACGCTCATCCTCGTCGACAACTGGGAGGACCTCGTGCCGCCGCAGGACGAGAGCCGCTCCGACGAGGAGGACTCGGAGTCGACCGACGACCTGCTGACGAACCAGCCGCCGCCCATCAACGAGGAGAACACCGAGCCGAGCGCCGAGGACGACCGCTTCGGCGCGCGCCCCGGCGCCTCGACGCTCCTGCCGGTGCTCTGGAACGACGTCGACGCCGATGGCGACGTGCTCACCGCGCGCGTCGTGGGCGACCTGCCGACGGGCGTCTCGGTCGCGCCGGTCGCGAACGACTCGCAGCTGCAGGTCGAGCTGCCCGCCGATCAGGCGGCCGGCACGTTCACGTTCGGCTACGAGATCCACGACGGCCGCGAGGGCCGCGACCAGGCGACGGTCACGCTCACCGTGCGCGGCGAGGGCGAGAACGCGGTGCCGGAGCCGCTCCGGGCCCAGGCATTCGCCGTCGAGCAGGGCGGGGAGTACGAGTACCAGGTGCTCGCCGACTGGGTCGACCCCGACGGCGACGACATGTACCTCGTGAGCGCCACGACCGACTCGGGCGACACCATCCAGACCGACCCGTCCGGCCGCCTCGTCTACACCGCCACGGGTGAGGTCGGCCTCCAGAGCGTCTCGATCACCGTCTCCGACGGTCGCGCGGAGACGACGGGCGAGATCACGGTCGACGTGCGGGAGCGCGGCACGGCGAACCCGCTCGCGAACGCCGACTTCGTCACGACGATCGAAGGCCGCGAGGCGACGATCCGACCGATGCTCAACGACTTCTCGCCGTCCGGGCGGCCGCTGCGCCTCGCGTCGGTCGAGCCCGCCGCGAGCCTCGACATGACGTGGGACGCGACCACCGGCACGGTCAAGGTGCAGGGCGGGCCGGTCGGCACGCACTACTTCACCTACCTCGTCGCCGACGGCGCGCTCTCGAGCCAGGGCCGAGTGCGCGTCGACATCCGCACCCCCGATGAGGAGTCGCGGCCCGTCGCGGTGCGCGACATCGCGCTCGTGCCGCAGCAGGGCACGGCGCTCGTCGACCTGCTCGCGAACGACGTCGACCCGGCGGGCGGCGTGCTCGTCGTGCAGCAATTCGAGATCGAGAACGGCGCGCCGATCAGCGTCGAGCTGCGCGACCGTCGGATCGTGAGCATCACCGACAACCGCGGGCTCGAGTCGCCCTTCCAGTTCACGTACACCGTCTCGAACGGGCGCTTCTCCGAGACCGGCACCGTCGAGGTCATCCCCGTCGTGCCGCCCGCGCAGCCGCGCGCACCGAAGGCGGTCGACGACGCGATGACCGTGCGCGCGGGCGACTACGGCACCCTCGACGTGATCGACAACGACTTCTCGCCCGACGGCACGCCGTTCCGGGTCGCCGAGCGCGTCGTGTCGACGAGCTTCGCCTCGGAGGCGGAGGGTGTTGCCTTCATCTCCGAGGGCCGGCTGCGCGTGCACGCGCTCGAGGGCGGACCGACGCGCGCGACGGTCGTCTACGAGGTCGAGGACGACCTCGGGAACCGCGACTCCGCGACGGTCGCCGTGACGATCGTGCCGCGCGACGCGGAGTCGAACTCCTCGCCCGCGCCGCAGACCGTCACGTCCCGCGTGCTCGCGGGCTCGACCGTGCGCATCCCGATCCCGCTCGACGGCATCGATCCCGACGGCGACGGCGTCGAGCTCGTCGGCTACGACACCGCTCCCGAGGGCGGCCGCATCCTGCCGACCGTCGGCCCCGACTACTTCGACTTCGAGGCGTTCCCCGACAGCGCCGGCACCGTCGAGTTCACCTACCGCGTGCGCGACCGCTGGGGCGCCGAGGGCACGGCGACCGCGATCATCGGCATCGCCCAGGCCGCCGACATCAACCAGACGCCCTTCGCCCAGCCCGACTACGTCGACGTGCGCCCCGACCGGCAGATCGCGATCCCGGTGCTCGAGAACGACTCCGACCCGGATCAGGATGCGCTGACGCTCGTCGCCGACGGGCTCGAGGGCACCGAGCAGCTGCCCGACGCCGAGGTCAACACCGAGCGCGACACCGTCGACCTGCGCTCGCCCTCCGAGCCGGGCACCTACCAGTTCACCTACTCGGTCGTGGATGCGCGCGGCGCGCGCGCGACGGGCTCGGTCATGCTCACGGTCACCGAGGACGCCGAGTTGCTGGCGCCCATCGCGCGCGACGATCCGCTGCCGCGCGACCAGGTGGAGCTCGGCCAGGCGTTCGACGTGCCGGTGCTCGACAACGACCTCGACCTCGACGGCGACCCGAGCGAGCTCGAGCTCTCGATCGTGACGGGAGAGGCGGATGTCGTGCGGGGCACCGTGCAGGTGATCCCGACCGAGTCGTTCCAGGTCATCACCTACCGCGTGACCGACATCGACGGGCTCACCGCCGAGGCGTTCGTCGCGGTGCCGCCGGTGCGCGACCGCGCGCCCTTCCTCTCGAAGACCGAACCGGCGCAGATCGGCTCGGGACTGCCCCTCGAACTGCCGCTGCGCAACTACGTCACGACCTCGAACGGCGCGGCGCCCCGCATCACGACCGGTGACAGCGTCTCCGCCGTCAACCACGACGGCTCCGAGAACATCCTGGACGAGCACACGCTGCGCTTCCAGTCCCCGCAGGGCTACGTCGGCCCCGCATCCATCACGTTCGAGGTCACCGACGGCACCGGCCCGGATGACCCGGACGGCAACACGGCCGTGCTCACGATCGCGATCGAGGTCACGCCCTCGAGCGTCGTCGCACCCACGTTCGCGGGTGCCATCCTGCGCCCCGAGGCGGGCGAGCGGGCCGCGACCTTCGACCTGCGCGACGCGACCTCCGATCCCGATGTCGGCGACCTCGAGGCGATGGTCTTCGAGCAGCGCGGCGGATCGATGGCCGGCGTCTCGGTGTCGCTGCAGGGCAGTGTCTTCACCGCGACCGCCGATCTCACGACGCCGCCGGGCTCGAGCGGCTCCTTCCAGATCGTCGCGATCGACCCGCACGGCAACGAGGCGCCGGGCACGGTCGTCGTCGAGGTCGTCGCCACGACGAGGCCGCTCGCGGAGGCGCGCCCCGACAGCGGCGAGGCCACGCAGGGCGTCGCGCTCACGACCGATGTCATCGCCAACGACTTCAACCCCTTCGCCGACCGCGGCGAGCCGCTGCGCGTCATCTCCGCCGAGACCGTCGCGGGGCAGGGCCAGGTCTCGCACAGCGACCGCGAGGTGACCGTCACCCCTGGCGCCGACTTCCACGGCGTGCTCACGGTGCGCTACACGGTCGAGGACGCGACCGAGCTCACCGCCCGGCACGTGACGGGCACCCTGACGCTCAACGTCAAGGGCCGCCCCGACGCGCCGCCGCGCCCGAACGTCGACGCGACGGGCGATTCGGAGGTCACCCTCACGTGGGGCGCGCCGCCGTCGAACGGCGCGCCCATCACCGGCTACGTCGTGCAGTCGACCGACGGCGCCATCAGCTTCCCGTGCCCGGCCACGACGTGCACGGTCACGGGCCTCACGAACAACGTGACGTACCGCTTCCAGGTCGTCGCGCAGAACGAGGTCGGCGACTCCGATCCCTCGGCGGCGTCGAACGAAGCGCGCCCCGACGTGCGCCCCGAGCAGCCGGCGCCGCCCTCAGCCGTCGACGGCGACACGCAGGTCGCGCTCACGTGGGAGCCGCCGGTGAACCGAGGCTCGCCCATCCAGGAGTACCGGATCGAGATCTCCCCGCCCGCGCCGGGCGGCGTCGTGCAGCAGACCGTCAGCGGAGGCTCGACCAACTACACCTGGACCGGCCTCGTCAACGGCACGTCGTACACCTTCCGCATCCAGGCGGTGAACCTCGCCGACGAGCCGAGCGACTTCTCCGCGTACTCGCGCGCCGTGACGCCTGCCGGTCCGCCGATGCAGGTGACGAACGTCTCCGCGACGCCCGACCGCTCGATCCCGGGTGAGGTGCAGGTGCGCGTGACGTGGGATGCCCCGAATGAGAACGGCGCCCCGATCCAGACGTACACGGTGACGCCGAGCGGCGTGCCGGGCGCGAGCCCGCAGACCGTGTCGGGCACGACGGCGAGCTTCCGCTTCGATGCAGCCGACAACGCCGCGAGCTTCACCGTCACCGCGACCAACCGAGCGGGCACGAGCGTGCCCTCGGCGGCCTCCGCGCCGGTGCGCACCTTCACGGCACCCGACGCGCCGACCGGGGTGACCGCGACGGACGGCAACGGCAACTCCGTCGTCTCATGGACGCCCGGCAACCCGAACGGCCTGCGCGCGAACGAGGTGCGCTTCGAGGTGCGCGGCGGCGGCAATGGCGTGCAGTCGTTCGGCCCGGGCGGCACCTACACCGGCATGAACAACAACGGTGGGCCCTACACCTTCGAGGTGCGGGCGGTCGCGGTGGTGGACGGCTTCGGCGAGGCGAGCGGCTGGACGCGCGCCGCTGCACAGGTCCGGCCCTATGGCGAGATCGGGGCGCCGAGCGTGAGCGGCAGCGGACAGGTCGAGCAGGTGACCTTCACGATCAGCGCGCCGGGGCGCAACGGCAGGGACATCACGACCCGCTACCGCATCGGCAACGGCGGCTGGGTCAACTGGTCCGGCGGTGCCGTGACGCAGGCCGCGAACGGCGGTCAGACGGTCACGATCACGGTCGAGAGCAGCACGGGCCTGCCCGACGGCGGCGGTCACGGCCGCCAGACGACGACCGCGACCGCGCAGGCGACAGCGCAGGAACGACTCCGACCGAGCGTCTCGCTCAGCGACGGCGGCGTCGCCCATGCGGGCTCGTGCCAGGGCGCGAACGGTGAGCAGTGCAGGTGGTTCCGGCTCAACTGGACCGACTTCGAGCCCGGCATCTACAACTTCAGCTGCCACAACACCGGCTCGGGCAACGGCCCCAACAGCCCGTTCGAGAGCGGCCGCGTGAACATCACGAGCCGCAACGGCAGCACGATCACCGAGTACCAGGGCGAGGCCGGGGACAACAACACCTGCTACTCCGGGTTCTCCGGCCAGGCGTGGATGCGCGTCTGGGGCAACGGGGTCGACCTCAACACCCCGAGGGTGAACTGGCCATGATGAAGATGGGAACACGATGACGAGCACCATGACCCGCGAGCAGGCCGCCTGGTTCGCCGAGACCTTCACGCGCCTCGTCGACAACGTCGGCAGCGTCGTCCTCGGCAAGGAGGACGTCATCCGCCTCGCCTTCACCGCGATGCTCTCGGAGGGCCACCTGCTGCTCGAGGACGCGCCGGGCACGGGCAAGACGCAGCTCGCGAAGTCGATGGGCGCGACGGTGCAGGGCACGAACCACCGCATCCAGTTCACGCCCGACCTGCTGCCCTCCGACGTCACCGGCGTCACGGTCTACGACCAGAAGACGGGCGAGTTCGAGTTCCACAAGGGCCCGATCTTCGCCTCGATCGTGCTCGCCGACGAGATCAACCGAGCGAGCCCGAAGACGCAGTCGGCGCTCCTCGAGGTCATGGAGGAGGGCCGCGTCACGGTCGACGGCACGCCCTACTCGGTCGGCCGCCCGTTCATGGTCATCGCGACGCAGAACCCGATCGAGCAGGCGGGCACCTACCGGCTCCCCGAGGCGCAGCTCGACCGCTTCCTCATGAAGACGTCGATCGGCTACCCCGGCCGCGAGCAGACCGTCCGCATCCTCGCGGGCGCGTCGAACCGCAACGCCTCCTCGACCGTGCAGCCCGTCATCACGACGAGCGCGATCGCCGAGATGATCGACCTCGCCGCGACCGTGCACGTCGACGACGCGGTGCTCGACTACGTCGCGCAGCTCTCGGAGCACACGCGCGACTCGAAGGACACGCGCCTGGGCGTCTCGGTGCGCGGCGCGATGGCGCTCATGCGCGCCGTGAAGGTGTGGGCCGCGGCGAAGGGCCGCGCGTTCGTGCTGCCGGACGACGTCAAGGAGCTCGCGCAGCCGGTGTGGGCGCACCGCGTCGTCATCGACCCCGAGGCGGAGTTCTCGGGCGTCACGGGCGACCGCATCATCGACCGCGCCATCGCCGACATCGCGGCTCCGCAGGACCGGCAGCACGCTGCGTGACGACGGCGCCCGAGCGGGCGACGTCGACCCCCGCACCTGACCCAGACACCGGTTCGACGACCGGCGCCCCGTCGGAGACGACGCGGCTGCGCCGCGCCGTCGAGCGCGAGCGCACGCCGTGGCAGCGCTTCGTCGCGCGCGTCGTCGGCGACGAGTCGGCGACGGCCGAGGGGCTGCGCCGAGCGGGGCGCATCGCGCGCGAGCGGGTGTGGCCGGCGATCGAGCCCATCACGGGCTTCGGCTGGGCCGTGCTCGTCGGGACCGCGCTCGCGCTCGCGACCGGGATCGCGCTCGGCTGGAAGGAGCTCATCGTCATGGGCATCGCCGGCGCGCTCCTGCTCGGCGCCGCGATCGCCTTCATCGTCGGGCGCAACCGCTACCGGATCGAGCTCGACCTCGCCTACACGCGCGTCGTGGTGGGGGAGCGCGCGCTCGGCCGGATCGAGATCCACGCCGCCTCGACGAAGCCGCTGCTGCCCGCGACGATCGAGGTGCCCGTCGGCAAGGCGCTCGCGTCGTTCCACCTGCCGCGCATGCAGCCGGGCGACGTGCACGAGGACGTCTTCGCGATCCCCACGAGCCGCCGCACGATCCTGCAGGTCGGGCCCGTGCGCTCGGTGCGGGGCGACCCCGTGGGACTCCTGCGCCGCCAGGTGCGGTGGACGGATCCCGTCGAGCTCTACGTGCACCCCAAGACGGTGCAGCTCGACGAGACGGCGCCGGGCCTCATCCGCGACCTCGAGGGCATCACGACCCGCGACCTCACGAACAGCGACATCGCCTTCCACGCGCTGCGCGACTACGTCGCGGGCGACGACCGGCGCTACATCCACTGGAAGTCGTCGGCTCGCACCGGCCAGCTCATGGTGCGGCAGTTCGAGCAGACCCGGCGCAGCGTGCTCGCGCTCGGCCTGTCGACCTCGCCCGACGACTACGCCGACCCAGCGGAGTTCGAGACGGCCATCTCGATCCTCGGCTCGCTCGGCCTGCAGGCGATCCGCGACGAGATGGACGTCGCGGTGCAGACCTCGCGCAGGACCGTGCCCGCGAGCACGGGCAAGCGGCTGCTCGACGCGCTCTCGGGCGTCGAGTGGTCGCCGCGCGACGACCGCTTCCTCGACCTCGCCGCGACGATCGCGCGCGACCACGCCGGCGCATCCGTCATCATGCTCCACGCGGGTGCCCCGATCGACGCCGCGCTCGTGCGCCGCGCGCGCACCCTGCTGCCGCCGCAGGCGCGCGTCATCGTCTTCTCGGTCGTGCAGGGCGCGAGCCCGAGGCTGCAGCCGATCGGCGACGTCGCGCTCGCGACGATCGGCTCGGTGAGCGATCTCCCGCGCGTGATGCGAGGGGTGGCGCTGCAATGAGCGACGAGCGCATGCTGCCGCGCACCCCGCGGCAGGCCGCGATCGACTGCGCGGCCGTCTTCGCCGTGATGCTCGCGGCGACCCTCTCGTTCGGGCCCGTCTTCGGCGGCACCGCCTACCTCGTCGCGGGCCTCGGCGGCGCGATCCTCGGGATCGCGGTCGGCGTCGTGACCTCGCTGCGCCCGCTGCGCGGCTGGCTCATGACGGCGGCGGGCTTCGTGCTCGCGCTCGTCGTCTTCGGCCCCGCGCTCGCGGTGCCGCGGCGGACGATCGCGGGCGTCATCCCGACCCTCGAGGGATGGCGAGAGCTGCTGCTGGGCGTCGTCTTCTCGTGGAAGGGACTGCTGACCGCCGAGCCGCCCGCCGAGGGCTTCCCGAGCCTGCTCGTCGTGCCGTTCCTCACGACGCTGCTGTGCGCGACGATCGCCACGGTGCTCGCGCTGCGCCTCGACCGCGGCGCCCCCTTCGCGATGGTGCCCGGCGTCGTCGCCCTGCTCGTCGGCATCGCCTTCGGCACGAAGATCGCCTTCTGGCCGGCCCTGCTCGGCGCGCTCGTCGCGGGCGTCATCCTCGCGTGGTGCGCGTGGCGGCGGGCGACGTGGCGCACGGGGCTGAACGAAGAGGTCGAGGTCACGAACGACAGCCGCTTCCGCGTCAAGGCGCGCAAGCAGCGCGCTCGCGGAGCGATCGCGATGATCGCGGGCGCCATGCTCGTCGCGGGCCTCGTGAGCATCCCGGTGCAGCCGGCGAGCCGCGCGGTGCTCCGCGACGCCGTCGAGCCGCCGATCGAGCTCGCCGAGTACCCGAGCCCGCTCGCGGGCTTCCGCAGCTGGCACAAGAGCTTCGAGGACGACACGCTCCTCACGGTGAGCGGCATGCCGGAGGGATCGCGGCTGCGGCTCGCGACCTTCGACCACTACGACGGCACCGTCTTCGCGGTCGCCGGCTCCCAGCAGTCGAGCGGTTCGGGCTCGTTCGCGCGCATCGGCGACGAGGTGCTCGTCGCGCAGTCGGGCGAGCCCGCGACCGTGCGCGTCGAGGTGCAGGACTACTCCGGCATCTGGGTGCCCGACGTCGGCTACCTGCAGTCGCTCGCCTTCGAGGGGGAGCGCGCCGCGGGCCTGCAGGGATCCCTGCACTACAACGGCCAGACCGGCACGGCGATCGCGCTCGACGGGCTCGGCGCGGGCGACGCCTACGAGCTGCAGGCGATCGTGCCGCGGCAGCCCTCGCACGAGGAGCTCGAGGGCGTGCCGATCACTCGCGTGCAGGTGCCGGAGCCCGCGGTGGTGCCCGACCTGCTGCAGGCGTGGGTCTCGGAGCACGGCGCGGGCGGGCAGAGCGCGTTCGAGAACCTCGAGACGATGCTGCGCCTCATGAACAACGGCAGCTTCAGCCACGGGCTCGAGGGGGACATCCCCTCGCTCGCGGGGCACGGGGCCGCGCGCATCCAGGACATGTTCGACCAGGAGGTGCTGCTGGGCGACGACGAGCAGTACGCGACCGCGTTCGCGCTCGCGCTCTCGCGCATCAACGTGCCGTCGCGGGTCGTGATGGGCCTCTATCCCGACGACGGCTTCAGCGGCGGCTCGGAGCCCGTCGAGCTGACGGGCAGCGACGTGCACGCGTGGGTCGAGGTGCCGTTCGAGGGCTACGGATGGGTGCGGTTCGATCCGACGCCGCCCGAGGACAACGACGAGATCCAGCCGGAGCCGGAGCCGCAGCCCGAGCCGAAGCCGCAAGTGCTGCAGCCGCCGCAGCCGCCGGAGGAGCCGGCCGAGATGTCGCCCGACACCGTCGCCGACGAGGGTCAGGAGGAGGACGACGAGGAGCTCGAGGACCGCTCGTGGGTCGTCTGGCTGTGGGTCGCGGGTGGCGTGCTGCTCCTGCTGCTCCTGCTGCTGCTCCCGTTCATCGTCGTCGGTGCGCTCAAGGCCGCGCGGCGGAAGCGGCGCCGCAGGGCGGAGCGCGAGAGCGACCGGCTCTCGGGCGGCTGGCACGAGGTCGTCGACGAGGCCGTCGACCTCGGGCTGCCGGTGCCCGCGGGCGTGACGCGGCGCGAGGTCGCCCGCGCGGTGGCGGATCGCTACCCTCGATCGAGAGCGACCGACATCGGCGACTTCGTCGACGAGGGCGTGTTCGGGCCCGGCGAGCCGGATCCGGCGGACGTCGATGCCTTCTGGCTCGACGTCGAGCGGAGCGTGCAGGGCATGCGCGCCGAGGCCACGCCGCGGGAGCGCCTGCTCGGCAGGCTCTCGATGCGGTCGTTCGCCCGGCGGAGGCGAGAGCGGAGACGACGGTGATCTGGGAGATCGACGAGGGGCAGAAGCGCATCGAGGGCCTCGACGAGGCCGGTCGCCCCGACCCCGCCTACGCGGCCGCGCTCGGGCTCCGCCCCGCGCCGCTCGGCCGTCGCGCGCTCGCGTCGATCATCGAGCTCTCGCTCTACGCGCTGCTGCAGCTGCCGTACTGGCTCGTCGCCCTGCCCTCGCTCGTGCGGCTCGCGACCGGCGCGCTGCAGCCCTACGGCCTCGCGACGCATCCGGACCTCGTCTGGATGATCGTCGCGACCGCGGTCTCGTTCGTGCTCTCGACCGCGTTCGTGATCGTGCAGATCGTGCTGCACGGCCGCCGGGGCGTCACGCTCGGCAAGGCCTTCACGGGCATCCGGTCGATCCACGTCGCGACGCTCGAGCGACCGGGGATCAAGCGCTCGCTCGGTCGTGCGCTGCTGCTCTACGCGTTCTTCCTCGTGCCGATCGTCGGGCCCGCGCTCGTGTTCTGCTCGGTCTGGTTCGACAGCGAGAAGCGCGGCCGCAGCTGGCTCGACAAGGCCGCTCGCACCTGGTTCGTCGACGTTCGCGACGGCCTGGACCCGTACCACGAGAAGAAGATGCGCATCGCGCGCAAGACGGTGCAGGCGGAGCCGGAGGCCGCGAAGGCGCCGCTGCCCTCGCTCGCGACGCCCGCCGAGGCCGCGGCCGCCGCGTACCGCCCCGGCGCTCGCACGAGCTCCGGCGTCGTCGGTGCGGCGAGGCCGCAAGCGCCGGGAGCGCCGCAGATCGGCCTCGCCTCCTCGGCGTCGGGGCCGACGCCGACCCACACCGTCCCCGGCATGCCCGCGGGCGGCGCGCGCCTCGGCGGCTACCGCCCGGGCGAGCTGAGCGGCTCCGCCCCCGCGCGGTCGGCGCCGCGACCGAGCGCGCCCGAAGCCCCCGAGCCGCAGCAGCCCGCGGCGCCGCGCTACGCCCCGCCGATCACCGGCGGCATCGTCGACAGCGTGCCCGGTCGGACGCCCGCGCAGCCGGTCGCGCACGTCGCGCCGATCGACGAGCAGACGATCATCGAGCCCGATCTCGAGCACGGCCCGGACGCGGGCCTCGACGACGCGGGCGAGATCGACGATCGCACCGTGCGCCGCATCGAGGTCGCCGAGCCGGAGGAGGACCTCGAGGCGACCCGCGCGCGCCCGTCGTCGCGCGCCGCGGTCGCGACGCTCGCGTTCGACACCGGCGACCGCTTCGCGATCACCGGCGCGGCGCTCATCGGCCGCAACCCGGCTCCGAGCGCCGGGGAGGTCGTCGACCACCTGCTGCCGATCGCCGACGACACCCGCTCCATCTCGAAGACGCACCTGCTCCTGACCGCCTCGCCGCTCGCCGCGGTCGACCGCGCCTCGACGAACGGCTCGAGCGTCGTGCGCGGGGGCGCCGAGACGCCGCTCGAGCCGGGCCGCGCGTTCCCGCTGCAGCCGGGCGACGTCGTGCGCTTCGGCGACCGCTCGCTCACGGTCGAGGCCGCGTCGTGAGCGCGATCGGCGAGTTCCGCTACAGCCACCCGTCGATCGCGCTGCGCTGGGCGGCGACGACGCACCCCGGGATGCGCCGGAGCGTCAACGAGGACTCGGTCTTCGCATCCTTCCCCGTCTTCGTCGTCGCCGACGGGATGGGCGGCCACGCCTCGGGCGACGTCGCGAGCGCGCTCGCGATCGAGGCGTTCCGCGGCTTGAAGGGACGCACGCTCGCCGACGTCGCGTGCGTCGAGACGGCCGTGGAGCACGCCTTCGAGAGCGTGCACGCGAACGCGGTGGGCGAGCCGGCGGGCGGCTCGACCCTCTCGGGCACCGTGCTCGTCGACGTCGACGGCGTCGCGCACTGGCTCATCCTCAACGTCGGCGACTCCCGCACCTACCTGTACGAGCAGGGCCGGCTCGAGCAGGTGACCGTCGACCACTCGATGGTGCAGGAGCTGGTCGAGACCGGTGCCCTGCGCCGCGCCGACGCGCGTCGGCACCCGAACCGCAACGTCATCACGCGCGCGCTCGGCGCCGGCGAGCGCCAGCCCGCCGACGTGTGGCTGCGCCCGGCCGAGCGGGGCCAGCGGCTCGTCGTCTGCTCCGACGGCCTCACGGGCGAGGTCGACGACCACGAGATCGCCGAGCTGCTCGGCGACGTCTCGTCGCCCGCGGCCGTCGCGGCGCTCCTGCTCCGCCGCGCGCTCGACGCGGGCGCGCCCGACAACGTCACGGTCGTCGTCGTCGACGTGGATGCCGTGGCGCTCGCCGACGAGGAGCTGCACGACACGCACGCGCACACGATCGACGACACCATCCCGAGGGAGGCCCTGCGATGAGCGCACGCCTGGAGTACGCGCCCGGCGAGGCCTGGTGCGTCGCGGCGGGCGCCGCGGTCGTCGTGTGCGAGCGCGACCTGCCGCCCGTGCGGGCCCGGGCGCTCTACGACGCCGCCGCGACCGTGCGCGACGCCGAGGGGCTGCGGACGATCCTCGGGCTCGAGCCGACGGCGCTCATCGGGCTCGTCGACACCCCGGGCGCGCGCGTGCTGCTGCGCCGCCACGGCGTGCCCGCGACGGCCGACGACGCGACGCTGCCCGATCGCTTCGGCGAGGAGTGGGCGCTCGACGAGACCGCGCCCGACGCGGTCGTCGACGCCGGCGGGCTCGCCGCGCTCGCGGGTCAGACCCTGCCGCTCGAGGGCGGCGTCGCGCGCGTCGCCGCCGTGCGCATCGCGCCCGGGAGCGCGGATGCGGCGAGCGAGCCGGCCCCGCCCGCGCCGGTCGCCGAGGCTCCCGACGACGAGGCGCGCTTCGGCGCCTTCGGCCAGACCCTGCCGCCCCGCGCGGTCGCCGCCGAGCGCGCCGAGGCGGAGGCCGGCGGGGCGCCTGCCGAGGCGCCCGCCGAGCCGAGCGCTCCGGAGCCCGCGCCGAGCGCGCCTGCCGAGCAGGCCGCGCCGAGCGCTCCGGAGCCCGCGAGCCCTCCCGCCCGGGAGCCGGAGCCGGACGGCCCGATCGGCGGGCTCATCGACTCGGTGCCGGGGTTCATCAAGCCCGCGATCGACGTGAGCGAGATCGCGCCGGCGCCGCGCGCCGCCGCCCCCTCGCGCGAGGCGGCCGAGGCGCCGCAGCGATCGGACGCCGACGCGACGCGGCCCGTCCCGGTCGCCGAGCCCGCCGCATCCGCCCCCGGCGCCCTCGACATGGGCGACCACGACGGCATGACGATCACCGCCGAGCAGGCGCGCCGGCTGCAGGCCGAGCGCGCGGCGGCCGCGCAGCCGCCGGCAGCCCCGGCGCAGCACGCCGGGCCGCCCGCGACGGGTCCGCTCGTGCTCTCGACGCTGTGCGCCTCGGGCCACGTCAACGCGCCGGGCACGACGGCGTGCACGACGTGCGGCGCGCCGGTCGACGACCGCAGCGCCGCCCAGCGCCGCCGACCCGAGGTCGCCGTCGTCGTGCTGCCCTCGGGCGAGCGCGTGCCGCTCGGCCGCGGCGTCGTGCTCGGCCGCAGGCCGCGATCGCGCCGCGTCGAGGACGGCCGCGTGCCGCGGCTCGTGACGGTCGAGAGCCCGGGCGAGGACATCTCGCGCAGCCACCTCGAGCTGCGCGTCGACGACTGGAACCTCGTCGCCGTCGACCTCTCGTCGACGAACGGCACGCTCCTGCTGCGCGAGGGCTCGGCGCCCCAGCGGCTGCGGCCCGAGGCGGCGACGATCCTGCAGCTCGGCGACCGGCTCGACCTCGGCGACGGTGTCGTCGTCGCGATCGAGCCCGCTCGCGCGGAGGACGCGCAGTGAGCCCGAAGCGCGCCCCCTCCGCCCCGCCCGAGCTGCCCGGCTACGAGTACGTCTCGCTGCTCGGCTCGGGCGGCTTCGCCGACGTGTTCCTCTACCAGCAGCTGCTGCCGTCGCGGCAGGTGGCGATCAAGGTGCTGCTGCCCGACGCGGTCAACCGCGAGCTCATCGAGAACTTCCGCCACGAGGCGAACGTCATGGCGCAGCTCTCGACGCATCCCTCGATCGTGACGATCTACGGCGCGGCCGTCGCTCCCGACGGGCGCCCGTACCTCGCGATGGAGTACTGCTCGAAGCCCAACCTCGGCGTGCGCTACCGCCGCGACCGCTTCGCGGTGCCCGAGGTGCTCTCGCTCGGCGTGCAGATCGCGGGCGCGGTCGAGACCGCCCACCGCGCGGGGATCCTGCACCGCGACATCAAGCCCGCGAACATCCTCGTCACCGCCTACAACCGGCCGGCGCTCACCGACTTCGGCATCGCGACGAGCTCGGGCGGCGCCGACGACGCGAGCGGCATGTCGATCCCGTGGTCGCCGCCCGAGGCGTTCCAGGATCCGCCGAGGTCGACCCCCGCATCCGACGTCTTCTCGCTCGCCGCGACGCTCTCGACGCTCCTCGCGGGCAGGACGCCCTTCGAGCTGCCCGGCGGCAGCAACACGAGCGTCGACCTCATCGACCGCATCCAGCGCGGTGAGATCTCGCCGCTCGCGCGCCACGACGTGCCGCCGCGGCTCGAGGCCGTGCTCGCCTCGGCGATGGACCCCGACCCCTCGCGCCGCTACGCGACCGCGATGGCGTTCGGCCGCGCGCTGCAGCAGGTCGAAGCCGAGATGGCGCTGCCCGTCACGCCGCTCGACGTGCTCGACGACTCCCTCGACGCCGGCGCCGTCGACGAGGAGGACGGCGGCGCGACCCGCATCCGGGGCGTCGTCTCGATCGACCCGCACGCGGGCGAGCCGGCTCCCGCGATCCCCACGGGCGCCGCGGCGCCCGACGCGACGATCCGGCGGCCGAGGCCCGGCCAGGCCGCGGGCGCGCCGGCCCCGGCGGCCGTCCCGGAGCCGGAGGCCCCCGCGCCCGATCGCCGTCGCCGCACGATCGCGTCGGCCGTCGGCGCCGGCCTCGTCGTGCTCGTCGGCGGGGGCATCGTGTGGTTGGCGGTCGCGGGCAGCGCGCCGAGCCAGCCGCCCGCGAACCCGAGCCAGACGATCGCGGCGCCCGCCGCCCCGCAGCGGCCGCCGGCGCCCATCAACGTCACGGGCACCGTCGAGGGCGACTCCGTCACGTTCACGTGGGTCAACGCGCAGCCGCAAGCGGGCGACAGCTTCCGCTACCGCTACGAGCCGAGCGACGCCGACCCGACGATCGCGACCGCCGCGGGCGAGACGGTCACCGTGCAGCGCGACAGCGACGGCGAGTCGTGCATCCTCGTCACGCTCGTGCGCTCGGACGGTCGGCAGTCGAACGATGCGAAGGGATGTGTCGATGGTTGAGCAGGCACGGGCCGGCCAGGCGCCCAGGCTGCAGCTCGAGTTCGCGGGGGAGTGGTTCACGCTCGACCCCTCGCGGCCGTTCGTCATCGGCCGCGAGGGCGACCTCACGGTCGACGACAACCAGTACCTGCACCGCGCGTTCCTCGAGGTGCACCACCGCGACGGCCTGTGGTGGCTCGCGAACGTCGGCTCGCGGCTCTCGGCGACCGTCTCGAGCGCCGGCGGGGCGGTGCAGTCGTGGCTCTCGCCCGGCGCGCGCCTGCCGATCGTCTTCTCCGACGCATCCATCGTCTTCACCGCGGGCCCCACGACCTACGAGATCGGCGCGCACATCGACGACGCGTCGTTCTCGCTCTCGACCGAGCACCGGCGCCGCTCGTCGGGCGAGACGACCGTCATGCCCGTCGGCCTCACCGAGCTGCAGAAGCTGCTCATCGTCGCGCTCGCCGAGCCGATGCTGCGCCGCGACGGCGTGGGCGTGAGCGAGCTGCCCTCGAGCGCCGCGGCCGCCGACCGGCTCGGCTGGACGATGAGCCGCTTCAACCGCAAGCTCGACAACGTGTGCGACAAGCTCGACCGGATGGGCGTGCAGGGCCTGCGGGGCGGCGTCGGGAAGCTCGCGAGCAACCGCCGAGCTCGGCTCGTCGAGTACGCCGTCTCGTCGCAGCTCGTCACCCGGGCCGACCTCGCCCTGCTCGACGACGCGGCGCTGCGCGAGACCGACGAGGACTGAGGACGACGCATGAAGGTCAAGCTCACCCTGCACCGCCCGACGACCGAGGCGACCGACGTCGTCATCACGGCCGACTCGACCGCGACCGTCGAGGACGTCGCGCGGCAGATCGCGCTCGCCGACCCCGCGCGCTCGATCCCCTTCGCCGACGGCGACACCCTCTCGCTCGCGGTCGCCCCGCCGACCGAGCAGCAGCTCGTGCAGCTGCAACCCGACGCGCTCATCGCCGAGGCGCCGATCGGCAGCGGCTTCCACACCCAGGTCGTCAACCTCGGCGCCGACGCCCGGCGCCGCGGCGGGCCCGCCGGGAGCGCGCTCGAGGCGATCGCGGTGCTGCGGGTCATCGGCGGCCCGCTCGCGGGCCAGGAGTTCCAGCTCGGCCGCGGCCATGCCTCGATCGGGCGCGACGCGGCGAACGACATCGTGCTCGCCGACCCGCTCGTCTCGAAGCGGCACGCCCGCATCGAGGTCGGCACCCACATCGAGGTCGTCGACCGGGGCTCGGCGAACGGCGTCGTCGTCGACGGCTCTCCTGTCTCGCGCTTGCGCGTCGTGCCGGGCGCGCCGTTCACGCTCGGCGACTCGACGCTCGCCGTCTGGCTCGTGGGCGCCTTCGACGCCTCCGGGCCCGACCCCGTGCTCGAGCGCGGGGGCGCGCTCATGTTCAACCGCTCGCCGCGCGTCGAGGCGCGCTACCCCGGCACCGCCTACAAGGGCCCGCGGCTGCCGAAGGAGATGGTCGAGCGCATCTTCCCGTGGCCGATGCTCGTCACGCCGATCCTGCTCGCGGGCGCGATGTTCGCGATGACGAACAACCCGCGATCGATCCTCATCGCGCTCATGACGCCGCTCATGCTGCTCGGCAACTTCATCAACATGCGCACCCAGAACGGGCAGAAGCGCAAGCTCGAGACGCAGCTGTTCGAGACGCGCTACGAGGAGCTCGAGGAGACGCTCTACCGCGAGAAGCCGATCGAGGAGCGGATCCGCGGCCTCGAGGTGCCGCCCGTCGCGGAGGTCTTCGAGCACGCGATGCGGCTCGGCCCCATGCTCTGGACCCGCAGGCCCGAGCACTGGAACTTCCTCTCGGTGCGGCTCGGCACGTGCCGCGCCGAGTCGCGGAACTCCATCAAGGACGAGGAGTCGCAGGACGGGCTGCCGGAGTACATCGAGCGCGTCGAGCGGCTGCGCGAGCGCTACCGCTACGTCGACGACGTGCCGATCGTCGAGTCGTTCGCGACCGTCGGCTCGATCGGCATCGCGGGCCCGAAGTCGCTCGCGTCGGACGCGCTGCGCGGCATGGCCGTGCAGCTCTACGGCCTGCACGCGCCCAACGAGGTCGTCACGGTCGCGATCTGCGACGCGGAGTGGACGGGCGAGCTCGAGTGGATGAAGTGGCTGCCCCACACGACGAGCGAGACGAGCCCGTTCAAGGAGATGCCGCTCGCCGACTCGGCGACCGCGGGCGCCGCGCTCCTGAGCGCGCTCGAGGAGCTCGTGCTCGGCCGCTCGAAGCAGGCCGCGGCCGACCGCAAGACGCCGTTCGACGAGGACTGGCACCCCATGCGCTACGGCTCCGACGTCGAGCGCGCCGCGAAGGACACCGTCACGAGCGTGCAGACCTCGGTCGTGCTCGTCGTCACGAACGACGCGCCCGTCGACCGGCCGCGGCTCACGCAGATCCTCGAGCGCGGCGCCGCGGTCGGCGTCTACGGCGTCTTCGTCGCGCCCACGGTCGAGTCGCTGCCCGCGGTGTGCCGCAGCTACATCGACGTCTCGGGCGGGCTCGAGGATGCTCGGGTCGGCACCGTGCGCTCGGGCGTCGAGTACGAGGGCGTCAAGGTCGAGGGCGTCTCGAGCGAGTACATGGACATGCTCGCGAAGCGCCTCGCGCCCGTCGTCGACGCGAGCATCGTCATCAACGACTCCTCCGACATCCCCGACAGCGTCATGTTCCTCTCGCTCGTCGGCCCGGAGCTCGCGGAGGACCCGAACGCGGTCATCGACCGCTGGCGGCAGAACAACACGATCCTCGACCGCTCCGGCGAGCCGAAGCCGAGGCTCAAGAAGGCCGGGAACCTCCGCGCGATCATGGGCCAGGGCGCGAGCGACGCGATGACGCTCGACCTGCGCACGCAGGGCCCGCACGCGCTCGTCGGCGGCACGACCGGCGCCGGCAAGTCGGAGTTCCTGCAGGCGTGGGTGCTCGGGATGGCGAGCGCGCACAGCCCCGACCGCGTCACGTTCCTCTTCGTCGACTACAAGGGCGGCTCCGCCTTCGCCGACTGCGTCGACCTGCCGCACTGCGTCGGCCTCGTCACCGACCTCAGTCCCCACCTCGTGCGCCGCGCGCTCACGAGCCTGCGCGCCGAGCTCCACCACCGCGAGCACCTCTTCAACCGCAAGAAGGCGAAGGACCTGCTCGAGCTCGAGAAGCGCCAGGACCCCGAGACGCCGCCCGCGCTCGTGCTCGTGATCGACGAGTTCGCGGCGCTCGCGGGCGAGGTGCCCGAGTTCGTCGACGGCGTCGTCGACATCGCGCAGCGCGGCCGCTCGCTCGGCATCCACCTCATCATGGCGACGCAGCGCCCCGCCGGCGTCATCAAGGACAACCTGCGCGCCAACACCAACCTGCGCGTCGCGCTCCGGATGGCCGACGAGTCCGACTCGAAGGACGTCGTCGACGATCCCATCGCGGCGTCGTTCCCGCCCTCGATCCCCGGCCGAGGCATCGCGAAGACGGGCCCCGGCCGCCTCGTGCCGTTCCAGTCGGCGTACGCGGGCGGCTGGACCCGCCGCGACGAGGTCAAGGTCGCCGACGTCAAGGTCGCCGAGCTCCGCTTCGGCTCCGTGCAGCGCTGGGAGCCCGAGGCGGCGCCCGAGTCGGACTCGCACGACGAGGACCTCGGCCCCAACGACCAGAAGCGCATCGTCGCGACGCTCATCCGGGCGACCGAGCGCGCCGGCATCCCCGCCCCGCGGCGACCGTGGCTCGACGACCTCGAGACGACCGTCGACCTGCGCGACCTCGCGATCGAGGGCGACAGCCGCATCGTGCTCGGCAAGGCCGACATCCCCGAGCGGCAGCGGCAGGACCCCGTCTACTTCCACCCCGACCGCGACGGCTCGCTGCTCGTCTACGGCACCTCCGGCTCGGGCAAGTCGACGCTGCTCAAGACGATCGGCATCGCGGCGGGCATGCGGCCCGAGCTCGGCGGCGCCGAGGTCTACGGGCTCGACTTCGCCTCCGGGGCGCTCAAGTCGATGGAGCAGCTCCCGCACGTGGGCTCGATCATCGCGGGCGACGACGCCGAGCGCGTGCAGCGGCTGCTGCGCTCGCTCGGCCGTGAGCTCGACCGGCGCGGCAAGGCCTTCGCCGAGGCGAGCGCCGCGAGCCTCACCGAGTACCGCGACCTCGTCGACCCGAAGGCGACCCGCATCTTCCTGCTGCTCGACAACTACCCGCAGTTCAAGGCCGATTGGGAGGTGACGAGCGCGCGCTCGCCGTTCTACCAGGTCTTCATGCGCATCCTCGGCGAAGGGCGGCCGCTCGGCATCCACGCGATCGCGACCGCCGACCGCTCGGGCGCCGTGCCGACCGCGGTGAGCTCGAACATCTCGCGCCGCGTCGTGCTGCGGCTCTCGGACGAGTCGGGCTACACGCTCGTCGGCGCGCCGAAGGACGTGCTCGACGACCAGTCGGCGCCCGGCCGCGCGATCATCGACGGCCTCGAGATGCAGGTCGCGACCCTCGGCGGCACGCCGAACGTCGCCGAGCAGACGAAGCTCATGGGCCAGCTCGCCGACGCGCTGCGCGCGCAGGGCGTGCGCGACGTCGAGGAGATCGGCGCGCTGCCGACGCGGCTCGAGCTCGGGCAGCTCCCCGCGCGGGTCGACGACTTCCCGGTGCTCGGCGTCGCCGAGGACACGCTCGCCGCGCGCGACTTCGACCCCATCGGCACCTTCGTCGTCGCGGGCCCGCCGGGCTCGGGCAAGACCAACGCGATGAAGGCGCTCGTCATCGCGATGGAGCGGTTCGACCCCGAGGTCAAGCTCTTCCACTTCGCGGGCCGCCGCTCGGTGCTCGCGGGCTTCCGCCCGTGGGTGCGCAGCGCGACGCGACCCGACGACGCGAAGGCGCTCGCGACCGAGCTCGCCGAGATCGTCGCCGACGAGTCGATCCCCGGCCGCATCATGATCGTGATGGAGAACGTGCCGCAGTTCGCCGACTCCGACGCGGAGCGCGCGCTTAAGGGCCTCTTCCAGGCGATCAACCGCAGCGACCACCTGCTCATCGGCGACGCCGACGTCACGCAGGTCACCGGCGGCTTCGGCTTCATCGGCGACTTCAAGGCGGGCCGCAAGGGCATCGTCCTCAAGCCGGATGCGTACGACGGCGACGCGGTCTTCAAGGTGCCGTTCCCGAAGGTCAAGCGCGCCGACTTCCCCGAGGGGCGCGGCATCTTCGTGCAGCAGGGGCGCGCGGTCACGGTGCAGCTGCCGCTCGTGCCCGACGACGCGGCCCGGCCCCCGGCGCCCGTCGGGGCGGATGCGTCGTCGGCGCCGGCCGCGGAGCCCGAGGCCGCGTCGGTGGGCGCGGAGGGCTGAGGCCATGGGGACTCCTCCCCATTGAGTCCCCAGGCTCGCTTTCGTACCTTGGCTCCAGGGCGGCCCGCAGCGGGCCCGCGAACCAGACCTCGAGAGGATCAGATCCATGAGCGATTTCGGCGCATCGTATGCAGAGATGGAGTCCGTGGCGGGCAAGCTCGACACGGGCAAGGAGGACATCTCGGGTGTCCTGAAGGACCTGAAGAGCCAGGTCGACACCCTGCTGGGTGAGGACTTCAAGACGCAGCACGCGTCGGGCAAGTTCGGCGAGGGCTACGAGGAGCTCACGTCGGGTCTCGAGAAGGCGATCGAGGGCATCTCCGAGATGGGCGAGGCGCTGCGGGGCATGATGCAGGCGATCCAGTCGCTCGACGAGCAGCTCGCCGGCAGCTGAACCACCGATCGAGAGGGGCCGGCCGCGAGGCCGGCCCCTCTCGGCGTCCGCGGACGCGAGCCGAGCGGGCGGTGGGGAGTCCTCCCCATCGTCCGCGACGCATCCGCCGCCTACGTTGAGGAGCAGGAGCGGCGCCGCCGCCGAGGGACTCGGGGAGAGACATGGACGACGTGCTCATCACGTTCGACGAGCTGCTCGCGCTGCGGCAGCAGCTCGACGGGATCATCGTCGAGCTCGAGAGCGCGGGCGACCGGTCGAACGAGCTCGAGGCGGCCATCGGCACGCCCTACGGACGCTGGGAGCTGCGCTCGGGCGCGGGCGACTTCGAGCGCCGCTGGAACGACAAGCGCGTCGACCTCGCGCGCGACATGACGAAGGTGCGCGACCACGTGCAGGGCGTGCTCGAGGGCTTCGCGGAGTTCGACGAGGAGGCCTCGCTCAAGCTCGAGGCCGCCTCCGCCGAGGGCTGACCCAGGACGACGAGGAGACGACGATGCACACGGGAGCGCAGTCGCCGAAGGGCCGCTGGATCGAGTACGTGGAGGGCGACCCCGAGGGGATCGTCGCGCGCGGCCGGTCGATCGAATCGCTCGGGCGGGTCATGCAGGCGAGCGCGACGACGCTCGAGCAGGTCAAGGACGGCGCCGACGGGCAGAAGGGCCTCGCGGTCGAGAAGCTGCGCGAGGTCGTCGGCGACTCGCACGGGCTGCTGCGGCAAGCGGGAGAGCTCTACGAGCCGACCGGCCCGGTGCTCGTCGCCTACGGCGAGGCGCTCGCCGACGTGCAGCCGAAGATCAAGGCGCACGCCGACAGGTGCGCCGAGCTGTGGGCGGCGTTCGCCGCGCTCCCCGGCTCGGTCGAGCCGCGCGGCACGGGCGGCTGGTTCCAGCCCGAGCCCGACAGCCCCGAGGCCGAGCAGCAGGCGGAGGAGGATGCCGCGAAGCTCGCGGCCTACCGCGCGTGGGAGGACGAGGCCGGCTACTGGGACGCCGACTACGACACGTGGGAGGAGGCCTTCGAGACGGCCGCGAACGACATCGGCGACGTGCTCGAGGGCAAGGTGAAGGACGGCTTCTGGGACAACGTCGACGGCTTCGTCGCGGGAATGCAGAAGGCCCTCAGCTGGGCGGGCCTCGCCGTCGGCATCCTCGCGATCATCTTCGGCGGCCCGATCCTCGCGCTCATCGGCGGCATCATCGGCCTCGTCGCCCTCGGGCTGACGATCTACCAGAAGATCCGCGGGGACGCCGGGTGGCTGCAGCTCGGACTCGCGATCGCCGGCGTGCTGCCGTGGGGGAAGCTCGGCAAGATCGCGGGCGGCAAGTTCAGCTTCGCCGACGACATGTTCGGCGGCGTGCTCGGCGCGACCGCCTGGCGCAACGCCGGCTCGCAGGCGAGGGAGCTCGGCTTCGCCTACCTCTTCCACGGCCGCGGCGCGACCGGCGCGCTCGGGAGCCTGCGCCAGCTCGCGACCGGCGACAACCCCAACGGCTTCGGCGACGTGTTCCTGCGCCTGCTGACGGGGAAGGACGTCGCGGCCTACGAGAAGCTCGGCGACGTGACGACCGGGGTGCTGCCCGCGCTCGCCACCGCATCCGACCTCCTGCACGGCCTCTTCGCCGTGCCGCTCAAGTACGACGGCTGGATCTCGATGTTCACGGGGCATGAGACGATCAAGAAGAAGGTGCCCGTGCTGGACGTCGTCTGGTGAGCGGGCCGCGCTCGGGCGACGAGGGGTGTGATCGGTGACGGCCACGTGGCGGATCTCCGCGAGCTCGGCCGCCCCCGGCTGGCTCGGCATGCCGCCGCTCGGCGGCGATGACGCGGCGTGGGTCGCCGAGAGCACGACCGCCCTCCGCGCCGCGTTCGGCGAGCGCTGGAACGACGAGCTCGACCGCGCCGTGCCCGCGCTGCTGCAGGCGGGGCTCGACCGGCGCGAGGCCGACGACCTGCTCTCGTGGCAGCTGTGGCCCCTCGCGCTGCCGCTCTTCTCGATCGTCCGGGCGCGCGTCGTCGGCAGCGCGGCACTGCCCGACTTCCATGCCGCCGGGGCGGCCGTGCAGCCCATCGAGAGCGCGAGCCTCGGGCCCGGCGTGCAGGTGACCGCGCGCGTGCGGCTCGAGGAGGCCGACGCCTCCGCGGCGCTCGCCGTGCTCGCCTTCGACGACGGCGAGCACGCCCTCGCGCTCTCGATCGACCCGACGGTCGCCGAGGTCGTCGACCTCTCGGCGCCCGCGCTCCTCGACCTCGCCGGCCGCATCGACCTCGAGCGCCCCGACGGCTCGGCGTTCCGCGCCGCGCCGCCCGCGGGCCTCGTCGTCGACGAGCCCGGCTGGAGCCTGGGGGGCGCCGCGTGAGCCTCCGCCACGAGAGCGCCCTCGCGTGGGCCGACGACCTCTCGGCCGCGGCCGAGCCGCGGCTCGGCATCCTCGAGGCCTACGCGCTGCAGCGGCACCCGGCCGCGCTCGAGCACATGGGCGACGACGGTGCCGGGCTCGCGCGCGTCGCGGGCGCGAAGGGCAGCGGCATGGCGGGCCTGTGGCTGCTGCTGCCGCTCCTGCTCGCGGTCGTCGCGCCCGTCATCGGCTTCGCGGCGCTGCTCGGCGACCCGCTCGGCTACCACCGCCTCGACGGCGACGCCTCGGTGCCGATCGCGGGCTTGTGCTTCGCCGTCGCCGCGATCGTGCAGGTCGTCGCCGCCGTGCGGTGGCTGCGCGGGCCGCGCCCGCGCGATCGGCAGCTGCTGCTGCTCGGCCTCGGCACCGCGGTCTTCGCCGCGCTCAGCTGGTGGGTCATGGGCTCGGCCGCCTCGCTCGCGTCCGTCGCTGGCGCCGGCGGCTGGCGCGCCGCCGTGCTCGTCGCCGGCGCGCTCGGCCTCGTGCTCGCCGCGCTCGTGCTCGCGCTCGGTCGCGGCGACGCGACCGCCGCTGCTCCGCACGGCGCTCCCGCCGACCGCGACGCGCTCGCGGCTGCGCTCGCGGCCGTGCCCGACGACGAGCTGCGGCGCATCCGCGACGATCGCGACGCCGCGATCGCGCTGCTCGCCGAGCGCGGCCGGCTCGCGCCCGAGATCGCCGACCGCGCCCGGCGGGCAGAGCTCGGGACGCTGCACCGCATCGACGCCGAGCTGCGCGCGCAGTGACCGCGCGATCAGGGGCTCCGCGCGCGGGCCGGCACGACGCATCCACGACCGAGGAGGACGCATGAGCGAGCAGCCCGACCTGCGCGCGGAGCTCGGAGCCGCGCCCGACCCCGAGTTCGAGCTCGAGCTGCCGCCCGGCTGGGCGAGGCACGCGCCCGACCGCGCGACGCAGGACGCGATGGCGGCGGGCATCCGGGAGCGCATGCTGCGCGCCCACCGGCCCGACCTCTACGCCCAGGCGCAGCGCATGCTGCAGGACTCGTTCGAGGCCATGCAGCGCGGCGACGTCGTCGCGTTCTTCACGCCGACCGAGGAGGGCGATGACACGCTGTGGCTCTCGTCGTCGATCCTCGCCTCCATCCGCCGCGCCCAACCGGACGTGACGCTCGACGAGGTCGTGCGCCACGCGATCCTCGAGTACGACGCCGCGCCGCTCGACGAGTCGAAGCGCATCGTGCGCTTCGAGCGCGACCGGCTCGAGACCGTGCAGGGGGAGTCGCTGCGGGTGCTCACGGTCGTCTACCTCACGCCCGTGCCCGGCACGCAGCGACGGCGCGCGCTGCAGCTGACCGCGACCATCAACCGGCCGGTCGACATGGATGTCGAGGATCCGCTCGTCGACGGCCAGCGACTCCTGCTCGACGCGTGCGTCTCGACGCTGCGCTGGCGGCGCCCGCGAGCCTGACCTCCGTGCCCGGCGCCGCGACCGCTGTCCATGGGCACTCCTGCCCATTCACTGCCGCGGCGGGGGATGCGTAGCGTCGGCTCCACGAGGAGGCGCAGTGGCCGACATCCGCATCACCTACGGCGACCTGGACGCCGCGGTCGCCGAGCTCGGCTTCGTCGCGCGCCAGCTCGGGGGCTCCGACCGCTCGAGCGCCGCGGCCGCGGACGCCGTCGGGCACGACGGGCTCGCCTCGAGCGTGCTCGCGTTCGCCGACACGTGGGACGACAACCGCGAGCGGTACCGCGAGGCGGCCGACGCGCTCGCCGAGCGCATCGCGGGCATCGCGACCGGCTTCCGCGAGGTCGACCGGCAGCTGGCGGCGGGATGACCCTCGAGCAGCTCAGCGGGGAGTGGCAGGCGGTCGAGGGGCACGGCGACGCCTACCTCCGCACCGCCGCGGCGATCGAGCAGGCGATCGAGCACCTGCTCGCCATCCGCGACGAGGACGCGACCGTCGCCCGGGCGTTCGACCGCGTGCGCGAGGACGCGGCGGAGGTGTCGGGCCAGCTCGGCTCGGCGACCTCCCGCTACCGCGTCACGGGGCAGGCGCTCGTCGACTACGCCGAGGAGCTGCGCGCGGCGCAGCAGGGCGCCGACGCGGCGATCGACGAGTGGCGGATCGCCGAAGCGGCGAGGGCGGAGGCGCTCGCGGAGCGCGACCGGCTCGCGGCGCTCGCGAGCGGTGCCGACGCGGCAGCCGCGCTCGAGCGCGCCGCGGCCGAGCAGCAGTCGCTCGCCGAGCTGCACGATCGCCGCCGCGCCGAGGCGGAGGCCGACTGGCGCGCCGCGGCCGAGCGCAAGCGGCGGGCGGCCGAGGAGGCCTCGGCGCGCATCCGCGCAGAGATCGAGCACTCGGCGATCGGCGACTCGTGGTGGGACGACGTGCGCGGCACCGTCTCCAGCCTCCTCGACGCGATCCGCGACGCTGTCGTCGACGCCCTCGCGTGGCTCGGCGCGGCGGTGCTCGCGGCGATCGGGGCGCTCGTCGCCGCGGCGCTCGCGATCGCGCTCGCGGCGACGGGCCTCGTCGGCGCGCTGCTCGCCGGCGTCGCGCTCGCGCTCGTCGCGACGTGGGTCGCGAACGGCGGCGCCGCCGCCTTCGTCGGCACGCTCGCGCGCACCGGCTCGATCGATGCGGCGCTCGTGAGCGGCACGATCGCGTGGCTCCACGGCACGCTGCCCGGCGTCGTCGACTGGCTCATCGCCGGCGACGCGGGCGCTCCCGTGCTGCTGTGGAGCGGCGCGCTCGAGCCGCGCACCGGGACCGCGGGCAGCGCCGGCGACCTGCTCGCGCGGCTGCAGGCCGACAACCGCGCGGTCGACGCGCACGCGGGCGCGCCGGACGACGCGGCCCTGCCCGACCCCGACGCATCCACGATGGTGACCGTGACGGCGGTGACGGGCGCCGACGGCTCGACGGCCTACCGCGTGAGCATCCCGAGCACGCAGGCGTGGCGGCCCGGCTCGTCGTCGATCGACGACGTGCACTCCGACGTCGCCGCGAAGCTCGGCACCGCGCCCACGCAGCTCGAGCAGGCCGTCGCGCTCGCGATGGCCGAAGCGGGCGTGCCGCCCGGCTCGAGCGTGCTGCTCTCGGGATGGAGCCTCGGCGGCATCACCGCCGCGAACCTCGCCGCCGACCCCGCCTTCACCGCCCTGTACGACGTCGACGCCGTCATCGTTGCCGGCGCCCCGATCGACGACGCGCCCATCCCGACGCACATCCCGGTGCTCTCGATCGAGCACGCGGGCGGCGGACTGCCCGACCCCGTGCCGCTCGCCGAGGCGCCCGGCAAGCTCGACCTGAGCGGCGACCCGAACCGGCTGAGCGTGCGCGTGCCGCCGCCGCCCGGCGCCGGGCTCGTGCCCCACGAGGGCCTCGCCTACCAGGTGACGATGCAGCGACAGGGCGATGCGCCCGGGCCGGCCGCCACCTGGATGGCGCTCCACGACCTCGACCGCTTCTTCGTCGGCGTCGAGCGGGCCCACGCGTCGATCTTCGAGCGGGGCCGGTGACGTGGGCGCGACGGGGAGGGAGCCCGAGCTCGAGCGGCTGCTCGAGTCGATCGAGGGCGTCGCCGCGGCGCGCGCCGCGGTCGCGGTCGACGGGCTGCCCGGCAGCCGGTCGGTGCGGGTCTCGCTGCTCGTCGACGACGAGGGGGCGGATGCGGCGGGCCGCGTCGTGCGCGCGGCGGTCGACGCGCTGCGCGCGACGATGCCCGGCGTGCCCGCGAGCCTGGCGCTCGAGCGGCTCGACGGCGGCGTCCGGCATCCGTTCGACGCGCGCGCCGCGCTCGGCACGGCCTCGGTCGAGGGAGCGGTCGCGGCGGGCGGCGAGATCCTGCTGCTCGCGGGGAGCGGCTCGTGAGGCTCGCGCTGCGGCTGCCGGGGGAGTGGGTGCGGCTGCCGGTCGGCGAGGCGGGCGCGCGCGAGCGCATCCGCGAGCTCGCGGCCCGACTGCTCGGGGCCGGCGACGAGCGGGCGCCGCTCCGCATCGCCCTGCGGCAGCGGCTCGAGGCGGCGCTCGAGCGCTCCGAAGCCGCGGGCGCGGCCGAGGTGCACGTGGGGATCGCCCTCGAGGCCGACGTGCCCCTGCCCGCCGTCGCATACGTCTACCGCGGGGTGCCGGTGCCGACCGCCGCCTCCACCGAGCCCGACGCGGTGATGGCGGCGCTCGTGCCGCTCGTGCTGCGCGCCGCGCACGAGGGCGCGGGCGGCACCGCGGCGCCCGGCCCCGACGACCGGGTGCTCGACGCGGGTCGCTCGCGCATCCTGCGCCGACCGGGCGTGCGCGACGTGCCGCACGGGGAGGGCGCCGCGCCCGCGCTCGCGGTCGACTACTGGGTGACGGTGCCCGGCGAGCGCCGCGCCGCGCTCCTGCACGTCGACGTGCCGCTCATCGCGCCCGCCGCGCTGCTGCTCGCGCTGTGCGACGCGATCGCGACCGCCGCCCGATTCGAGGCTCCGGATCGAGTCGCGGCCGACGCTTGACCGTGCATGGGCGGTGGCCCTACCATTGACCGGGTGTGCGCACACGCGCGCCCTGCGTCATGCGCGGGGAGCGGGCGGGCAGCACTCGGGCAGCGGACACCGGTCCGCGAGCCCCCACGGCATATCCACCACCTGAGAAGAGCGCGCGAGAGCGCGTGCGGTGGATCACCGATGGAGCCGGCCGAGCCGGCGAACCACATCGAAATCGCTGTCACCGTGCAGCAGGAAGAAGCAACGTGCCCACCATCCAGCAGCTGGTCCGCAAGGGCCGGTCGCCGAAGGTCTCGAAGACCAAGGCGCCGGCGCTCAAGGCGAACCCCCAGCAGCGCGGCGTCTGCACCCGCGTCTACACCACCACTCCCAAGAAGCCGAACTCGGCGCTCCGCAAGGTCGCGCGCGTGAAGCTCTCGAACGGCACCGAGGTCACCGCCTACATCCCCGGTGAGGGCCACAACCTCCAGGAGCACTCGATGGTGCTCGTGCGCGGCGGTCGAGTGAAGGACCTCCCCGGCGTGCGCTACAAGATCGTGCGCGGCGCGCTCGACACCCAGGCCGTGAAGAACCGCAAGCAGGCTCGCAGCCGCTACGGCGCGAAGATGGAGAAGAAGTAATGCCTCGCAAGGGTCCCGCTCCCAAGCGCCCGGTCGTTGCTGACCCCGTCTACGGCGCACCGATCGTCTCGCAGCTCGTCAACAAGATCCTCCTCGACGGCAAGAAGGGCCTCGCCGAGCGCATCGTCTACGGCGCGCTCGCCGGCGTCGGCACCAAGTCGGGCCAGGACGCCGTGACCGTGCTCAAGAAGGCGCTCGACAACATCCGCCCCACCCTCGAGGTGAAGTCGCGCCGCGTCGGCGGCTCGACCTACCAGGTGCCCGTCGAGGTCAAGCCGCACCGCGCGAACACGCTCGCGCTGCGCTGGCTCGTCTCGTACGCCAAGGCGCGTCGCGAGAAGACGATGACCGAGCGCCTCATGAACGAGATCCTCGACGCCTCGAACGGCCTCGGCGCCGCCGTGAAGCGTCGCGAGGACACGCACAAGATGGCCGAGTCGAACAAGGCCTTCGCGCACTACCGCTGGTAATCCAGCACTGGTGAGGGCGGAGCCCACCGGCGCCGCCCTCACCTCACCAACTCACCCGCTCCATCCACCATCGGAGGAACCCTGTGGCACAGGACGTGCTCACCGACCTGAACAAGGTCCGCAACATCGGCATCATGGCCCACATCGATGCCGGCAAGACCACCACGACCGAGCGCATCCTGTTCTACACGGGCGTCAACCACAAGATGGGCGAGACGCACGACGGCGGAGCGACCACCGACTGGATGGAGCAGGAGCAGGAGCGCGGCATCACGATCACGTCGGCCGCCGTGACCTGCTTCTGGGACAAGAACCAGATCAACATCATCGACACCCCCGGTCACGTCGACTTCACGGTCGAGGTCGAGCGCTCGCTCCGCGTGCTCGACGGCGCGGTCGCCGTCTTCGACGGCAAGGAGGGCGTCGAGCCCCAGTCCGAGACGGTGTGGCGCCAGGCCGACAAGTACGACGTGCCGCGCATCTGCTTCGTCAACAAGATGGACAAGCTCGGTGCCGACTTCTACTTCACGGTCGACACGATCGTGAACCGCCTCGGCGCGCGCCCGCTCGTCATCCAGCTGCCGATCGGCGCGGAGAGCAGCTTCGAGGGCATCGTCGACCTGGTCGAGATGAACGCGAAGACCTGGCGCGGCGACGCCAAGGGTGACGTGAAGATGGGCGCCGAGTACGCCGTCGAGGAGATCCCGGCCGACCTCAAGGAGAAGGCCGAGGAGTACCGCGCAGCCCTCATCGAGACGATCGCCGAGAGCGACGACGCGCTCATGGAGAAGTTCTTCGAGGGCGAGGAGATCTCGGTCGCCGAGATCAAGGCCGCCATCCGCAAGATGACGATCAACTCCGAGCTCTACCCCGTGCTGTGCGGCTCGGCGTTCAAGAACCGCGGCGTGCAGCCGATGCTCGACGCGGTCGTCGACTACCTCCCCTCGCCCGTCGACGTGCCGGCCATCCCCGGCCGCGACGTGCGCGACGAGGAGGTCGTCATCGAGCGCCACGCCGACCGCGACGAGCCGTTCGCCGCGCTCGCGTTCAAGGTCGCCGTGCACCCGTTCTTCGGCCGCCTCACCTACGTGCGCGTCTACTCGGGCCACGTGGAGTCGGGCGCCGCGGTCGCGAACTCCACGAAGGGCAAGAAGGAGCGCATCGGGAAGATCTTCCAGATGCACGCCAACAAGGAGAACCCGGTCGACTCGATGACCGCGGGCCACATCTACGCGGTGATCGGCCTCAAGGACACGACGACCGGCGACACGCTGAGCGACCCGTCGAACCAGGTCGTGCTCGAGTCGATGACGTTCCCCGCGCCCGTGATCGAGGTCGCGATCGAGCCGAAGACGAAGGCCGACCAGGAGAAGCTCTCCACGGCCATCCAGAAGCTCGCCGAGGAGGACCCGACCTTCCGCACCGAGAACAACCCTGAGACGGGCCAGACCGTCATCAAGGGCATGGGCGAGCTGCACCTCGACATCCTCGTCGACCGCATGAAGCGCGAGTTCAAGGTCGAGGCCAACGTGGGCAAGCCCCAGGTGGCCTACCGCGAGACGATCAAGGGCACGGTCGACAAGTACGACTACACCCACAAGAAGCAGACGGGTGGCTCCGGCCAGTTCGCCAAGGTGCAGATCAAGCTCGAGCCGCTCGAGATCACCGCGGAGCAGACGTACGAGTTCGTGAACGCCGTCACCGGCGGTCGCGTGCCCCGCGAGTACATCCCCTCGGTCGACGCGGGCATGCAGGACGCGATGCAGGTCGGCGTGCTCGCCGGCTTCCCGACGGTCGGCGTGAAGGCGACGCTGCTCGACGGCGCCGCGCACGACGTCGACTCGTCGGAGATGGCGTTCAAGATCGCCGGCTCGATGGCGTACAAGGAGGCCGCGCGCAAGGCGCAGCCGGTGCTCCTCGAGCCGCTCATGGCGGTCGAGGTGCGCACGCCCGAGGAGTACATGGGCGACGTCATCGGCGACCTGAACTCGCGTCGCGGGCAGATCCAGTCGATGGAGGACGCCCAGGGCGTGAAGGTCGTCAAGGCCCTCGTGCCGCTGTCGGAGATGTTCGGCTACGTCGGCGACCTGCGGTCGAAGACGTCCGGCCGTGCCGTCTACTCGATGGAGTTCTCGACCTACGCCGAGGTGCCGAAGGCCGTCTCGGACGAGATCGTCCAGAAGAGCAAGGGAGAGTGAGTGCCCGGGGCGGCGAGCGCCGCCCCGGCCCCACCGACCTGCCGCGGTTTCTCTGAGCCCGCGGCGCAAGTACCATAGTTCAACACCACCGAACGCTCTGCCGCGAAGCGGCGGTGCACTCATGAGAACAGTCCTAGGAGGACATAGTGGCTAAGGCCAAGTTCGAGCGGACCAAGCCGCACGTCAACATCGGAACGATCGGTCACGTCGACCACGGCAAGACGACGCTGTCGGCTGCGATCTCCAAGGTCCTGGCGGACAAGTACCCGTCGGCGACCAACGTGCAGCGCGACTTCGCCTCGATCGACTCGGCTCCCGAGGAGCGCCAGCGCGGCATCACGATCAACATCTCGCACATCGAGTACGAGACGCCGAAGCGCCACTACGCGCACGTCGACGCGCCGGGTCACGCCGACTACATCAAGAACATGATCACGGGTGCGGCGCAGATGGACGGCGCGATCCTCGTGGTCGCCGCCACCGACGGCCCGATGGCGCAGACCCGCGAGCACGTGCTGCTCGCGAAGCAGGTCGGCGTGCCGTACCTGATGGTCGCGCTCAACAAGTCGGACATGGTCGACGACGAGGAGATCCTCGAGCTCGTCGAGCTCGAGGTCCGCGAGCTGCTCTCGAGCCAGGACTTCGACGGCGACAACGCGCCCGTCATCCGCGTCTCGGCGCTCAAGGCGCTCGAGGGCGAGGAGAAGTGGACGCAGGCGATCCTCGACCTCATGCAGGCCGCGGACGACAACATCCCCGACCCCGTGCGTGACCGCGACAAGCCGTTCCTCATGCCGATCGAGGACGTCTTCACCATCACCGGCCGTGGCACGGTCGTGACGGGTCGCGCCGAGCGCGGCACGCTCGCGATCAACTCCGAGGTCGAGATCGTCGGCATCCGCCCGACGCAGAAGACCACGGTCACGGGCATCGAGATGTTCCACAAGCAGCTCGACGAGGCATGGGCCGGCGAGAACTGCGGTCTCCTGCTCCGCGGCACCAAGCGCGAGGACGTCGAGCGCGGCCAGGTCGTCGTGAAGCCGGGCTCGGTCACGCCGCACACGAACTTCGAGGGCACGGCGTACATCCTCGCCAAGGACGAGGGCGGCCGCCACAACCCGTTCTTCACGAACTACCGCCCGCAGTTCTACTTCCGCACCACCGACGTCACGGGCGTCATCTCGCTGCCCGAGGGCACCGAGATGGTCATGCCCGGTGACACCACCGACATGACGGTCGAGCTCATCCAGCCGATCGCCATGGAGGAGGGCCTCGGCTTCGCGATCCGCGAGGGCGGCCGCACGGTCGGCGCCGGCACGGTGACGAAGATCATCAAGTAGTCTCCGGACGGCCCAACGGGGGCTCCTGCATTCGCAGGGGCCCCCGTTTTCGTCGTGCAGCGTGCTGCTCCGGGTCTGCGGCGGAGACCACCGCACTTCGATATCGTGCACGGATGCAGCCGAACGACTACGCCGCGCTCTCGGAGGCGCTGACCGGGTGGGCCGCTCAGGCGGACGGCGTGCTGGGCCTCGTGCTCGTCGGCAGCACCGCCGACGGCGCCCGCTCACCCGACGCCTGGAGCGACCACGACTTCTTCGTCGTCGCCGCACCGGGGGCGGCCGAGCAGCTCCGGGCGAGCAGCGCGTGGTTGCCGCCGCGCGGCACCCGGATCGTGCTGCACGAGCGCGACACCGAGCACGGCGCGTGGGTCGTCTTCGATGACGGGCACCTGCTCGAGTACGCCGTCTTCACGCCCGAGGAGCTCGCCCTCGCCCGCGCTGACGCGTACCGGATCGCCGTCGACCGCATCGGCGGCCTCGAGTCGCGGCTGCGCCACTCGCTCGAGCCGCCGCGCCGAGACGCGCGTACCGCCGCGACCCGGCTGCACCGCGCGCTCCTCGTCGGCGGCGGCCGTGGCGCGCGCGGCGAGCGGCTCGCGGCGCGCAGGCACCTGCTCGACGCCGCCGGCGCGCTCCTCGAGCTCGCGGGAGCGCTGCCCGCGAGCGGCACGGACGCCGACGCGCTCGGCCCTCGCGATCCGCACGATCCGTGGCGGCGCGCCGAGGCAGCGCAACCGGCGATCGCCGCCGAGCTCGAGGCGGCCCTCGCCAGGTCCGACCTCGGCGCCGCGGTGGCGATCGCCGACCTCGCCGCGCGCGTCGCCGGGTCTGCGCCCTGGTGGCCCGCGTCGCTCGCGACCGCCGTGCGCGATCGGCTCGCTGCCGGGCTGTGAGGAGCGCGCGCCCGCGCGTGGGGCGACTAGCCTGTCGGCATGGCAGAGGCGAAGACGAAGCCGACCGACGCGAGCGTCGCCGACTTCCTGGACGCCGCGCAGCCCGCGCGGCGCGCGGAGGACGCGAAGCGGCTCGTGGCGCTCATCCGCGAGGAGACGGGCGCCGAGCCCGTCATGTGGGGGCCGTCGATGGTCGGCTTCGGCTCGTTCCGCTACGTCTCCCCCTCCGGCTCCTCGACCGGCGACTGGCCCAAGGTCGCGCTGTCGCCGCGGAGGGCTGCGCTCACGCTCTACGGGCTCAAGGACCTCCCCGAGGGCGCGGCGCTGCTCCCCGAGCTCGGCGAGTACACCGAGGGCGCGGGGTGCGTCTACGTCAAGCGGCTCGAGGCGATCGACGAGGACGTGCTGCGCAGGCTCGTGCGCATCGCGTGGCAGCGCGAGGACGACGGGCCGCGCGATGCCTGAGGCCGTCGGCACGCTCGGCGCCATCCTGCTGCTCGTCGGGGCGGCGTTCAGCGCCGTCGTCTGGCCCGCGTTCCTCCGGCGCGTCGCGCGCGACGAGCGCGCCCGCGACGCGGCGGGTCGACCGACGCGCTTCCTCACGGTGCACGTGACCCTCGTCGCGATCGCGATCGTCATCGCGATCGCGCAGGCCGTCGCCGGCATCTGGTGGCTCGCCGTCTCCTGAGCACGGCCGGCGTCCCGAGCCCGGGGAGCGCGCTCCCAGCCGCATCCGCTTGGCTGGTCGCAGCGGTCGCGACCGCGGCCGCGCGAGAGGAGAGCTGCAGCATGGCTGGATTCGAGGACCTCGCCGACGAGGCGCGCGAGCCGCGCGACGACGAGATGCCCGGCACGCGATCGCCCGCGAACGAGCTCATCGGCGCCGACGGCGCCGGATCGGACGAGTCGAGCACCGACCCGAACGTGCCGAGCGCCGACACCGAGGCGACGAGCGGCGCCTGGGCCGCGGCAGACCACACCGGCTCGGAGGAGGGCGGCGACGGCTTCGGGCCCGAGGGCACCCGCTCGCCTGCGACCGAGCCCGACGCGATGGGCACGGGCGAGCCCGGCGACGCCGACATCGACGCGAGCGGCTTCGGCGACCCCTTCGACGGCGGCGCCGTCGACGTGCGCGGCGACTGACTGATGCCGCTCCCAGCCGGCGGTGCTTGGCTGGGAGCGGAGCCGGCGCACCGGTGCCGGCCCTGACCTGGAGGTGCGAGCATGGCAGACAGCCCCATCCGCGACGGCGGCGACCAGCCCCTCGACGACGAGCCGAAGCGCCCCGACGGCACCGACCCGCTCGACACGGTGCCCGTGCGCCGAGGCGGCGACCACCCGCCGGAGGACGACCGGCAGCTGCCCGCGGGCGGCGAGCCCGGCCTGCCGTACCCGAACGCGGATCGCGACGGGCAATCGGACTTCGTCGCCGACGCGACCGGCGAGCGCTACGAGCGCACCGTCGACGAGGGGCTCGAGCGCATCGACGAGCACCGCGCGCGCATCGAGGAGCTCGAGGCCGAGCAGCCGGGCGCGGCCGTCGGCTCCTCCGGCTCGTCGCTGCCGGCCGGCCCGGGCGCGCCCGACGTGCCGGGCGGCCCGGTCGGCTCCGGCGACGCCGGCGTCGCCGAGCCCGACCCCGCCGCTCCCGACCCGACCGCGCCCGGCGCGCCCACGGCGCCCACGGCGCCGCGGGGCCCGGGCACGCTCGACCCCGCCGCGCCGGTCGGCGACCCGGCGGGCGACGCGAGCGCGCTCGACGACATCGACAGGGCGCAGTCCTGAGAGGGGGAGACGTGCAGCACGACGACATCGAGCCCATCGACGGCATCGAGGACATCGAGGAGCCCGAGCGCTCCCGCGACGACGACGAGGCGCCGGAGCTCGCGCTCGACGCCGACGTCCCGGACGGCATCTCGGGCGACCTCTCGGGCCGCTCGTACGACGAGCTCTCGGACCTCGCCCGAGCGGCGATCGAGCGCGACGATGCGACGGCCAACGCCGAGCTCGAGCCCGACGACGCGGCCGCGGCGGTCGTGGAGGGCTCCGAGCCCCCGGGGCCCGATGCGGACGAGCGGCCGGTCTGACGCTCGGCCTCGAGCGGCGCCGCGTGACGTCGCGTGACCCGGCATGACGGCGCGTGACGCGGCGGGCTGCACGGCCCGCCGCGCGCGTGCGAGCGTGTGGATCCCGAACCGAAGGAGCACCGCATGCCCGTCACCACCGCATCCGCCGTCACCGTCACCGCCGCCGATCGCGCGGGCCGCCTCGAGCGCGCCGAGCGCGCATGGGGCGACCGGCTCGCCGCGGACCCCCGCGATGCGCGACTCGCGGTCGCCGTCTCGGGCGACCCCGAGGGCGCCGTCGCGACGCGCATCACCGCGGGACGGCACTCGTGGCTCATCGACGAGCCCGCCGGCCTCGCGGGCGACGACGCCGGGGCGAGCCCCGTCGAGGCGGCGCTCGGCGCCCTGCTCGCGTGCCAGACGGTCGTCTACCGCCTCTACGCGCAGCGGCTCGGGGTGACGATCGACCGGCTCGAGCTGCGCGCCGAGGGCGAGCTCGACGTGCGCGGGCTCTTCGGCGCCGACGACGTGCGGCCCGGGTTCGCGGGCGTGCGCGTCGTCGTCGACATCGACGGACCGCACGAGCGCGAGCGCTTCGAGGAGTTGCGGCGCGTCGTCGACGCCCACTGCCCCGTGCACGACCTGTTCTCGAACCCGACGCCGATCGAGACGCGCCTCGCGTGAGCCTGGGCCGCCGGCTCAGCCGCCGCCGAGCCTCCGCGTGAGCTCGGCGGCGGCGTCGGCGCAGCGCGCGCCGAGCGCGGCCCAGTCGGCGGGGTCCGCGTCGGCGAGCCGGAACGTCAGCCCCACCGCGGCCGCGGGGTGCCCCGCGGCATCGCGCGCGGCGGCCGCGACCGAGCCGTAGGACGCATCCACCTCGCCCTCCTCGATCGCGAAGCCCCGCCGACGCACGGCCGCGAGCATCGCCGTGAGCGCCGCGCGCGTCGCCGGTCGCTCGCCCTCGAGGTCGCGGTCGTGCGGCAGCAGCGCCCGCACCTGGTCGGGACCGAGCGCCGCGAGCATCGCGCGTCCCGTCGCGGTGCGCACCGCAGGCAGCCGCACGCCCACGCGCGAGACCGTCGCGGGCGAGCGCCGGCCCTCGCCGCGGCCCGCGTAAGCGACGTCGCGGCCCGCGAGCACGGCGAGGTGGCTCGTCGCCGGGAGGCCCGCGGCGGCGACAAGCCGGTCGAGGATCGGCTGCGCGAGCCGCTCGAGCCGCGTCGCAGCCGCGACGCGCGAGCCGAGCTGCTGCACGCGGGCGCTCGCTCCCCACGCGCCGAGCTCGGGGTAGTGCACGAGGAAGCCCTCCTCGCGCATGACCTGCAGCAGCTGGTAGGCGCTCGAGCGCGGCAGTCCGAGCTCGCGCGCGATCGTCGCCGCGCGCACGGGGCCGGGCTGCTCGGCGAGCAGCGCGAGCACGCGCAGCGCGCTGCGCGCCGCCGGCATCCTCGGGGCTCCCACCGTGCCGCCTCCCGCAACAGAGTCTGAGATCTCAGACACCAGTATGCGGCGAGCGGGTGCGCGGAGCGGTCGAGCGCGCTGGGATGGGGTCGTGGCAGTGGTCATCGGCGACAACCCCCTCACCCGACGCGAGGTCGTGCAGGTCGCGCGCTTCGACGCCCCCGTGGCGCTCAGCGACGCGGCGCTCGCGCGCATCGACGCGGCGCGCGACGTCATCGACGCGCTCGCGGCCGACGAGCGGCCCCACTACGGCATCTCGACCGGCTTCGGGGCGCTCGCGAACACGGCGATCGCGCCCGGCGACCGCACGCGCTTGCAGCAGTCGCTCATCCGCTCGCACGCCGCCTCGAGCGGCGAGGCGGTCGAGCGCGAGGTCGTGCGCGGCCTCATGCTCCTGCGGCTCCAGACGCTCGCGACGGGCCGCACGGGCGTCCGCCGAGCGACCGCCGAGCGCTACGTCGGCATGCTCAACGCCGGCATCACGCCGGTCGTCGGCGAGTACGGCTCGCTCGGCTGCTCGGGCGACCTCGCGCCGCTCTCGCACGTCGCGCTCGCGGCGATGGGGGAGGGGGTCGTCGAGCTCGGCGGCGAGGTGATGGATGCGTCGACCGCGCTCGAGCGCGCCGGGCTCGCTCCCGTCGTGCTCGCCGAGAAGGAGGGGCTCGCGCTCGTCAACGGCACCGACGGCATGCTCGCGATGCTGTGCCTCGCGCTCGCCGATCTCGACAAGCTGCTCGACGCGGCCGACCTCGCCGCGGCGATGAGCGTCGAGGGGCTGCTCGGCACTGACGCGCCGTTCGCGCCCGAGCTCATGGCGCTGCGCCCGCACCCCGGGCAAGCGGCGAGCGCGGCGAACATCGCGGCGCTGCTCGAGGGCAGCCCGATCGTCGCGAGCCACAAGGGCCCCGAGGACACGCGCGTGCAGGACGCCTACTCGCTGCGCTGCGCGCCGCAGGTGCACGGCACCGCGCGCGACACCGCCGCCCATGCCGCGCGCGTCGCCGAGATCGAGCTCGCGAGCGCGATCGACAACCCGGTCGTGCTGCCCGACGGCCGGGTCGTCTCGAACGGCAACTTCCACGGCGCGCCGATCGCGGCGGTGCTCGACTTCCTCGCGATCGCGATCGCCGACGTCGCCTCGATGAGCGAGCGCCGCTCCGACCGCTTCCTCGATCCCGCGCGCTCCTTCGGCCTGCCGCCCTTCCTCGCCGACGACCCGGGCGTCGACTCGGGCCTCATGATCGCGCAGTACACGCAAGCCGGCATCGTCTCCGAGCTCAAGCGGCTCGCGGCGCCCGCCTCGGTCGACTCGATCCCCTCGAGCGCGATGCAGGAGGACCACGTCTCGATGGGCTGGGGCGCTGCCCGCAAGCTGCGCCGCGCGATCGACGGGCTCGGCCGCGTGCTCGCGATCGAGGTCATGACGGCGGCGCGCGGCATCGAGCTGCGCGGCGACCCGCCCGGGCCCCGGACCGGCCGCGTCGTCGAGCAGCTGCGGAGGAGCGTGCCGGGCATCGGGCCCGACCGCTTCCTCGCCCGCGACATCGAGGCATCCGTCGCCTTCGTCGTCGGCGGCGGGGCGCTCGCGGCGGCGGACCTGCTCGGCTCGGCCGACGCTTGGGCTCCCGCTGCCGCCGCCGCGCGATGACGCGCTTGCACGACGGAGACGGAACGATCGACAGGGACAGGAGGACGCCATGGAGGGCGCACGAGAGGTGAGGGCGCACCTCGGCAGCGAGCTGCACGCGAAGGGCTGGCCGCAGGAGGCGGCGCTGCGGATGCTGCAGAACAACCTCGATCCCGAGGTCGCCGAGCACCCCGACGAGCTCGTCGTCTACGGCGGCACGGGGCGCGCGGCGCGCGACTGGCGCTCGTTCGACGCGATCGTGCGCGAGCTCGAGTCGCTCGAGGCCGACGAGACGCTGCTCGTGCAGTCGGGGCGGCCCGTGGGCGTCATGCGCACCCACGAGTGGGCGCCGCGCGTGCTCATCGCCAACTCCAACCTCGTCGGCGACTGGGCGACGTGGCCCGAGTTCCGCCGGCTCGAGGCCGAGGGGCTCACGATGTACGGCCAGATGACGGCCGGCAGCTGGATCTACATCGGCACCCAGGGCATCCTGCAGGGCACGTTCGAGACCTTCGCGGCCGTCGCGCGGAAGCTCGGGCGCGAGTCGCTCGCGGGCACCATCACGCTCACCGCGGGGCTCGGCGGCATGGGCGGCGCTCAGCCGCTCGCGGTGACGATGAACGACGGCGTCGCGATCTGCGTCGAGGTCGACCGCTCGCGCATCGCGCGCCGCATCGAGCACCGCTACCTCGACGTCGAGGCGGAGGACGTGGCGGATGCGCTCGCTCGCGCGATCGAGGCGAGGGACGCCGGGCGGGCGCTCTCGATCGGCCTGCACGCGAACGCCGCCGACGTCGTGCCGGCGCTGCTCGCGATGGGCGCGCCGATCGACGTCGTCACCGACCAGACGAGCGCGCACGACCCGCTCGCGTACCTCCCGAGCGGCGTCGCGTTCGACGACTGGACGGCCGAGCGCGAGAGCGACCCCGCGGCCTTCACCGAGCGCGCCCGCGCCTCGATGGCGCGCCACGTCGAGGCGATGGTCGGCTTCCAGCGCGCGGGCGCGGAGGTCTTCGACTACGGCAACTCGATCCGCGCCGAGGCGCAGCTCGGCGGCTTCGCCGACGCGTTCGCGTTCCCCGGCTTCGTGCCCGCCTACATCCGGCCGCTCTTCTGCGAGGGGAAGGGCCCCTTCCGCTGGGCGGCGCTCTCGGGCGACCCCGAGGACATCCGCCGCACCGACGAGGCGATCCTCGAGCTCTTCCCCGACGACGCGCACCTGCACCGCTGGATCCGCATGGCGCAGGAGCGGGTGCACTTCCAGGGGCTCCCCGCGCGCATCTGCTGGCTCGGCGCCGGCGAGCGCCACCGCGCGGGGCTGCGCTTCAACGAGATGGTCGCCGACGGCACGCTCTCGGCGCCGATCGTCATCGGCCGCGACCACCTCGACTCCGGCTCGGTCGCGAGCCCCTACCGCGAGACCGAGGCGATGCGCGACGGCTCCGACGCGATCGCCGACTGGCCGCTGCTCAACGCGCTCGTCAACACCGCCTCGGGCGCGAGCTGGGTCTCGATCCACCACGGCGGCGGCGTCGGCATCGGCCGCTCGATCCACGCGGGGCAGGTGACGGTCGCCGACGGCTCGCCGCTCGCAGCCGCGAAGCTCGAGCGCGTGCTCTCGAACGACCCGGCGATGGGCGTCATCCGCCACGTCGACGCGGGCTACGACGAGGCCGAGCGGTTCGCGCAGCTGCAGGGCATCCCGATCCCCATGCGGCGAGGGGCGTGACGATGGCGACCCTCGTGACCGGCATCGGCGAGCTCACGACGAACGACGACGAGCTGGGCCGGATGCGCGACGCGGCGCTCGTGCTCGAGGGCGAGCTCGTGGCGTGGGTCGGCCCGGCCGCCGAGGCGCCGGCGGCCGACGACGCCGTCGACGTCGGCGGCCGCGCGGTGCTGCCCGGCTGGGTCGACAGCCACACGCACCTCGTCTTCGCGGGCGACCGCACCGCGGAGTTCGAGGCGCGGATGGCCGGCGAGCCCTACGCCGCCGGGGGCATCGCAGCGACGGTCGCCGCGACGCGCGCGGCGAGCGACGCCGAGCTCGCGGCGACCCTCGACCGGCTCGCCGACGAGGCGCTGCGCGGCGGCACGACCGCGATCGAGGTCAAGACCGGCTACGGCCTCACGATCGCCGACGAGGCCCGCTCGGCGCGCATCGCCCGCGGCCGCGCCGACGCGGTCACGTTCCTCGGCGCGCACCTCGTGCCCGAGGGGGCGGATGCCGACGGCTACGTCGACCTCGTCGCGGGCGAGATGCTCGAGGCCGTCGCGCCGCTCGTCGACGCCGTCGACGTGTTCTGCGAGCGCGGCGCGTTCGACGAGGCGCAATCGCACCGCGTGCTCGAGGCGGGGAAGGAGCGCGGCCTCGCGATGCGCGTGCACGGCAACCAGCTGGGCCCGGGCCCGGGCGTGCGGCTCGCGGTCGAGCTCGGCGCGCTGAGCGTCGACCACGTCGCGTTCCTCGGCGACGACGAGGTCGCGCTGCTCGCCGACTCGTGGCACGGCGGCCGCGGCACGGTCGCGACGGTGCTGCCCGCGTGCGACCTCTCGACGCGCATGCCGCTCGCGCCCGCGCGGCGGCTCCTCGACGCCGGCGCCGTCGTCGCGATCGCGAGCAACTGCAACCCCGGCTCGAGCTACACGACCTCGATGGCGTACTGCGTCGCGACCGCCGTGCTGCAGATGGGGCTCACGGTCGAGGAGGCCGTGCGCGCCGCGACCCTCGGCGGCGCCGTCGCGCTCGATCGCGACGCGCCCCGCTTCGACCGGCACGGGCAGCCGCTCCCGCCGCTCGGCCGCCTCCGCCCCGGCGCCCGCGCCGACCTGCAGGTGCTCGACGCCCCCTCGGCGACGCACCTCGCCTACCGACCGGGCGTGCCCCTCGTGCACGCGGTGTGGCGCCGCGGCGAAGCGGTCCTCCGCCCGCGCTCCTAGGTTCCTCAGGGACGCGCGCCGTAGTCTCGCGCCATGACGGTGCGACTTCGCGGCCTGTCGACGGCAGTGCCGCCGACGCAGCTCCAGCAGACCGAGGTCGCGGAGGTCTTCGGCGGCCAGCCGGGGCTGAGCCGCCTCGCCCAGCGCATCGTCTCGACCTCCTTCGGCCTCTCGGGCATCGAGCGCCGCTACACCGTGCTCGAGGAGCTCTCGACGAGCGGCCCCGAGGTCGCGGAGCCCGAGTTCTACGACCGCTCGAGCGGGCTCATCCTCGACCCCGGCACGCGGCTGCGCAACGACCGCTACGCCGAGCACGCGACGCGCCTCTACGTCGAGGCCGGCCGGGCGGCGCTCGCGGCGACGCCCGGCATCGAGGCGGGCGACGTCACGCACGTCATCACCGTCTCGTGCACGGGCTTCTACGCGCCCGGGCCCGACTTCGTGCTCGCGCGCGACCTCGGCCTGCCCGCCGGCGTGCAGCGCTACCACCTCGGCTTCATGGGCTGCTACGCGTCGATGCCCGCGCTGCGGCTCGCGGCGCAGCTGTGCGAGGCGGATGCGTCGGCGGTCGTGCTCGTCGTGAGCGTCGAGCTGTGCACCCTGCACCTGCGCACCTCCAACGACCCCGACACGATCGTCGCGACCTCCCTCTTCGGCGACGGCGCGGGCGCCGGCATCGTCACGGCGAGGCCGCTCGAGCCGGGGGAGCGCGCGCTGCGCCTCGACGGCTTCGCGACCCGCACGACGCCCGAGGGCGAGGGCGACATGGCGTGGCGCATCGGCGACCACGGCTTCGAGATGGTGCTCTCGAACGCGGTGCCCTCGCTCATCGGCGAGCACGTGACCGGCGCGATCGAGCCGCTGCTCGAGCCCGAGCCGTCGCTCGTCGAGGCGCTCCGCGGCGGCCGCGTCGGCAGCCCGATCGAGCACTGGGCGATCCACCCCGGCGGCCGCAGCATCCTCGACCACGTCGAGTCGACGCTCTCGCTCTCCGAGGCGCAGCTCGAGCCCGCGCGCGACACGCTCCGCGACTTCGGCAACATGTCGAGCGCGACCGTGCTGTTCGTGCTGCAGCGCATCCTCGAGGGCGGCGCCGCGCAGGACGGCGATCGGGTCGCGGCGATGGCCTTCGGGCCGGGCCTCACCGTCGAGTCGGCGCTCCTGACCGTCGAGGGCTGAGGCGTGCTGCCGCAGCTGCGCCGGCGCGACCCCGACGTGCGGGAGGAGATGGACGACCCCGCGTGCGACCCGCGGGCGCTCGAGCGCACCTACGCGCGCTTCGGCATCGTCAACGCCGTCGTCTCGGCGCCCCGCGCCGTCTACCGCGAGTGGGTGCGGCCGCGGCTCCGCGCAGGCGGGACGGTGCGGCTGCTCGACGTCGGCACGGGCGGCGCCGACCTCCCGCGCCGGCTGCTGCGCTGGGCCGCCGCCGACGGCGACCTGCGCGTCGTCGCGATCGACCCCGACGCGCGCTCGGTCGCGTACGCGCGCTCGCTCTCGCCGGTGCCGGGACTCGAGCTGCGGCAGGCGACGACGCTCGACCTCGCGCGCGCGGGCGAGCGCTTCGACGTCGTGCTCTCGAACCACGTGCTCCACCACCTCTCGGGCGCCGAGCTCGGCGCGATCCTCGCCGACTCCGAGGCGCTCCTGCGGCCCGGCGGCGTCGCGGTGCACGGCGACATCGCGCGCTCGGCGCTCGCCTACGCCGCGTTCGCCGCGGGCACCGCGCCGTTCCAGCCGACGCTCCTGCGCGGCACCTTCATCCGCGCCGACGGGCTCGCCTCCATCCGCCGCAGCCACACGGCGCGCGAGCTCGCCGCCGCCGCGCCGCCCGGCTGGTGCGTGCGCCGCGGCATCCCGTACCGGCTCGAGCTCGTCCGGCGAGTGCCGTGACCGAGCGCCGCGACGTCGCGATCGTCGGCGGCGGCGCCGCCGGCCTGCTGCTCGGCTGCCTGCTCGCGCAGCGGGGCATCGACGTCGTCGTGCTCGAGCGCCGGGCGTCGCCGTCGCGGAGCTCGCGCGCGATCGGCATCCACCCGCCCGGCCTCCGCGCCCTCGACGCGGCGGGCGTCGGCACCGCCGTGCGGGCCGAGGGGCACCGGGTGCGGGGCGGCATCGCGCTGGCCGCCGGCCGGCAGCTCGCGCGGCTGCGCTTCGACGACCTCATCCACACGCTGCCGCAGCACCGCACCGAGGCGCTGCTGCGCGAGCGGCTCGCGGCGCTCGCTCCCGGGGCGCTGCGACAGGGCACGGAGGCCACCGGCGTCCGCGCCGCGGCCGACCGCGTCGCGCTCGAGACGGCGGAGGGCCGCGTCGACGCCCGCTGGCTCGTCGGCGCCGACGGCATCCGCAGCACCGTGCGCGAGCTCGCCGGCATCGGCGTGCGCGTGCACCGCGGCACGGGCCCCTACGCGATGGCGGACGGCCCCGACGGCACGGGCGCGCGCGGCATCGCCCTGCTCCACCTCGAGCGCGACGGCATCGTCGAGTCGTTCCCGCTCCCCGGCGGCGACCGCCGGTGGGTCGCGCGGCTGCGCGAGCCCGAGCCGGCCATGACCGCCGAGCGCCTGCAGGCCATCCTCGCCGCGCGGCTCGCCGAGCCGCCCCGACTGCCGTCCGATGCCCCCGCGAGCGCGTTCGTCGCGCGGCAGCGGCTCGCGACGACGTTCGCGCGCGGCCCGATCGCACTCATCGGCGACGCGGCCCACGAGGTGAGCCCGATCGGCGGGCAGGGCATGAGCCTCGGCTGGCTCGACGCGCTCGAGCTCGATCGCGCGATCGCGGCCGCGACGGGCGACGACCCCTTCGCCGCCTACGCGGCGGCGCGGCGGCGCGCCGCCCTGCGTGCCATGCGGCGCGCGGCGTGGAACATGGGCATGGGCGCGCCCGTGCCGCCCGCGGGTCGCGCCGCGCGCCTCGCGCTCGCGCGAGCGCTCGGGCTCCCGCCCGCCCGCGGCGCGCTCGCCGCCGCGTTCACGATGCGCGGGCTCTAGGCCGCGCTCGCCGGGGGCCGCGAGGCGAGGCCCGCGAGCGCCTCGAGCACGCACACGGCGACGAGCCGCACCGTGCGGCCGTCGGGGGCGTCGGCGGATGCGTCGACCTCGGTGAAGTCGATCGACGTCACCGCGGGCGACGACGCGAGCGCCCGCACGAGCTGCCGCAGCTGCCACGCGGAGAGGCCCCCGGGCAGGGAGGCCGGGCAGCCGGGCGCGACCGCCCGGTCGCACGCGTCGACGTCGACGTCGACGTGCACCGGGCCGCCGGCCGCGCCCGCGATCGCGAGCGCCCGAGCGGCGATCTCGCGCATCGGCGCCTCCTCGCACGCGTCCCGCCCGATGACCGAGATGCCGGCCTCCGCCGCCCGGCGCGCGTACGCATCCGAGTTCGCGAAGTCCTGGATGCCGATCTGCACGACGCGCCGGCCGTCGAGGCCCGCCTCGAGCAGCCGCCGCACCGGCGAGCCGTTGCTGCGGCCGTCGCGCAGGTCGTGGTGGGCATCGATCGTGATGAGGCCCGCGGTGCCGATGCGCTCGCCCCACGCGCCGAGCGCCGCCGGCACGGTCGCGGCGTTGTCGCCGCCGAGCGCGAGCACGAGCCGAGCGCGCGCCGCGGCACGCGCGACGAGGCGCGCCGCTGCCGGCTCGTCGCCGTCGGGATCCGGGGCGTCACCCGCGTCGGCGATGCGCAGCGCCGCGACGTCTGCGCCCTCGGCGTGCGGCGAGCTGCGGCGGAGCGCCGAGCGCACGGCGCCCGGAGTGCCGTGCGCCGCGGTCGGGCTGATCGAGGTCGCGTGCGTGCCGATGCCGACGAGGGCAGCGTCGAGCGGGCCGTCGACCGCATCGAGCGCGGGCCAGCCCCCCGCGCGGGGCCAGCTCGGGTCGTGGGGGAGCGTCGACGGCGGGGGCATGCCCGCGACGCTAGCAAGTCGCACCGCACTCCCAGCCGCGCGGCCGCGGATCGTGCTTCTGTGGTCGGGCAGCGCCGCCGCCGGCGGCGCGCGGAGTGGACAGGAGGTGCGCATGGGTCTCGACGACCTCGTGGACAAGGGCAAGGCCGCCATGAACAGCGAGCACGGCGAGCAGGCGAGCGACAAGGGCATCGCGGGCGCGGGCGACGCGTTCGACTCGATGTCGGGCGGCCGCTTCGCCGAGCACACGGATCGCGTGCAGGAGCACGTCGACGGCGCCGTCGGCCAGGGCGACCAGCAGGCGCGGCAGGAACAGCAGCAGTAGTCGCTGCGCGACGGGGGCGGGCTGCGGCCCGCCCCCGTCGTCATGCCCCGGATCCCCGCGTCGTTCCGCGGTCCAAGCCGCGACACGCCCGGGTTGCACGGACATTCGCATCCGTGCGAGAATCGTCAGGTTGCAAACGCGGCGCTCTCCGCCGCTCACTGCCCTGCAGTGCACTGGACGATCACGATCCTGGGCCGCGGGCAGCCAACAAGAACTTCGCCGATGCAGAGCAGGGCTCGTCCATGCTCCGCGGCGGTGCGCGCTCCGCGAGGGGCATTGACAGAAGAACAGCGGTGCACTGACAGGTGCGTTGCGAGCAGCCGTAGAACGCTGCGTCGACAGGAAGAGAGTCAGCCATGGCGGGACAGAAGATCCGCATCCGACTGAAGTCGTACGACCACGAGGTCATCGACTCGTCGGCGCGGAAGATCGTCGACACCGTGACCCGTGCGGGCGCGACGGTGGTGGGCCCCGTGCCGCTGCCGACCGAGAAGAACGTGGTCGTCGTGATCCGTTCGCCGCACAAGTACAAGGACAGCCGCGAGCACTTCGAGAAGCGCACGCACAAGCGTCTCATCGACATCATCGACCCGACGCCGAAGGCCGTCGACTCGCTCATGCGCCTCGACCTGCCTGCTGACGTCAACATCGAGATCAAGCTCTAAGGAACGCCATGTCGAAGATCATGACGACGCGGGGCCTGCTCGGCACGAAGCTCGGGATGACCCAGGTGTGGGATGAGCAGAACAAGCTCGTCCCCGTCACGGTGCTCGAGATCACGCCGAACGTGGTCACGCAGATCCGCACGCCCGAGAAGGACGGCTACGCCGCGATCCAGATCGCCGCGGGCCAGATCGACCCGCGCAAGGTGAACCAGCCCTCGGCCGGTCACTTCACCGCTGCCGGCGTCACGCCGCGCCGCCACCTCGCCGAGGTCCGCACGGACAACGCCGGCGAGTACGAGCTCGGCCAGGAGCTGAGCGTCGACCTCTTCGCCCCCGGGCAGAAGATCGACGTCGTCGGCACCTCCAAGGGCAAGGGCTTCGCCGGTGTGATGAAGCGCCACAACTTCGCCGGCGTCTCCGCATCGCACGGTGCGCACCGCAACCACCGCAAGCCGGGCTCCATCGGCGCCTCGGCCACGCCGAGCCGCGTCTTCCGCGGCACGCGCATGGCCGGCCGCATGGGCGGCGCCCGCGTGTCGGTGCTGAACCTCACGGTCCACTCGATCGACGTCGAGCAGGGCCTCATGCTCGTCAAGGGCGCCGTCCCCGGCGCTCGCGGCCGACTCGTGTTCGTCCGCAACGCTGTGAAGGGAGCCTGAGCATGACCGCACAGGTCGCCATCGTCAACGCCGAGGGCCAGCAGGCCGGCTCCGTCGAGCTGCCCGCGAGCATCTTCGACGTCCAGACGAACGTTCCGCTGATCCACCAGGTCGTCGTCGCGCAGCTCGCCGCCGCGCGCCAGGGCACGCACTCGGCCAAGGGCCGCGGCGAGGTCTCCGGCTCCGGCACGAAGCCCTTCAAGCAGAAGGGCACCGGCCGCGCGCGCCAGGGCTCGATCCGCATGCCGCAGCACCGCGGCGGCGGCATCGTCCACGGCCCCGTGCCGCGCGACTACGCGCAGCGCACCCCCAAGAAGATGATCGCCGCAGCCCTGCTCGGCGCGCTCTCCGACCGCGCTCGCGGCGGCCGCCTGCACATCGTCGAGGCCTTCGGCGCCGCCGAGGCCCCGAAGACGCGCGTCGCCGTCGAGACGCTCAAGGCGCTCGGCGTCGCGAAGAACGTGCTGGTCGTGCTCGACCGCTCGGAGGAGAACGCGTTCCTGTCGGTGCGCAACCTCGCCGAGGTGCACGTGCTCGCGTGGGACCAGCTCAACGCGTACGACGTGCTCGTGAGCGACGACATCGTCTTCTCCAAGACCGCCTTCGACGCGTTCGTCGCGGCGAAGACCAAGGGCGAGGCGCCCGCCGCCGCGGCCGCCGAGGCAGACAAGGACGAGAACCGATGAGCGGCAACAAGGACCCTCGCGACATCATCATCCGACCCGTCGTGTCCGAGAAGAGCTACGCGCTCATCGACATGGGCAGCTACACCTTCGAGGTCGACCCCCGCGCGTCCAAGACCGAGATCAAGCTGGCGATCGAGAAGATCTTCGGCGTCAAGGTCGCCCGCGTGAACACCCTCAACCGCGTCGGCAAGGCGCGCCGCACCCGCTTCGGCATCGGCAAGCGCAAGGACACCAAGCGCGCCATCGTCAAGCTGAAGTCCGGCTCGATCGACATCTTCACGGCTGTCGGCTGAGGACGGAAGGAACAAGAGCATGGCAATCCGCAAGTACAAGCCGACGACCCCCGGTCGTCGTGGCTCCTCCGTCGCCGACTTCGCTGAGATCACCCGGTCGACGCCCGAGAAGTCGCTGCTGCGCCCGCTGCCCAAGACCGGCGGCCGCAACAACACCGGTCGCATCACGACCCGCCACATCGGTGGCGGCCACAAGCGCCAGTACCGCGTCATCGACTTCCGTCGCAACGACAAGGACGGCGTGAACGCCCGCGTCGCGCACATCGAGTACGACCCCAACCGCACGGCGCGCATCGCGCTGCTGCACTTCGAGGACGGCACGAAGCGCTACATCCTGGCTCCGAACAAGCTCTCGCAGGGCGACGTCGTGGAGTCGGGCGCTGGCGCCGACATCAAGCCGGGCAACAACCTGCCGCTGCGCAACATCCCCACGGGCACCGTCGTGCACGCGATCGAGCTCCGCCCCGGTGGCGGCGCGAAGCTCGCGCGCTCGGCTGGCGCCTCGGTGCGTCTCGTCGCCAAGGACGGCCCCTACGCGCAGCTCCGCCTGCCGTCGGGCGAGATCCGCAACGTCGACGCGCGCTGCCGCGCCACGATCGGCGAGGTCGGCAACGCCGAGCAGTCGAACATCAACTGGGGCAAGGCCGGCCGCAACCGCTGGAAGGGCATCCGCCCGACGGTCCGCGGTGTCGCGATGAACCCGGTCGACCACCCGCACGGCGGTGGCGAGGGCAAGACGAGCGGTGGCCGCCACCCCGTCAGCCCCTGGGGCCAGGCCGAGGGCCGCACGCGCCGCCCGAACAAGCCGAGCGACCAGCTCATCGTCCGTCGCCGCCCCACCGGCAAGAAGAAGCGCTAGTAGGAGAGTCCGATGCCCCGCAGCCTCAAGAAGGGTCCGTTCGTCGACGACCACCTCCTCACCAAGGTGGTTCGGCAGAACGAGGCCGGCAGCAAGAACGTCATCAAGACGTGGTCGCGCCGCTCGATGATCGTGCCGGCCATGCTCGGCCACACGATCGCCGTGCACGACGGTCGCAAGCACATCCCGGTCTTCGTCACCGAGACGATGGTCGGCCACAAGCTGGGCGAGTTCGCGCCCACCCGCACCTTCCGCGGTCACGTGAAGGACGACAAGAAGGGCCGTCGCCGCTGACGCGGCGACGGAGAAGGAGAAGGCAATGGTTGAGTCGATCGCTCGCGTTCGTCACATCCGCGTGACCCCTCAGAAGGCCCGCCGCGTCGTCGACATGATCCGCGGCAAGCAGGCCGAAGAGGCCCTCGCGATCCTGAAGTTCGCCCCCCAGGGCGCCTCGGAGCCGGTGTTCAAGCTCGTCGCCTCGGCGATGGCGAACGCCCGGGTCAAGGCGGACCAGGCGAACGAGTACCTCGACGAGCAGGACCTCTACGTGGCCCGCGCGTTCGTCGACGAGGGCACCACGCTCAAGCGGTTCCAGCCGCGTGCACAGGGTCGCGCGTTCCGCATCAACAAGCGGACGAGCCACATCACCGTCGTGCTCGCGACGCCGACCACGGAGGACGAGAAGTAATGGGACAGAAGGTCAACCCGTACGGCTTCCGCCTCGGCATCACCACCGACCACGTGTCGCGCTGGTTCGCCGAGTCGACGAAGCCGGGGCAGCGCTACGCCGACTACGTCGCCGAGGACGTCCGCATCCGCAAGATGCTGAAGACGAGCCTCGACCGCGCCGGCGTCGCCCGCATCGAGATCGAGCGCACCCGCGACCGGGTCCGCGTCGACATCCACACCGCCCGCCCGGGCATCGTGATCGGCCGCCGCGGCGCCGAGGCCGAGCGCATCCGCGCCGACCTCGAGAAGCTCACCGGCAAGCAGATCCAGCTGAACATCCTCGAGGTCAAGAACCCCGAGGCCTCGGCGCAGCTCGTCGCGCAGGGCATCGCGGAGCAGCTCAGCGCTCGCGTGGCGTTCCGCCGCGCGATGCGCAAGGGCCTCCAGTCGGCGCAGCGCGCCGGCGCCAAGGGCGTGAAGATCAAGGTCTCGGGCCGCCTCGGCGGCGCCGAGATGAGCCGCAGCGAGTCGTACCGCGAGGGCCGCGTGCCCCTGCACACCCTCCGGTCGAACATCGACTACGGCTTCTACGAGGCCCGCACGACCTTCGGCCGCATCGGCGTGAAGGTCTGGATCTACAACGGTGAGCTCACCAACCGCGAGCTCGCTCGCGAGCAGGCGAACCAGAAGCCGCAGCGAGAGCGTCGGGGCCCCCGTCGCGACGCGCCGGCCGCAGCAGGAGTCGAGGCGTAATCATGCTCATCCCCCGTCGAGTCAAGCACCGCAAGCAGCACCACCCGAAGCGCTCGGGCCAGGCGACCGGTGGCACGAAGGTCAGCTTCGGCGAGTTCGGCATCCAGGCGCTCACGCCTGCGTACGTCACGAACCGGCAGATCGAGTCCGCGCGAATCGCCATGACCCGTCACATCAAGCGTGGCGGCAAGGTGTGGATCAACATCTACCCCGACCGTCCCCTCACGAAGAAGCCCGCCGAGACCCGCATGGGCTCCGGCAAGGGCTCGCCCGAGTGGTGGGTCGCCAACGTCAAGCCGGGCCGCGTCCTCTTCGAGGTCGCCGGTGTCGACGAGCAGCTCGCGCGCGAAGCGCTGACGCGAGCCATCCACAAGCTGCCGCTCAAGGCACGCATCATCAAGCGCGAGGAGGCTGACGCATAATGGCGATCGGTTCCAAGGAGCTCATGCCCGCCGAGCTCGCCACCATGGACGACGAGCGACTCGTCGTCGAGCTGAAGCGGGCCAAGGAGGAGCTGTTCAACCTGCGCTTCCAGTCGGCCACCGGCCAGCTGGACTCGCACGGCCGCCTGCGCGCCGTCAAGCGCGACATCGCGCGGCTCTACACCGTGATCCGCGAGCGCGAGCTCGGCATCAGCGCCTCCCCGGCGCCCGTCGAGAAGCCGGCGGACAAGAAGAAGTCGAAGAAGGCCGACGCGGCCCCGGCTTCTGAGAAGGACGAGAAGGCTGAGGACAACTGATGGCTAGCACCGAGCAGAAGGACGAGACCGTCCAGCGCGGTTACCGCAAGTCGCGCATCGGCTACGTCGTCTCCGACAAGATGGAGAAGACGGTCGTCGTCGAGGTCGAGGACCGCGTGAAGCACCCGCTGTACGGCAAGGTCATCCGCAAGTCGTCCAAGGTCAAGGCGCACGACGAGCAGAACGCAGCCGGCATCGGCGACCGCGTCCTGATCGCAGAGACCCGCCCGATGAGCGCGACCAAGCGGTGGCGCATCGTCGAGATCCTCGAGAAGGCCAAGTAGGCCTCGGCCTCGAAGGAGATCCAGAATGATCCAGCAGGAATCCCGCATCAAGGTCGCCGACAACACCGGCGCCAAGGAGCTCCTGACCATCCGCGTGCTCGGCGGCTCCGGCCGTCGCTACGCCGGCCTCGGTGACACCATCGTGGCCACGGTCAAGGACGCCATCCCCGGCGGCAACGTCAAGAAGGGCGACGTGGTCAAGGCCGTCGTCGTCCGCACCGTGAAGTCGACGCGCCGCGCCGACGGCTCGTACATCAAGTTCGACGAGAACGCAGCGGTCATCCTCAAGAACGACGGCGACCCCCGCGGCACCCGCATCTTCGGACCCGTCGGTCGCGAGCTCCGCGACAAGCGCTTCATGAAGATCGTGTCGCTCGCACCGGAGGTGATCTGACCCATGGCCAGCATCAAGAAGGGCGACCTCGTCGTCGTCATCGCCGGCGCGCGCGAGTCGCGCGGCGGCGACCGGGGGAAGACCGGTCGCGTGATCGAGGTCCTGCCCGAGCAGAACCGCGTGATCGTCGAGGGCGTCAACCTCGTCACCAAGCACATCAAGGTCGGGCAGACCAACCGCGGCACCCGCACGGGCGGCATCGAGACCCACGAGGCCCCGATCCACGTGTCGAACGTCGCGCTCGTCGACCCCGAGACCAAGAAGCCCACCCGCGTGCGCCGCGAGGTCAAGAGCGTCGAGAAGAACGGCGTCACGACCACGACGAAGGTCCGCGTCGCGACGAAGTCGGGCAAGGAGATCAAGAGCAATGACTGACACCGCTGTGCGCCTCCCGCGGCTCAAGCAGCAGTACCGCGAGACGATCATCCCGTCGCTCCGCGAGGAGTTCGGGTACGCCAACGTCATGCAGGTGCCGGGCCTCACGAAGATCGTCGTGAACACCGGCGTCGGCGAGGCCGCGCGCGACTCGAAGGTGATCGAGGGCGCGATCCGCGACCTCACGCAGATCACCGGCCAGAAGCCGATGGTCACGAGCGCCCGCAAGTCGATCGCGCAGTTCAAGCTGCGTGAGGGCATGCCGATCGGCGCGCACGTCACGCTGCGCGGCGACCGCATGTGGGAGTTCCTCGACCGCCTGCTGACGCTCGCCCTCCCGCGCATCCGCGACTTCCGCGGCCTGAGCCCGAAGCAGTTCGACGGCAACGGCAACTACACGTTCGGCCTCCAGGAGCAGTCGGTGTTCCACGAGATCGACCAGGACAAGATCGACCGCGTCCGCGGCTTCGACATCACCGTCGTCACGACGGCGAAGAACGACGACGAGGGTCGCGCGCTGCTCAAGGCGCTCGGCTTCCCCTTCCAGTCCTGACCCCATCGGCGCCGCCGGCGCCGAGCAGATTCAAGGTCGCTGTCCGCGGAACGGGCAGCGAAACCAGAACGGAGAACACCCATGACGATGACCGATCCGGTCGCCGACATGCTGACGCGTCTGCGCAACGCCAACACGGCGATGCACGACGAGGTCACGCTGCCGTCGTCGACCCTCAAGGCGAACATCGCCGAGATCCTCGAGCGCGAGGGCTACATCACGAGCTGGAAGGTCGAGGACGCGCGCGTCGGCAAGACCCTCACGCTCGGCCTGAAGTACGGCCCCAACCGCGAGCGCGCGATCTCGGGCATCAAGCGGGTCTCGAAGCCGGGCCTGCGCGTCTACGCGCGCTCGACCGAGATCCCCCAGGTGCACGGCGGCCTCGGCGTCGCCATCCTGTCCACGAGCTCGGGCCTCCTCACGGACCGTGAGGCCGAGCAGAAGGGCGTCGGCGGGGAAGTCCTCGCCTACGTGTGGTGAGCTGACATGTCACGAATCGGACGTCTCCCCATCGACATCCCCGCGGGTGTCGAGGTCACGGTGAACGACGGCGTCGTCACCGTCAAGGGCCCGAAGGGCGAGCTGCAGCTGCAGGTCGCGCAGCCCATCGAGGTCGAGGTCGTCGACGGCCAGGTGCAGGTCACCCGCCCCGACGACGAGCGCGAGTCGCGCTCGCTGCACGGCCTCACCCGCACCCTCATCGCGAACGACATCGTCGGCGTCACCGAAGGCTACTCGAAGGCTCTCGAGGTCGTCGGCACGGGCTACCGCGTGCAGGCCAAGGGCACCGGGGTCGAGTTCGCGCTCGGCTACTCGCACCCGATCAGCGTCGAGCCGCCCGCCGGCATCACGCTCACGGTCGAGGGCAACAACAAGGTCACCGTCAGCGGCATCTCGAAGCAGGCCGTCGGCGAGGTGGCTGCGAACCTCCGCAAGCTGCGCAAGCCGGAGCCCTACAAGGGCAAGGGCGTGCGGTACGCGGGCGAGCAGATCCGCCGCAAGGCTGGAAAGGCTGGTAAGTGATGGGCATCGGTACCCGAGGCAAGAGCAAGTCGGCTGCCCGCGGTCGTCGTCACGCACGCCTCCGCAAGAAGATCGTCGGCACCCCGCTGGTGCCGCGCCTGGTCGTCACCCGCTCGGCACGCCACGTGTTCGTGCAGGTCGTCGACGACTCGCAGGGCGTCACGGTCGCATCCGCGTCGACGATGGAGGCCGACCTCCGCGCCTTCGACGGCGACAAGACCGCGAAGGCCAAGCGCGTGGGCGAGCTCGTCGCCGAGCGCGCCAAGGCTGCCGGCATCGAGTCGGTCGTCTTCGACCGCGGCGGCAACCGCTACGCCGGCCGTGTCGCGGCGATCGCCGACGGCGCACGAGAGGCAGGGCTGGGACTGTGAGCGAAGAGAACAAGGACACGCAGGTGACGGACACCACGCAGCAGCCTGCTGCTGAGGCCGCGACGACGGCCGACCACCGCGACGAGCCGCGCGAGCAGCGCCGGGGGAGCCGCGACCGCGGCACCCGCAACGAGCGCGGCCGCCGCGACGACCGCACGGAGAACCAGTTCCTCGAGCGCGTCGTCACGATCAACCGCGTCTCGAAGGTCGTCAAGGGCGGCCGCCGCTTCAGCTTCACGGCGCTCGTCGTCGTGGGCGACGGCGACGGCCTCGTGGGCGTCGGCTACGGCAAGGCCCGCGAGGTCCCGACGGCGATCTCGAAGGGCGTCGAGGAGGCGAAGAAGAACTTCTTCCGCGTCCCGCGCATCGGCCGCTCGATCCCGCACCCCGTGCAGGGCGAGGCCGCTGCCGGCGTCGTGCTGCTGCGCCCCGCAGCCGCCGGTACCGGTGTCATCGCGGGTGGCCCCGTGCGCGCCGTGCTCGAGTGCGCCGGCATCCACGACGTGCTGAGCAAGTCGCTCGGCTCGTCGAACTCCATCAACATCGTGCACGCCACCGTGGCGGCGCTGCGGATGCTCGAGGAGCCCCGCGCCGTCGCCGCTCGCCGTGGCCTCGACCTCGACCGCGTGCTGCCCAAGCAGCTCGCGCGCATCCAGGCCGAGTTCACGAAGCACGAGGCCGAGATCGCGAAGGCGGCATCGAAGTGAGCAAGCTGAAGATCACGCAGATCAAGTCCGTGATCAGCGAGAAGCAGTACCAGCGCGAGACGCTCCGCTCGCTGGGCCTCAAGCGCATCGGCCAGTCGGTCGAGCGCGAGGACAACGAGCAGAACCGCGGTTACGTCAACACGGTTCGGCACCTCGTCAAGGTCGAGGAGATCCAGAATGACTGACAAGAACGAGTCGACCGAGCTGCCGTCGCTCAAGGTGCACCACCTCCGGCCCGCGCCGGGCGCGAAGACCGCCCGCACGCGCGTCGGCCGCGGTGAGGCATCGAAGGGCAAGACGGCCGGTCGCGGCACCAAGGGCACGAAGGCCCGCAACTCCGTGCGCGCCGGCTTCGAGGGCGGCCAGCTCAACAGCGTCATGCGCGCCCCGAAGCTGCGCGGGTTCAAGAACCCGTTCCGCACCGAGTACCAGGTCGTCAACGTCGGGCAGCTGCAGTCGCTCTACCCGAACGGCGGCGACGTCACGGTCGCCGACCTGGTGGCCAAGGGCGCGGTCCGCAAGAACGAGCTCGTGAAGGTGCTCGCCGGCGGCGAGCTCACGGTCGCGCTCACGATCGACGTCGACAAGGTGTCGTCGGCGGCCGAGCAGAAGATCGTGGCCGCAGGCGGCTCCGTCAAGTAAGTAGGCTGAGGGGCGGTCCGTTCGCGGGCCGCCCCGATTGCCATTCCCGGAAGGCTGCACGTGTTCAGTGCCATCGCACGCATCTTCAAGACGCGCGACCTGCGTCGGAAGATCCTCTTCACGCTCGCGATCGTCGCGATCTTCCGGCTCGGGTCGTTCATCCCCGCGCCGTTCGTCGACTACAGCAACGTGCAGCAGTGCATCGCGGCCAACTCCCAGGCCACCGGGCTCTACCAGCTCGTCAACCTGTTCTCGGGTGGCGCGCTGCTCCAGCTGAGCATCTTCGCGCTCGGCATCATGCCCTACATCACCGCCGCGATCATCGTGCAGCTGCTGCGCGTGGTGATCCCGCACTTCGAGACCCTCTACAAGGAGGGCCAGCAGGGCCAGGCGAAGCTCACGCAGTACACGCGCTACCTCACGATCGCGCTCGGCGTGCTGCAGTCGACGACGCTCATCACCGTCGCGCGCTCCGGCGCCCTCTTCTCGGCGACCGGCGGCCCCTCGCTCCCGCAGTGCCAGAACCTGCTGACGAACGACTCGTGGTGGTCGATCGCGCTCATGATCATCACCATGACCGCGGGCACGGGCCTCATCATGTGGCTCGGCGAGCTCATCACCGAGCGCGGCATCGGCAACGGCATGTCGCTGCTCATCTTCACGTCGATCGCGGCGACCTTCCCCGGCGCCCTCGGCATCATCTTCGAGACGCAGGGCGTCAACACCTTCATCATGGTGCTGCTCGTCGGCGTGCTCATCATGGGCCTCGTCGTCTTCGTCGAGCAGTCGCAGCGACGCATCCCCGTGCAGTACGCCAAGCGCATGGTCGGCCGGCGCATGTACGGCGGGCAGTCGACGTACATCCCCATCAAGGTCAACATGGCCGGCGTCGTGCCCGTCATCTTCGCCTCGTCGCTGCTCTACCTGCCGGCGCTCGTCGCGCAGTTCAACATGCCGGCGGACGGCACCGCCCCCGCTGACTGGGTGCTGTGGGTGCAGGCGAACTTCACGACGGGCGACCACCCGCTCTACATGCTGGTGTTCTTCCTGCTCATCGTCGGCTTCACGTACTTCTACGTCGCGATCACCTTCAACCCCGAGGACGTCGCCGACAACATGAAGAAGTACGGCGGCTTCATCCCCGGCATCCGCGCGGGCCGCCCGACGGCCGAGTACCTCGACTACGTGCTCACGCGCATCACGTTCCCGGGATCGCTCTACCTGGGGCTCATCGCCCTCATCCCGCTCATCGCGCTCGCCACGGTCGGCGCGAACCAGAACTTCCCGTTCGGCGGGGCTTCGATCCTCATCATCGTCGGCGTCGGCCTCGAGACGGTCCGCCAGATCGACGCGCAGCTGCAGCAGCGCCACTACGAAGGGCTCATCCGCTAAATGGCGAACCTCCTCATCGTCGGCCCGCCCGGAGCGGGCAAGGGTACCCAGGCAGCTCGGCTGGCCGCGGCACTGCGCGTGCCAGCGGTCTCGACCGGGGACATCTTCCGCCAGAACATCAAGGAGCAGACCGAGCTCGGCAAGCGGGTCACGGCCATCCTCGACGCGGGGGAGTACGTGCCCGACGAGCTCACGAACGAGCTCGTCGACGACCGGCTCGCGCAGCCCGACGCCGAGCGCGGCTACCTCCTCGACGGCTACCCGCGCACCGCGGGCCAGGTCGAGTACCTCGACGGCGTGAACCTGCGCCGCGGCGAGCAGCTCGACGCGGTCGTGCGGCTCATCGCCGACACCGACGAGGTCGTCCGCCGACTCTCGGCCCGCGCGCTCGAGCAGGGCCGCAGCGACGACACCGAAGAGGTCATCCGCCACCGCCTCGACGTCTACGAGCGCGAGACCGCGCCGCTCATCGCGATCTTCGAGGAGCGCGGCCTCGTCGTCGAGGTCGACGGCATCGGCGCGGTCGACGAGGTGACCGAGCGCATCCTCGCGGGCCTCGCGGCTCGCGGCATCGAGGCCTGATGCGCGGCCGCGGCCCCTACAAGTCGCGCCGCGAGCTCGCCGGCATGCGGGAGCCCGGTCGCATCACCGCCCTCGCGCTCGAGGCGGTCGAGCGCGCCATCGCGCCGGGGGTCACGACGCTCGAGCTCGACGCGATCGCCGAGCGCGTCATCCGCGAGCACGGCGCCGTGCCGAACTTCCAGCTCGAGCCCGGCTACGAGCACACGCTGTGCACCAACGTGAACGACGTGGTCGTGCACGGCATCCCGAACGGCACGCCGCTGCAGCCGGGCGACATCGTCACCGTCGACTGCGGTGCGACGATCGGCGGCTTCCACGGCGACGCCGCGATCTCGGTCGTCGTGCCGGGCGGCGACCCCGCGCTGACGGATGCGCGGCAGCGGCTGAGCGACGTCACGCACGACGCGCTGTGGGCCGGGATCGCCGCGCTCGCCGGCGCGAAGCAGCTCGGCGAGGTCGGCGCGGCGATCGAGGAGCACATCGAGGCGCACAGCGACTACGGCATCAGCGAGGACTACATCGGCCACGGCATCGGCCGCGCGATGCACGAGGAGCCGCCGGTCTTCAACTACAGCACGCGCGTCAAGGGGCCGGCGGTCAAGCCGGGGCTGTGCGTCGCGATCGAGCCGATCATCCACGCGAAGGGCACCGCGACGACCGTCGACGCCGACGGCTGGACGGTGCGCAGCGCCGACGGCTCCGACGCATGCCAGTGGGAGCACTCCGTCGCGGTCCACTCCGGCGGCATCTGGGTGCTGACCGCGCTCGACGGCGGCGCCTCCCGGCTCGCGCCGCTCGGCGTCGAGCCGGTGCCGATCCCGGATCGCTGACGCGGCGGCTCACGCGGCGCGGCGCACGCCGCGATGCTCCCGGTAGTCCCGCACGATGTCGATCGTGACGCCCAGCTCGTCCGCGAGCTCGGCGTCGTCGCGCGCCCACCTGCACGCCTCGGCGAGCGCCCGCGGATCGATGAGCAGGCGCGCGGCGAACCGCTCCGCGGCGCGCTCGTCGGCTGCCGACGAGCCGACGTGCGAGAGCAGCGCGTGCCCGAGCTCGTGGGCCAGCACGCAGCGCTGCTCGACGGGCGTGAGGCCGCGGGCGAGCAGGATGCGCTCGCGCTCGTGCTCGTAGGCGCCGAGGCAGCCGGCCGGGAGCGCTGCGACGTGCACCTCGAGCCCCGCGTGCGCGCACAGCCGGACGAGCTCACTCAGCGTGGGGCTCGTCCCTTCGAGCGATGCCGCGCCGCGCCGCAAGTCCATGGATGTCGCGCTCCTCGAGTCCGCCCTCGTCGTGGATGGCGGTGAGGGTAGGGCCGACCGCTGACACCTCGCCCGCCCGCACGTGCGCGGCGAGCGTCGCGATCGCGGCGTCGGCGGCGAGGTGCCTGCGATCGGCGGGCACGCTCGAGAGCAGCTCGGACATCACGGCGACCCAGAGCTCGACCTCGGGGTCGCGCGGCTGCGCATCGGTGGCGAGGCCCAGCGCTGCGAACAGCCGTCGGAGGACGTCCTCCTGCGGAGCGCCGGCACCGCGCTCGATGTTGCTCACGGTCGTGCGGTCGACCTCCGCGAGCGTCGCGAGCGCCTTCTGGCTGAGGCCGCGGCGCACGCGGGCGGGTCGCACGAGCTCGGCGTAGCGCGCGCGCTCGCTCGCGCTCGCGCCGCGAAGGTGGATGGACATCGCTCGACCCCGTTTCCTGCGTCACCCCATTATCCGCACGATTGCCGAACACCGATCACGGTATTCGACGGTTGTTCGACATGCAGCGGCAAGATCGGCTACCCGTTGTCGAGAAGTGGTTGCGCTGGCGTCGAAAACCTGGCACGCTTTCCGACATGGCGGTCGAATCGCGCATCGGGACCTCACTCGCATCGCTGCGCTCGCACGCCGGCATGACGCAGCACGCGCTCGCCGATCGCGCCGGCACGCCGGTCGCGACGGTCGTCGGCGTGGAGGACGGCTCGATCGAGCCGCCCGCGTCGCTCGTGGCGCGCTTGGCGGCGGCCATCGCGGCGCGGCTGCGGGAGGAGGGCGAGTGATGGCGTCGCGGGCGACGCCCACGGTCTCGTGCCGCGCGGCACGAGCACCCGGCGAACGGGTGGGAAGAAGGAGTCAACTCATGCAGATCGAATCGAAGCGCGGCCGTGCGGCCGTGTGGACGGCATCGGCGGCCGTGACGGTCGTCGGCCTGGCGGCGGCAGGCGTGTCGCTGTCGTGGCTCATGGCCAGCTTCGGGCTGTCCGGCATCGCGGCCGCGCAGGTCGTCGCGGCCATCGAGATCGGCGGTGCGGCCCTCGCCGTCGTCGCCGCGCTCTTCTCGGGCGGCCTCCTCGGGGCGGTCATCTCCACGGTCACGTGGTACTTGAAGCGGAAGCTCCGCACGCTGGCCATCCGATGAGCCGGAGCACGGTCGGCGCCGCGAGCGAGCGGGGCGCGCTCCGGCTCGCGCTCGCGTCGTCGGCCGTGCTCGCCGCCGGTCTGCTGGGCGCGACCTCGGCGGCCACCGCTGCGGCTTCCGGTGACATCGCTGCCGCCAACGCGGCGGCCGTCGCCGGCGGATCGATCGACTCGGCCGTGCTCGCCGCCGACGGCAGCGCGCTCGGCATCGCCGCGAGCAACCTCGCAGCCATCGCGCTGCTTGCGTCGGGCGCGCCGGTGCTCGGGTCGCTCACCCTCGTGGGCATCGCGCTCATCGGGATCGGCATCGGCGTCTCGGCCGCTTCGGTCGTCGCGGCCCTCGGAGCGGTGGAGACGCTCGCGCGCATCGCTCCGTACATCGTCTTCGAGGCCGCCGCGGTGCTGCTCGCGGCGACAGCGGGCCTGCTGCCCGTCGCGCACGTCGCGTCGGCATGGCTGTGCACAGGGCGACGCCCGACCGCTGCGTACGCGATCGGGCTCGGCTACGGTCTGCGCCTCACGGCCGTCGCCGCGCTGCTCGTCGTGCTCGCGGCCGTCGCGGAATCGCTCTGCGTCGCTCGCGGCGCGTGAAGGGAGGAAGCCATGGATGCGCCCATCCGGGCGGGGGTCGCTCGCCCCGCGCTCGAACGGTCGACGACCTCGGCGGTGGTCTGGTGCGTCGTGCTCGCGCTCGTGAGCGCGCTGCTGCTCGTGCGCCTGCCGATCCTCGTCGACGTCGCCGCGGCTGCAGGGCAGGAGGCTGCGGACGCGCTCGGCGATGCGGCGCTCGCGGCTGCCGCGACGACGGTCGGAGCGGTGAGCGCCATCGCGCTGCACCTGCTCGTCCTCATCGTCGCGGCCGTGATCGCGACGTTGCTCGAGCGCTGGCTCGGGCCGGGCGCGCTGCGACCCGCGCGCGGCGCGGGCAGGGTGCGGCTCGGCGTCGCGGGCCTCGTGCTCGCGGTGCTCGTGCTCGGCCAGCAGGTCGCCGCGCTCGCGATGGGCGTCGCCGCCGTGCCGCGCGGCTGGCAGCTGTGGGTCGCGGCGATCGCGGTCGCCGCGGTCGCGCCGCTCGCCTTCCCCGCGGCACGGCGCTCGGCGCGGGACTACGCGCGCTCGCTCGCGGCGGCCGCGGCGACGGGGGTGCTGCTGTGCCTCGGGTGACGCGCGCGACCTTCCGCATCCCCGAGCTCGGCATCGCGCTGCCGCTCTCGCGCACCGGGGTCCGCGGGATCGCGCTCGCGCAGCTGCTGCTCGTCACGGGCGTGCTGAGCGCGGCGGCGACGGCCGACGTCGCGCCGGAGCTCCGGGTGGCGAGCACGTGGCTGACGCTCGCGGCCTCCGCCTGCGCGCTCGCGACGAGCGTGCCCGCGCTGGTCGACGGGCGCTTCCGCTTCCCGCTCGCCGGCGCGGGATCGGCCGTGACGGCGCGCGTAGCGATGACCCTCGTCGGCCTCGTGCGCACCTGGCCCGCGCACCTGTTCGGGTGGCCGCTGCTCACCGTCTCGATGCTCGCCGTCGCCTACCACCTCGTCGGCTCCGGGCATCGAGCCGCGCGTCGCTCGCGCGAGCCATGAGCGACGGGCGCGCGAGGGCTCGGCGGGCGACGGCGGCTGCCGCCGAGGTCGGCTGGGTCGTCGCGCACCACGCGCTGCCGGGATGGATGCTCGCCGCGCTCTCGAGCCCGCTGCGGCTGCCGCTGCTCGTGGCGTCGCTCAGCGCGCTCCTCGGCGTCGTGGCGGTCGCCGCGGCCGCCGTGCACCTCGCCGTGCGCCTGTCGCCCGAGGTCGCGGTGCCGGTGCTGCTCGCGGCGCTCGCGCTCGGGCCCGCCTCGCGCCTCGCGGTCGGCGCGATGCCGCCGCTCGTCGTGTCGCTCGACGCCGTCGCCGGACTGCTGCGCACCCTCGACCTCGGCGGCGCGCGAGGGTGGGGAGCGCTCGCGGCCGTCGCTCCGCTGCTGCCGAGCTCGAGCGTCGTGGCGGGAGCTGCATCGGTCTCGCTGTCGACCGCGGGCGACGGCCGCGCGGTCGCGGTGCTCGCGGCGGCAGCAGCGGGGATCGCCGGGGCGATGGCGGTCGCTGCCATCGGCGGGGGACGGCCGCTGCTCCGCGGCGCGGGGGCGCGGCTCGGCGCTGTGCTCGCGGCCGGCGTCGCGGCCTGGGCCGCGATCGCGGCCGGCTCGCTCGAGCTCGCGGCGCCGAGCGCGGAGCTCGCGGCGGCCTGGGCTGCGATCGCCGCGTCGCAGCCGCTCGTGCTCGCGATCGCGGCGGCGCCCGCGCTGTGGATCGCCACGCAGCTCCTGGCGCAGGATGCGCGCCCGCTCGAGCGGCTCGCGCGCGAGGTCGTGTCGTGCGGCGCCCCCTCCGCGGCGGTCGCTGCGACGCTCGCGGTCGCCGTGCTCGCGATCGGCGTAGCGGCGGCGCCGCTCTCGAGTGCGCTCGCGGCGCTCGCGGGGAGCGGCGCCGAGCGGCCGTGGGCGGCCGCGGCGATCGGCTGGTACGTCGCGGTGGCGGCGTCGACCGTCGTGCTGCTCGAGCCCGGCACCGAGCGCCTCGCGGTGCGCGCGCTGGCCTTCGCCATGCTCCTCGCCGCGCCGTGCCTCGTCGCGACCGGCGGCCTCGCCGCGGCGTGGCTGCTCCTCCCGGGCACCGCGCTCGTCGCGGTCGCCGTCGCGGCGACGCTCGGCAGGCGGCGGTGACGAGCGTGCTCATGGAGGGCGTCGGCATCGTGCCGGTCGGCCGCTCGCGCGTCCGCGTCCCCGACCTCGAGGGGCGCGCGCCGCGACTGCTGCGCCTCGTCGGTCGCAACGGGATCGGGAAGAGCACGGTCGTCGAGCTGCTCGCGGGCGCCGCGCGGCCGCCGCGCGGCCGCGTGCTCGTGGCGGGCAGGCTCGCGAGCGACCCGCTCGCGCGCGCTGGACGCACCGTGACGCGCAGCGAGCCCGCGCTGCTGCCGGCCGTGAGCCTCGAGCGGCACGCGCGCCTGTTCGGTCGCGCGGCGGGCGTCGGCGCCGATCGCGCGATCGCGGCGCTCGCAGCCGCCGGGCTCGAGGGCTGCCTCGCGATGCGCGCCGACGCCCTCTCCACCGGCCAGCGGCGCAGTGCGTGGGTCGTGCTCACGACCCTTCGCGAGGCCGGCGTCATGCTCCTCGACGAGCCGTTCCTCGGCCTCGACGACGAGGCCGCCGCGCGGCTCGCGGGGAGCGTCGAGCGCTGGGCGTCGACGCGGCTCGTCGTGCTCGTCGACCACGGCGAGCGCGCACTCGCCGCCGACACCGGTGTCGTGCGCATGGAGCCCGCATGAGGCCGGCGATCGAGGTCGCGGCGCTGCGCCGCGGCTACGGCGGTCGCACCGTGCTCGACGGCGTCTCCTTCCTCGTGCCGTGGGGCAGCGTGACGGGCTTCGTCGGCGTCAACGGCGCCGGCAAGACGACGACCCTCCGCTGCCTCCTCGGCCTCGAGCGCCACGAGGGCATCGCTCGCGTCGCGGGCGCCCGCTACCGGTCGCTCGGCACGCCCTTGCGCTCGGTCGGCTTCTGCGCCGATGCGCTGGGAGCCGCGCCCGGTGCGAGCGCTCGGTCGCACCTCGTACCGCTCGCCCTGCGCGCGGGCGTCGCGCCCGACGCGATCGACCGCACGCTGCAGGCGGTGGGACTCGCGGAGGCGCGCGGTCCGGTGCGCTCGTTCTCGCTCGGCATGCGCCGCCGCCTCGCGATCGCGGGAGCGCTGCTGCCCTCACCGCGCATCCTCGTGCTCGACGAGCCCTTCGACGGCCTCGACCCGGCCGGCCGGCGGTGGCTCTCGGCACTCCTGCGCGCGCACGCCGACAGCGGCGGGGCCGTGCTGCTCTCGGCGCACGCGCTCGACGAGATCGAGCCGCTCCTCGACCGGCTCGTGTGCCTCCACGGCGGACGCACGAGGTTCGAGGGCGACGTGGATGCGTTCCTGCGCGCGCACGCCGCGCCCGTGGTCATCGTGCGGTCGACGGAGGGCGACCGCTTCGCGGGAGCGCTGCGCGCGGCGAGCGCCGTCGTGCACGGCCGCGCGTCGGGCGCGCTCGCGGTGCGGGGGCTCGACCCCGAGCGCATCGCGCGCATCGCGGCACGGGAGGGACTGCTCGTGACGGAGCTCTCCCCTCGGCGCCTCTCGCTGAGCGCCGCGTTCGCCGCGGCGATCGAGGGCGGCCCGTGAGCGCCGTGCTGCGCGAAGCGAGGGCCGAGCTCGCGACGATGCTGCTGGGCCGGCGACCGTGGATCCCCCTGACGCTCGCGCTCGTCGGATCCGGCCTCGGCGGGCTCGCGACCGGCGCGCTCCTCGCGCACGCCGCGGCCTCGACCGACCTCGAGGCCGCGACCGTCGTCATCGCGCGCGGCTCAGCCGCGCAGCCCGCGATCGCCGTGCTCGCGAGCCTGGGCGTCGCCGCGCCCTACCGCGACGGCAGCTGGATGCATGCCGCGCTCGCCCACCCGAGACCGGCGCACCGGCTCGCGCTGTCGATCGGGTCGACGCTCGTGCCGGCGCTCCTCCTCGCGGCGCTCTCGAGCGCGGCGGCGCTCGCGGGCGCGGCGGCGCTCGTGCGCCCGAGCCTCGATGCGGCGCTCGTCGTCGTGAGCATCCACCTCGGCACCGCGGCCGCGTGGGCCGTGTGGATGGCCGCGCTCGCGCACGCCTCCCGCTCGCCGCTGCTCGTGCTCGCGGTCGGTCTCGCGCTGCCGCTGCTCGTCGAGCCGGGCATCGCCGGCGCGCTCGCCCTCGCGGGCCTCGACGGCGTCCGCTGGCTGCTGCCCGGCCAGGCGCTCCGCGCGGTCTCCGAGGGCATCGTCGCGGGCGGCACCGTGCTCGCCCCGATCGGTGCCGCCGAGCTGCGACTGGCCGCCGCGGCGCTCGTCGGCTGGAGCGCCGTCGCGGTGCTCGCGACCTGGGCGCGGCTGCGCGGCGGCCGCCCCCGCTGACGCCGCGGGATCCTGCCGACGGTCGGGGAACCGGTGGTACCGTGAGCGCCACCCGGCGTCCCGCCGGACCGAGTCAGAGGAGCAGCATGGCCGAGCGCACCGTCACCGTCGAATCGTCGCACGGCCTCCACGCGCGGCCCGCCTCCCTGTTCGCCCAGGCCGCCGCCAAGGCATCCGCCCCCGTCACCGTCGCCGTCGGCGACAAGCAGGTGAACGCGGCGAGCATCCTGTCGGTGATCTCGCTCGGCGTGAACAAGGGCGACACCGTGACGATCGCCTCCGACGACGAGGCGGCGCTCGACGAGCTCGAGCAGCTGCTCTCGACCGACCACGACGTGTAGGCGCCGCGAGCCCTGATCCGCCAGCGAGCACAGGAGCCGAGATGACCACCACCACAGCAGCCACGGCGTCCGGCAGCGGCGCCCGCGTCCGCGTCCAGCGGTTCGGCACGTTCCTCTCGGGCATGATCATGCCCAACATCCCCGCGCTCATCGCGTGGGGCATCGTCACGGCCCTCTTCATCGCCGACGGCCCGTTCCCGAACGAGGGCCTCGCGTCGATCGTGGGGCCGACGATCCACTACCTCCTCCCCATCCTCATCGCCGCGACCGGCGGTCGGATGGTCTACGAGGCGCGCGGCGCCGTGGTCGGCGCCTTCGCGACGCTCGGCGTGATCGCCGGCTCCGACTGGCTCATCGCGCAGTTCAACGCCGCCAACCCGCCCGCCGAGGGGCAGGGGGAGCTCGGCCAGGTGCACATGTTCATCGGCGCGATGATCATGGGCCCGCTCGCCGCGTGGGTGATGAAGAAGCTCGACGCGCTCTGGGAGGGCAAGGTCAAGGCGGGCTTCGAGATGCTCGTCAACATGTTCTCGGCGGGCATCGTCGCGTTCATCCTCGGCATCGCCGGCTTCTACCTGCTCGCACCGGTCGTCAACTGGATCATGGACGTCATCGGCGGTGCCGTCGGCTGGCTCGTCTCGACCGGCCTGCTGCCGCTCGCCTCGATCCTCATCGAGCCCGCGAAGGTCTTCTTCCTCAACAACGCCATCAACCACGGCGTGCTCACCCCGCTCGGCATCTCCGAGGCGGCGGAGCAGGGCAAGTCGATCCTGTTCCTGCTCGAGGCCAACCCGGGCCCGGGCCTCGGCGTGCTGCTCGCCTTCACGTTCTTCGGCGTCGGCGCCGCGCGCGCGACCGCGCCGGGCGCCGCCGTCATCCAGTTCCTCGGCGGCATCCACGAGGTCTACTTCCCCTACGTGCTCATGAAGCCGGCGCTGCTGCTCGCGGTGATCGCCGGCGGCATGACGGGCGTGGCGACCAACGCGCTCTTCGCGACCGGCCTGCGAGCGCCCGCGTCGCCGGGCTCGATCTTCGCGATCGTCGCGCAGACGGCGACCGACAGCTACCTCGGCGTCGTGCTCTCGGTCGTGCTCTCGGCGGCGGTGTCCTTCGCGGTCGGCGCGCTCATCCTGCGGCTGAGCCGCAAGCGCGACCTCGAGCGCGAGGCGGCCGGCGACGACGCGCTCGGCGCCGCCGTGGCGCAGACGCAGGCCAACAAGGGCAAGTCCTCCGAGGCCCTCGCCGGGCTCGCCGCCGCGGGCGCCGCGTCCGGCTCGGCCGCCGCTGCCCCGAGCGCGACCGACGGCCGGGCCGCGGTCTCGGCCGATCCGATCCGCTCGATCGTCTTCGCGTGCGACGCGGGGATGGGCTCGAGCGCGATGGGCGCGAGCGTGCTGCGCAACAAGATCAAGAAGGCGGGCATCGAGGGCGTCGACGTCAAGAACGTCGCGATCGCGGCGCTCGGGACCGACGTCGACCTCGTCATCACGCAGCAGGAGCTCACCGAGCGCGCCCGCCAGCGCACGCCCGGCGCGACGCACGTGTCGGTCGACAACTTCATGAACAGCCCCAAGTACGACGAGGTCGTCGAGATGGTGCAGCGCGCCAATCGCGACGGCAGCGACACGACCGCGTGAGGAGACCCATGCCCGTCCTGACCCTCGAGCAGATCACCACGAGCCCGCGAGCGACCACGAAGGACGAGGCGATCCAGGAGGCGGCGGACATGCTCGTCGCCGCCGGCGCCGTCACGCCCGACTACGCCGACGCGATGCGCGCTCGCGAGGCGAGCGTGTCGACCTACATGGGCAACCTGCTGGCGATCCCGCACGGCACGAACGAGTCGAAGGACTCGATCCTCGCCTCGGCGCTCTCGGTCGCGCGCTACGAGACGCCGCTCGACTGGGACGGCAACCCGGTGAAGTTCGTCATCGGCATCGCCGGCAAGGACGGCGGCCACCTCGAGATCCTCTCGAAGATCGCGATCGTCTTCTCGGAGGAGGACGACGTCGCGAAGCTCGAGGCGGCGCCCGACGCGGCGGCGATCCTCGAGCTGCTCGGCGACGTCAACGAGTGATGCGCGCCGTCCACTTCGGCGCGGGCAACATCGGCCGCGGCTTCGTCGGACTCATCCTGCATCGCGCGGGCTTCGAGGTCACGTTCGTCGACGTGAACGCCGAGCTCATCGGGATGCTGCAGTCGGCGGATGCGTACCAGGTGCGGGAGGTCGGGCGCGAGGCCCGGATCCACACGGTCACGGGCTTCTCCGGCATCGACTCGAGCGCCGACCCGGAAGCGGCGGCGCGCGCGGTCGCGGAGGCGGACGTCGTCACGTGCGCCGTCGGGCCGAGCGCCATGCGCTTCATCGCGCCCGCGATCCGCGCCGGGCTCGAGCAGCGCGAGGGCGCGCCGGTCGTGGTGATGGCGTGCGAGAACGCCATCGGCGCCTCCGACACGCTCCGCGAGCACGTGCTCGACGGCGCGCCGGAGCTCGCCGACCGGGCGGTCTTCGCGAACACGGCCGTCGACCGGATCATCCCGCCGCAGGACCCGCACGGCCTCGACGTCGTCGTGGAGGACTTCTTCGAGTGGTCGATCGATCGCGCGGCCTTCGAGCGCGGCGGGATCGCGGCCCCCGAGATCGGCGACGCGCACTTCGTCGACGATCTCGAGCCCTACATCGAGCGCAAGCTCTTCACGGTCAACACCGGCCACGCGACGACCGCCTACGCGGGCTGGGTCGCCGGCGCCGGCACGATCGCGGCCGCGCTCGAGCTGCCCGAGATCCGCGCGGCCGTCGAGGCGGCGCTCACCGACACCTCGAGGCTGCTCGTGGCGAAGCACGGCTTCGACGAGGCCGAGCACGCCGCCTACGTCGCCCGGGCGATCGCGCGGTTCGAGAACCCGGCGCTGCCCGACACGTGCGAGCGCATCGGCCGGCAGCCGCTGCGCAAGCTGTCGCGCCACGAGCGCTTCGTCGAGCCCGCCGCGCAGCTCGTCGACCGCGGCGAGTCCGCCGACGCGCTCGTCGCGGCGTTCGGCACCGCGCTGCGCTTCGACGCCCCGGGCGACGAGCAGGCGCTCGAGCTCCAGGAGCTGCTCCGCTCGCTCGATCCGGCGGCGTTCGTCGCGCGGGTCACCGGGCTCGAGGCGGAGCACCCGCTCACCGCGCGGCTCGTCGAGGTCGTGCGGGAGGCTCGGGCCCGCTGAGCCTCGGCCTCGCCGCCGTCGGGGAGAATGGGGCGGTGGAGATCGAGCGGAGGCGGCGGTGGTGACCAGCACCTCGAGGCGACGAGGACGCTCGAGCGCGAACCCGCGGCAGCGGCTGCTGCACGGCTGGGACTGGGCGGACGCCCGGATCGAGCTCGACGAGCTGCGCCCCGGCAGCCGCGTGCTCGCCTCCGCGGGCGCGGGCGAGGTCGTCGCGCAGCTCGCCGCCGCCGGGCACCGGGTCTCGGCGATCACCTCGAACCGCACGCAGCTCGACTACGCCCGCCGGCGCGTCGCGGGCGGCGACTTCGAGCCGGGCGCCGCGGAGCGCCTGTTCGACATCGGCCGCGGCATGGTGCGAGCGGCGAGCCCCGCGTGGAGCCGTCGCCGCGTGCGGCAGTTCCTGCAGGAGCAGGATGCGCTCCGCGCGGCCGAGCACTGGCGCTCGCGGCTCGACAACCGCACGCTCGCCTCGATCCTCAAGACGATGCTCGGGCCGGCCGGGAGCCTGTCGGCCCTCGTCCTGCGCGACTTCTCGACGCCGCTCCCACCCCACTTCGACGAGGCGATCCGCGGGCGCATCGGCCGCGCGCTGCGCAAGCACGCGCCGAGCGGCAACCCCTTCGCGTGGCGGCTGCTGCTGGGGGAGGAGCTGCCCGGCCACGCGCTCCCGCGCGTCGGCGCCGATGCGATCGAGTGGGTCGATGAGCCGCTGCTCGACCACCTCGAGCGCGCGGAGCCCGGCGCCTACGACGCGATCACGATCTCGAACGTCGTCGACGGTGCCGACGAGCGCTGGGTGCGCGACGTGCGGAAGGCCGCGGTGCGCGCGCTCGTGCCCGGCGGCCCGCTCATCGCCCGGTCGTTCGCGACGACGATGGACGACGACGCGGCGAAGCGCGCGCGTCGCGACCGCGCGATGCTGTGGGGGTCGATCGTCGTGCAACGCGCAGCGCCGTAGCGTCGAGGCGACACGCCCGGCTTGCACAAACCGCTGCGCCGCGCGTAGGCTTGATCGTTGGTGTCGTGCGCCCTCTGCGCGCGTCACTCGCATGACTGGCGACCAGGACTTGTAGAAGAGGATATGGCCAAGAAAGACGGCGTCATCGAGATCGAAGGCTCGGTGAGCGAGGCGCTCCCCAACGCGATGTTCCGCGTGGAGCTCTCGAACGGGCACATCGTGCTCGCACACATCTCCGGCAAGATGCGGCAGAACTACATCCGCATCCTGCAGGGCGACCGGGTGATCGTGGAGCTCAGCCCCTACGACCTCACCCGTGGTCGCATCGTCTACCGCTACAAGTAGCCCCTGGTCGCTGGATAAGGAACGGCTCGCGCGACCGCGCGAGCACGAGGCCAGCGAGGAAGCAATCATGAAGGTCAACCCCAGCGTCAAGCGCATCTGCGGCAAGTGCAAGGTCATCCGCCGCCACGGTCGCGTGATGGTCATCTGCCAGGACCCCCGCCACAAGCAGCGGCAGGGCTGATGCCGCAGCGCTCAGATCGGCAGGGCCGATCTGAGCGCGGAGGCATCAGGATCGAGTAGCGCGCGCCGCAGGCGCTCGCGCATCGAGATCTGAAGCACAGCAGGACCCCACAACTGAACACGCACGGAGCCCGCTCGCGGGCCGAGGTGCACATCCCAGCAGCGGTAAGAGCTCCACGAGGGGCGACACCTTGGGGAGAGGCCCAGGCACCTCCGCTGCTCCACACCTCTCATACTCCTGAGGAGACACACGATGGCACGCATCGCAGGTGTCGACATCCCGCGCGAGAAGCGCGTGGAGATCGCACTGACGTACATCTACGGCGTCGGCCGCACCCGGTCGGTCGCGACGCTCGAGGCCACGGGCATCGACCGCAACACCCGCGTCAAGGACCTGACCGACGACCAGCTCGTCGCGCTCCGCGACCACATCGAGGGCACGTTCAAGGTGGAGGGCGACCTGCGCCGCGAGGTGGCCGCCGACATCCGCCGCAAGGTCGAGATCGGCTCGTACGAGGGCATCCGCCACCGCCGCGGCCTCCCCGTGCGCGGTCAGCGCACCAAGACGAACGCGCGCACCCGCAAGGGCAAGAAGCAGACGGTCGCCGGCAAGAAGAAGGCCGGCCGCTAGGCCGCGTGGAGGTAGAGAAACATGGCAGCTCCCAAGTCCGCGGTCCGCAAGCCGCGCAAGAAGGACAAGAAGAACGTCGCCGTGGGCCAGGCCCACATCAAGTCGACGTTCAACAACACGATCGTCTCGATCACCGACACCACCGGCGCCGTCATCACGCAGGCCTCGGGCGGCGCGGTCGGCATGAAGGGCTCGCGCAAGTCGACGCCCTACGCCGCCCAGCTCGCCGCCGAGTCGGCTGCGCGCCAGGCGCAGGACCACGGCATGAAGAAGGTCGACGTCTTCGTCAAGGGCGCCGGTTCGGGCCGTGAGACGGCGATCCGCTCGCTCCAGGCCGCCGGCCTCGAGATCGGCGCGATCCACGACGTGACGCCGCAGGCGCACAACGGCGTTCGCCCGCCGAAGCCGCGCCGCAACTAGTCGCTCCTGCCGGGCAGGCGATCCTCGCCTGCCCGGCATTCCGCCGTCACTGAACACGCGAGTCATATAGCGGACTCGCGACCGAAAGGAACCGACACGTGCTGATCGCCCAGCGCCCCACTGTCTCCGAGGAGTCCATCGCCGAGCACCGCTCGCGGTTCACGATCGAGCCGCTCGAGCCGGGCTTCGGCTACACCCTCGGCAACTCGCTCCGCCGCACCCTCCTGTCGTCGATCCCCGGCGCGGCCGTCACGAGCATCCGCCTCGACGGCGTGCTGCACGAGTTCTCGACGATCGCCGGTGTCAAGGAGGACGTCACCGAGATCATCCTGAACATCAAGCAGCTCGTCGTCTCGTCGGAGCACGACGAGCCCGTCGTCGCCTACCTCTCGCGCCAGGGCGCGGGCACGGTGACGGCCGGCGACATCACGACGCCCGCCGGCGTCGAGATCCACAACCCCGAGCTCGTGCTCGCGACGCTCAACGACTCGGCCAAGCTCCAGCTCGAGCTGACCGTCGAGCGCGGCCGCGGCTACGTCTCGGCAGCGCAGAACCGCGACGAGTTCGCCGAGGCCGGCGTCATCCCGGTCGACTCGATCTACTCGCCCGTGCTCAAGGTCACCTACCGCGTCGAGGCGACGCGTGCCGGTGAGCGCACCGACTTCGACTCGCTCGTCGTCGACGTCGAGACGAAGCCGGCCATCTCGCCGCGCGACGCCATCGCGTCGGCCGGTCGCACGCTCGTCGAGCTGTTCGGCCTCACGCGCGACCTGAACGCCGAGGCCGAGGGCATCGAGATCGGCCAGGCGCCCGCCGAGGCCATCGGCTCGGGCGAGCTCGCCACTCCGATCGAGGAGCTCGACCTGTCGGTGCGCTCCTACAACTGCCTCAAGCGCGAGGGCATCAACACGGTGTCGGAGCTCGTCGCGCTCAGCGAGACGCAGCTCATGAACATCCGCAACTTCGGCCAGAAGTCGGTCGACGAGGTGCGCGACAAGCTCACCGAGCTCGGCCTCTCGCTCAAAGATGCGGTGCCCGGCTTCGACGGCGCGCACTTCTACAGCGGTTACGACGAGGACGCTCGCTGACGCGGGCCGATTGACGATCAAGGGATAAAGGAACCATGCCCAAGCCCACCAAGGGTCCCCGCCTCGGAGGCGGTCCGGCGCACGAGCGCCTGCTGCTCGCGAACCTCGCGGCCGCGCTGTTCACGCACAAGTCGATCAAGACGACCGAGACGAAGGCCAAGCGCCTCCGCCCGATCGCCGAGCGCCTCATCACGTTCGCCAAGCGCGGCGACCTGCACGCGCGTCGTCGCGTGCTCGCCGTGATCGGCGACAAGGGCGTCGTGCACGAGCTCTTCACCGAGATCGCGCCGCTCGTCGCCGAGCGCGAGGGCGGCTACACCCGCATCACGAAGCTCGGCTACCGCAAGGGCGACAACGCCCCGATGGCGCAGATCGAGCTCGTCCTCGAGCCGGTCGCGAAGAAGCCGTCGAAGTCGAAGGCCGCCGCCGCGGCGTCGACCGCGGCCGCCGACCAGGAGGCCGCGGAGGCGAAGTCCGCCGAGGCAGCCGAGGACGAGGCCGAGGTCGAGTCGACCGACGCCGAGACCGAGGTCGCCGAGGCCGACGCCGCGGAGACGCAGGAGTCGACGGTCGAGGGCGAGCAGGTCGCCGCCGAGGCCGCCGACGCCGCTGCTGCGGACGCTGCGGACGCGACGCAGGACGCCGCGACGCAGGCCGAGGCGCAGGCGCGCGAGAACAAGTAGCACCGCTCCACGATCGAAGGGCCCCGCGCGAGCGGGGCCCTTCGTCGTCTCACGCGCCGTCGGCCGACGACCGCGCCCGCTCGAGGTCGGTCGCGGCGAGCACGAGGCCGAGGTGCGAGAAGGCCTGCGGGAAGTTGCCCCAGTGGCGACCGGTCGTCGGGTCGATCTCCTCGGCCAGCAACCCCACGTCGTTGCGGAGCGCGACGAGCCGGTCCATGAGCGCGGTCGCGTCGTCGATCCGGCCCGCCTGGGCGTAGGCGCTCACCAGCCAGAAGCCGCACAGCACGAAGGGGTGCTCGTCGCCCGGCAGCCCGTCGAGCCCGGTCGTGCGGTAGCGCAGCGGCAGGCCGTCGACGAGCAGCTCCTGCTCGATGCGCGCGATCGTGCCGAGGAAGCGCGGGTCGGTCGGCTCGACGATCCCGATCGTCGGCAGCTGGAGGAGCGAGGCGTCGACGTCGCTCGTGCCGTAGTGCTGACGGAAGGAGCCCGTGGACTCGTCGAAGCCGCGCGTGAGCACCTCCTCGCGGAGCGCATCCCGCAGCTCCGCCCAGCGGCTCGCATCGCCGTCGCAGCCGCCCTCGACCGCCCGCACGCCGCAGTCGAACGCCGCCCACATCATCGCGCGCGAGTGCGTGAAGAGCTGCGGCTCGCCGCGCATCTCCCACAGCCCGTGATCGGGCTCGCGCCAGTGGGTCGCGAGCTCGTCGAGCAGCGCGCGCTGCATGTGCCAGGAGTCGTGGCTGTCGGCGATGCCGAGCTCGCGGAGCCGCTGCAGCGTGAGCATGACCTGCCCGAGCACGTCGTGCTGCCGCTGGTCGGCGGCGCCGTTGCCGATCCGCACGGGCCGCGCGCCGCCGTAGCCCGGCAGGTGCGGCAGCTCCCGCTCGAGCAGGTCGCGGCCGCCGTCGCGGCGGTACATGATGCGCATGTCCTGCGGGTCGCCGGCGATCGCGCGCAGGAGCCAGTCGCGCCACAGGCCCACGCGCTCGACGAGCCGCACCGCGAGCATCGCGTCGACGGTGAGGGATGCGTCGCGCAGCCACGTGAAGCGGTAGTCCCAGTTGCGCACGCCGCCCGGTTCCTCGGGCAGCGACGTCGTGGGTGCGGCGAGGATGCCGCCGGTCGCCTCGTCGGTGAGCGCGCGCAGCACGAGCACGCTCGACTGCACCGCCTCGAGGTACGGGCCGTCGTAGTCGAGCTCGGCGAGCCACTCGGCCGACTCCGCGACCGTCGTCGCGACCACCTCGGGCTCGCCGACGGGCTCGGCGATCGGGAGCCACGAGTGCTGCCAGCAGAGGTCGAGCACGAACCGCTCGCCCGCGCGCACCGCGAACGTCCCGCGGTGCGCGTGCTGCGCGCTGCGGGGCAGCGGGGCGCCGCGCAGCACGAGCCGGTCGGGGCCGGCGATCGCCACGAGCACCTCCTCGCCGCGATCGCGCACGCGGCGCACCCACGGCGGCACCGAGCCGTAGCCGAAGCGCACGACGAGCTCCTGCTCCATCTCGACCTCGCCCGCGACGCCCTCGACGATGCGCACGACGTCGGCGCGGTCGTCGCCGGTGGGCATCGCATCCGTCACCCGCACGGTGCCGCTCGCGGTCTCGTGGGTCGTCTCGAGCACGAGGCTGCCCGGCAGGTAGCGGCGCGTCGTCGTCGCGGGACCCGCGGGGCCGATGCGCCAGTGCCCGTTCCGCCGGTCGCCGAGCAGCGCGGCGAAGCACGCGTGCGAGTCGAAGTGCGGCAGGCACAGCCAGTCGATCGAGCCGTCGCGCCCGACGAGCGCGGCGGTCGAGCGGTCGCCGATCATGGCGTAGTGCTCGATGGGCAAGGGCTCCTGGGCTCGCATGGCGAGAGGCTACCGAGGTGACCTCCGCGGCCCGTGGGCGCGGCCGCCCCCGCCCGCCTGCATAGGCTGGGCGCATGCCGCGCCTCCGCCTCGACCTCGCGTACGACGGCGGCGGCTTCGCCGGCTGGGCCGCGCAGCCGGGGCTGCGCACGTGCCAGGGCGAGCTCGAGCGCGCGCTCTCGACGGTCGCGCGCGAGGCGATCAGGGTGACGGTCGCGGGTCGCACGGATGCGGGCGTGCACGCGAGCGGGCAGGTCGCGCACGCCGACGTGCCCGACGCGCTCGCGGCCGATGCCGGCCGGCGCCCGGAGCGTCTCGCGCATCGGCTCTCGCGGCTCGCCGCGCCCGAGGGCGACCTCGCCGTGCGCGGGGTGTCGATCGCACCGCCGGGCTTCGACGCGCGGTTCTCGGCGACCTCGCGCTCGTACCGCTACCGCATCGTGACGGGTCCCGCCGACCCGCTCGAGCGCCGCACCGCCGCGCACGTGCCGCACGGGCTCGACGTCGAGGCGATGCGCCGCGCCGCGGCGGCGCTCGTGGGGCTGCGCGACTTCGCCGCGTTCTGCCGGCCGCGCGAGGGCGCGACGACGATCCGCGAGCTGCGCGAGTTCTCGTGGGCGCAGCACGGACAGCTCCTGACGGCGTCGCTCACCGCCGATGCGTTCTGCCACTCGATGGTGCGGGCGCTCGTGGCGGCGTGCGTGCGGGTGGGGGAGGGGCGGCTCGGGCTCGCGCAGGCCGTGGCGCTCCTCGACGAGCGTCGCCGCTCGCCGCTCACGGGGCTCATGCCCGCGCACGGCCTCACGCTCGTGGGGGTCGGCTACCCGCCCGACGAAGGGCTCGCGCAGCAGGCCGAGCGCGCCCGGGCGCGACGGAGCGCATCCGATCTCGAGGAGTGAGGCCGGGCCGGCCGGGTCAGCGCAGCGCGGCGCCCAGCTCGTCGACGGAGTCGACGACCCGCCAGGCGCCCGCGGCCTCGAGCTCCGCGCGCGAGCCGTAGCCGTAGGCGACTCCGATGGCGCGGATGCCGAGCTCGGCGGCCGAGGCGATGTCGTGCTCGCGGTCGCCGACCATGACGACGTCGGTCGCGTCGCGGCCGATCGAGGCGACGGCGCGCTCGATCACGGTCGCCTTCGAGTGGCCGAGCAGCTCGGGGCTGCGGCCGTGCACGCCGCGGAAGCGGTGGCGCAGCCCGTAGTGGTCGATGACGCGCTCCGCGTCGGGCTGCACCTTGAACGTCGCGACGGCGAGCGGCGTGCCCTCGCCGTCGAGGTCGGCGAGCAGCGCGTCGATGCCCGGGTAGAGCTCGCTCTCGAAGAGGCCCGTCTCGAGCCGCTCGCGGAAGGCCGCGAGCGCGCGCTCGACGGTCGCCTCGTCGTGCCCGGCCTCCTTGAGGCTCTGGCCGACCGGCGGGCCGAGCCACGCCTGGAGGGCCTCGTCGCTGGGCTGCTCCCAGTCGAGCGCGGCGTGCATGTGCCGCAGGCTCGCGAAGAGGCCGGGCTTGGAGTCGGTGAGCGTGCCGTCGAGGTCGAAGATGATGCCGTGGGGTGCCATGTCCTCCCATGCTCCCAGAGCGGCGCTCGAGCGGGCCAGGCGGGTTTGCGCGCGGCGTAGGATCGAGGCGGCCGGGCCCCAGCACCGGTCAGTCGAGGAGTGGTGATGACGGAGCAGTCGTCGTTCGATCAGGTCTTCCGCGGGTACGACCGCGAGCAGGTGGACGGCGCCCTCGCGGCGCTGCGCGCCGAGCTCGACGAGGTGCGGCGCACGGCCGAGGCGCGCAGCCTCGAGGCCGAGGCGCGTGCGCAGCACTTGAGCGAGGACCTCGACGCGGCCGTCGCGCGCGCCGACCAGGCTGAGGCGCGCATGCTGCGGCTCGCGCAGCAGGTGCAGACGCTCGACGACGACGCCGAGGAGGCCGACGAGGACGACTCGAAGGAGGGTCGCCAGACGCGCGTGCGCTTCGCCGAGATCCTGCGCGTCGCCGAGGACCAGGCGTCGTCGCTCGTCGAGAACGCCTCGAGCGCCGCGCAGCGGATCCTCGACGACGCGAACGCCGAGCGCGACCGCATCCGCCGCGACGCGCAGGAGGAGGCCGCGCGCGTGCTGCAGGAGGCGCAGCACGAGGCCGAGCTTGTGCGCCGCCGCAGCGAGACCGAGCAGACGGCGCACCGCGCGCGCATCGAGACCGAGCTCGGCTCGATCGGCGAGAAGGTCGCGCAGGCCGACCGCGAGGCGCAGGTCCTGCTCGGCGAGGCCGAGCGCGCCGCCGCCGCGCTGCGCGCGCAGGTGACGCGCGAGACCGACGACCTCAAGCTCGACGCCGACCGCATCGTCCGCGAGGCCAAGGCGCGCCGGGTCGAGCTCGACGCGGCGCTCACCCGCCGGCAGGACGACGCGCAGCAGGAGTTCCTGCGCCTGCACAACCAGGCCGTCGCGCACGCCGAGCGCATCACCGCCGACGCGAACGAGAAGGTCGCCTCGGCGCTCGCGCACGCGAAGCACGTCGCCGAGCAGTCGGAGGCGTACGAGCAGCTCTCGAAGGCGCAGGCCGCGCAGATCGAGGCGAGCGCGAAGGCGCGCGCCTCCGCGATGCTCGACGAGGCCCGGCAGCGCTCGCAGGCGATCGTCGACACCGTCACGAAGCACACGAAGGACGTGCTGCGCGACGCGGAGGACCGCGCTCGCGGCCTCCGCTACCAGCAGACGCAGCTCACGGGCTTCATGGCCGAGGTGCAGTCGCTCATGCACGTCGCCGACGCCGCCGACCCGCGCACGTGGAGCAGCGCGGGCGCCGAGGCGCCGGGGGCCGCGGATGCGTCGGGCTCGACGGCGGATGCGTCCGGCTCGGCGGTGCCGACGGTCGCGGCCGAGGACCGGGCCGTCGTGCCCGACGCCTTCACCGCATCCGCCCCCGTCGTCGACCCGCTCGAGGAGCTCGCGCTCGGCTCGCCGATCGAGGCGGAGGCGATCGAGGAGCCCGCGACGCGCGAGGAGGTCGTCGAGGTCGTGTGGCACGAGGACGAGGAGGAGTACGACCCCTCGATCGACCGGTGACCGCCGGTTGACCTGCCCGGGAGCGAGCGGCTATGCTCGATCCTTGGTGCGCACGCCCGTGCCCACCCGAATGAGCCCTCCACCGGATGGTTGCCCGGCATCGCCGCGACAACACCTCGGAGCGGGATTCACGACCATCCATTCGATCAGTGAGGCAACCAATGACTCGCACGTACTCGCCCAAGGCGGCGGAGGTCCAGCACGACTGGATCGTCATCGACGCCACCGACGTGGTGCTCGGCCGCCTGGCCAGCCACGCTGCCGCGGTGCTCCGCGGCAAGCACAAGCCGACCTTCGCCCCCCACATGGACATGGGCGACTTCGTCATCGTCGTCAACGCCGAGAAGGTGGCCCTCACGGGCCAGAAGCTCCAGAAGAAGATCGCCTACCGCCACTCGGGCCAGCCCGGCGGCCTCAAGGCGGTCGGCTACGAGGAGATGCTCGAGCGCTACCCCGTCCGCACCGTCGAGAAGGCGATCCGCGGCATGCTGCCGAAGAACTCGCTCGGCCGCGCCCAGATCAAGAAGCTCAAGGTCTACGCCGGCCCCGAGCACCCGCACGCGGCGCAGCAGCCGACCCCCTACACGTTCGACCAGGTCGCCCAGTAGGGCGCGAGGAGACACCAGACATGGCGAAGATCGCAGACTCCATCGAGGCTCCCGAGAGCTTCTCGACCGAGACGCCGGCGGCTGAGGCTCCCCGCGCGCCCCGCGTCGTCAACATCGGCGGCCAGGCCGTCGGCCGTCGCAAGCAGGCCATCGCCCGCGTGCGGCTCGTCCCCGGCTCCGGCTCGTTCACCGTGAACGGCCGCACGCTCGAGGACTACTTCCCGAACAAGCTGCACCAGCAGCTCATCAACGACCCGTTCACGCTCCTCGAGCTGCAGGGCTCGTACGACGTGATCGCCCGCATCTCGGGCGGCGGCCCCTCGGGCCAGGCCGGCGCGCTGCGCCTCGGCATCGCCCGCGCGCTCAACGAGATCGACGTCGAGAACAACCGCCCGGAGCTCAAGAAGGCCGGCTTCCTCTCGCGCGACGCGCGCGTCATCGAGCGCAAGAAGGCCGGCCTCAAGAAGGCCCGCAAGGCACCGCAGTACTCGAAGCGCTGATCGATGTCGCGCCTCTTCGGCACGGATGGCGTCCGAGGCCTCGCAGGCCTCGACATCACGGCAGAATCGGCGCTGGCGCTGGCACAGGGCGCCGCACTCGTGCTCGGGCGAACCGCCCGGCAGGAGTCGCGGCGCCCTGTCGCCGTCGTCGCGCGGGATCCGCGGGTCTCGGGTGAGTTCATCGCCGCGGCCGTCTCGGCGGGCCTCGCCTCGAGCGGCGTCGACGTGCTCGACGCCGGCGTGATCACGACCCCCGCCGCGGCCTACCTCGTGCAGGACATCGACGCCGACTTCGGCGTCATGGTCTCGGCGTCGCACAACCCGGCGCCCGACAACGGCATCAAGTTCTTCGCCCGCGGCGGCCGCAAGCTGCCCGACGCGGTCGAGGACGAGATCGAGCTCGCGCTCGCCGGGGCGCCGCTGCGCCCGATCGGGGCCGAGGTCGGCACCATCCGCCGCTTCTCGGACGCCGAGGACCGCTACCTCGTGCACCTGCTCGGCACGCTCGACGTGAGCCTCGAGGGGCTGCACGTCGCGCTCGACTGCGCGCACGGCGCCGCCGCGGGCGTGAGCCCGCGCGCCTTCGCGGATGCGGGTGCGCGCGTGACCGTGATGGGCAACGACCCCGATGGTCTCAACATCAACCGCGAGGTCGGCTCGACCCACCTCGAGCAGCTGCGCGAGCTCGTCGTCTCGTCGGGCGCCGACCTCGGCATCGCCCACGACGGCGACGCCGATCGCTGCCTCGCGATCGACGCCGACGGGAAGGTCGTCGACGGCGACCAGATCATGGCGATCCTCGCGCTCTCCGGCAAGCGCCGCGGCCGCCTCACCGACGACACCCTCGTCGCGACCGTCATGTCGAACCTCGGCCTGCGGGTGGCGATGGAGCGGCACGGCATCGAGCTCGTGCAGACCGCCGTCGGCGACCGCTACGTGCTCGAGGCGCTGCGGGAGTACGGGCTCGCGCTCGGCGGCGAGCAGTCGGGGCACATCATCTTCTCCCGCTACGCCACGACCGGCGACGGCATCCTCACGGGCCTGCAGATCGCCGCCGAGATGGCGCGCACCGGCAAGCCGCTCAGCGAGCTCGCCGCGGTCATGGAGGTCTACCCGCAAGTGCTCGTCAACGTCTCGGGCGTCGACCGCCTCGGCCTGCGCGGCAACCAGCCGATCGCCGACGCCGTCGCGCGCGCCGAGGCGGAGCTCGGCTCGAACGGCCGCGTGCTGCTGCGCCCCTCGGGCACCGAGAAGATGGTGCGCGTCATGGTCGAGGCGCAGGAGCACCACGTCGCCCAGTCGATCGCCGACGAGCTCGCGGAGCTCGTGCGCGCGGAGCTCGCGGTCAGCGCCTAGCGCCGATCGCGGGCTCCGCCCGCAGCGCGTCAGTCGTCGTCGCGCACGATCGGCCGCTCGAGCCGCAGCTCGCGCGTCGGCTCCGCCGTGCCCTGCCGGTGCTCGCGCCGGCGGGCGGCGCGGGCGACGAGGAACAGGATCGTGCCGACCACGACGTAGCCTCCCGCGATGAGCCACGTCTGCAGGCTCTGCTGCGTCAGCAGGGCGACGGACGCGATGAGCGCGAGCACAGAGACGATGCGCGGGGTCGTGAAGTGCTTGTGCGCGACCGTGTCCTTCTTGAGCACGAGCACCGAGATGTTCGCCGAGATGAAGACGAGCACGAGCAGCAGCACCGTCGTGTCGGCGAGCGTGCCGACGTCGCCGATGAGCGACATCGCCATCGTCACGGCGCCCACGACGAGGATCGACACCCACGGGGTGCGACGCTTCGCCAGCACGGCGCCGAACGCCCGCGGCAGCAGCTTCGCCTCGGCGAGGCCGTACGTCGCGCGCGAGGCCATGACGAGGAAGAGCAGCGCGCCGTTGCCGATCGCGACGAGGGCGATGAGGGCGAAGAGCCACGACGGGAAGGCGAGCCCGGAGGCCTCGATCACCTCGAGCAGCGGACCCTCCGAGGTCGCGAGCTGGTCGAGCGGCACGACGACCGCGGCGCCGAGCGCGATGAGCAGGTAGACGACGCCGGCCGTGATGATCGCCCCGAAGAGCGCACGCGGGTACGAGCGGCTCGGGTCCTTCACCTCCTCCGCCATGTTGGCGGCGGCCTCGAAGCCGAGGAACGAGAAGAACGCCGTGATCGTGGCCGCGAAGGCGCCGGAGAGCGGCGGCACGCCCTCGGCGAAGGTCGTGAGGCGCGCAGGCTCGCCGCCGCCGGAGCCGAAGACGATCGCCGCGACGACGATGATGATGATGAGCCCCGTCATCTCGACGACGGTCGCACCCACGTTCGCGATGAGCGACTCCCGCACGCCCCGCAGGTTGACGAGCACGAGCAGCGCGATGAAGCCGATCGCGACCGGGATCGTCGGGATGTCGGGCACGAGCGCCTGCAGGTAGTCGCCCGCGAACGCGTTGGCGAGCGCCGCGGCGGTCGTGATGCCCGCCGCGAGCATGAGGAAGCCGATGAGGAACGTCACGTACGGCTTGTCGAAGGCGCGCTCCGCGTAGCGGGCGGCGCCGCCCGCGTGCGGGTACTTCGTGATGAGCTCGGCGTACGTGCCGGCCGTCAGCAGTGCGAGCACGAGCGCGAGGACGAGCGGCACCCACAGCACGCCGCCGACGTCGGCCGCCATCGTGCCGACGAGCGTGTAGATGCCTGCGCCGAGCGTGTCGCCGACGATGAAGAAGAACAGCAGCAGCGTCGTGATGCCGCGCTTCAGCTTCGTCGAGTGACCCGCAGGCTCCGCGGTCGTGGTCGTTGCCATGCGCGACAGCATCCTCCCGGCAACCTGGGAGGTCGTCCGACGGCTACCCCTCGAGCGCGCGTGCGCGGAAGGCGGCGACGTTCGTGCGGGACTGGCATCGCGTCGAGCAGAACCGGCGCGATCGGTTGCGCGAGAGGTCGAGGAACATCCGCTCGCAGCGCACGTCGGCGCAGCGCCGGCAGCGCTCGAGGTCGTCGAGGCGCACGAGGTCGCCGAGCGCCATCGCGGCGTCGACCGCGATCGTGTCGGCGAGCGATGCGCCGTGCGGCAGCCCGTGCAGGTGCCAGTCGAAGGCGTCGTGCCGCACGAGCCGCGGGCTCGCTCCGGTCTCCTCGAAGATGCGGTTCACCATCGACGCGACGGTGTCGCGGTCCGCGTCCCACATGCGCTCGATCGCCTCGATCCGGCCCCACGTCGCCTCGAGGTCGGCGCGCGTCGCGCCGCTCGCGCCGGGGAAGCCCCAGGAGGCGCACGTCTGCCGCAGGCTCACGGCGGTCTGGAGCTCTGCATCGCGTCGCCGATTGCACAGGTCGGCGGCGAACTCGAGCACTTGCACGAGCTCCTTCGGATACGGCAGCGACACTGGTTGACCTCGGTTAGGATCGCGACTGTCAGGCCCGACGGTCGTGACACCGTGCCGTCGTGAGCACGATGCTATCGAGACAGGGGCCCCGCCGATGCACGCTCGTCGATCGATCGGCCTCGCCTTCGCGCTCGCGAGCGCCGCGTCGTTCGGCATCTCCGGCATCCTCGCCTCCTCACTCCTCGACGCGGGATGGTCCTCCGGGGCGGTCACGACCGTGCGCATCAGCGGCGGCGCGCTCGTGCTGCTCGGCCCGACGCTGTGGCTGCTGCGCGGTCGGTGGGATGCGGTGGCCCGGTCGTGGAAGGAAGTGCTCGTGCTCGGCGTGCTCGCGATCGCGCTGTGCCAGCTCGCGTTCTTCAGCGCCGTCGCCTACATCCAGCCCTCGCTCGCCCTGCTCATCGAGTTCCTCGGGCCCGTGCTCCTCGTCTTCGCCACGTGGGCCGTCACGCGCCGCGCGCCGGCGTGGCTCACGCTCGCGGGCGCGGGCGTCGCGCTCGTCGGCCTCGCCCTCATCTCGGGGGTCGGCGGCGAGGCGCTGCACCCGATCGGCGTGCTCCTCGCGCTCGGCTCCGCGATCGGCAACGCCGCCTACTGGGTCGTCGCGTCGAAGCCCGACTCGGAGCTGCACCCGATCGCGCTCGCGGGCCTCGGCATGGTCGTCGGCGCGGTCGTGCTCGGCGCCGCGTCGCTCTCGGGGCTGCTGCCGTTCGAGGCGACCGCTGAGCCGGTCGTGCTCGCGGGCTCGACCGTGCCGATGTGGGTCGCGGTCGCGCTCGTCGTGCTCGTCTCGACCGCCGCCGCCTACGTGCTCGGCATCCTCGGCGGACGCCGGCTCGGCGCGACGCTCGCGAGCTTCGTCGGCTACTCCGAGACGATGTTCGCGATCGCCTGGACCGCGCTGCTGCTGTGGATCCTGCCGACCCCGCCGCAGCTGCTCGGCGCCGCCGCGATCATCGCGGGCGTCGTGCTCGTGCGGCTCGGGCAGAGCCCGCGCACGCGCGCCGCGCGATCGCCGAACGTCGTCGAGGGCGTCCCGGCCCCGTAGCCCGCATCTGAGTGGCGCCTCCCGCACTTGAGCGGCGCCTCCCGCGTGTGAGTGGCGCCTTCCGCGTGTGAGTGGCGCCTCCCGCGGGTGAGTGGTCACTTGCGCGGGTGAGTGGTCACTTGCGCGGGTCACTGCCGCGGGTGAGCGGTCAGGTCGGCGCGTGAGCGGTCAGCTCGGCGGAGCCGGGTCTCGATGCGCCGCCTTCGGCGGCTACTCGACCAGCGGGGGCGGGGCTACACCTTGCGGAGCAGGACGCTCCGGATCGTGTGGTCGTCGTCCTTCCGCAGCACGAGGTCGGCGCGCGAGCGGGTCGGCAGGATGTGCTCGACGAGGTTCGGGCCGTTGATCGAGTCCCAGATGTCCGACGAGTACGCGCGCGCCTGCGCATCCGTCATGTCGGCGAAGCGGTGGAAGTACGACTGCGGGTCCTGGAACGCGGTCGCCTTGAGGGTGAAGAAGCGCTCGATGTACCACTCCCGGATCGCGCGCGTGCGCGCATCCACGTAGACCGAGAAGTCGAACAGGTCGGAGACCGCGAGGTGCGAGCCCGTCGGCGGCGGCTGCAGCACGTTGAGCCCCTCGACGATGAGGATGTCGGGGCGCCGCACGACGATCTCCTCGCCCGGCACGATGTCGTACGAGAGGTGCGAGTAGACGGGCGCCCGCACCTCGGCCTCGCCCGACTTCACGCGCGTCACGAACTGCAGCAGCGCGCGCCGGTCGTACGACTCGGGGAAGCCCTTGCGGCCCATGATGCCGCGCTGCTCGAGCACGCGGTTGGGGTGCAGGAAGCCGTCGGTCGTCACGAGGTCGACGCGCAGCTCGCCCTGCCAGCGGCCGAGCAGCTCCTTGAGCAAGCGCGCGGTCGTCGACTTGCCGACCGCGACGGAGCCGGCGACGCCGAGCACGAAGGGGGTCGGACGCGTCGGGGCGCCCAGGAACTCGGTCGTCTCGCGGTGCAGGCGGGCGGCCGAGTCGCGGTAGAGGCTGATGAGCTTCGACAGCGGCAGGTAGACCTCCGCCACCTCGCGCAGCTCGAGCCGGTCGCCGGTGCCGCGGATGCGCCGCACCTCGGCCTCGGTGAGCGGGTCGGGCACGTGGGGCGCGAGCCTCGCCCAATCGGCGCGGTCGATCTCGACGAACGGCGAGCTGATCGGGTGCGACATCGAGCGCGACTCTACCGCCGGTAGGATCGACCCCATGTGTGGAATCGTCGGATACACGGGTGAGCGCGGCACGGTCGACGTGCTGCTCGAAGGGCTGTCGCGGCTCGAGTACCGCGGCTACGACAGCGCCGGGGTGTCCGTCATCGACGGCGACCACATCGCGCTGCGCAAGAAGGGCGGCAAGCTCGCCGTGCTGCGCGCGAGCCTCGAGGACGCGCCGCTGCCCGCCTCGGCGACCGGCATCGGCCACACGCGCTGGGCGACGCACGGCGGCCCGACCGACGAGAACGCGCACCCGCACGTCGGCGACGACGGCCGGCTCTCGCTCATCCACAACGGCATCATCGAGAACTTCGCCGAGCTCCGCGCCGAGCTCGAGGCGGCAGGTGAAACCTTCGCGAGCGAGACCGACACCGAGGCCGCCGCGAAGCTGCTCGGCCGCGCCTACCGCGAGACCGGCGACCTGACCGCGGCGATGCGGCAGGTCGTGGGGCGGCTGCACGGCCAGTTCACGCTGCTCGCGATGCACGCCGAGCAGCCCGGCGTCGTCGTCGGCGCCTCCCACAACTCGCCGCTGCTCGTCGGCTACGGCGAGGGGGAGCACTTCCTCGGCAGCGACGTGAGCGCGTTCGTGAAGTTCACGCCGAACGCCGCCGCACTCGACAACGACCAGATCGTGACGATCACGCGCGACAGCGCATCCGTCACCGACTTCGACGGCAACGCCGTCGAGCCGAAGCGCTTCGAGGTGAGCTGGGATGCGTCGGCCGCCGAGAAGGGCGGCTGGAACTCCTTCATGGCGAAGGAGATCTCGGAGGGCCCCGAGGCCGTCGAGAACACGATGCGCGGCCGCCTCGCCGACTCGCACGTCGAGCTCGACCTCGGCGCGCTCGACGACGAGGCGCTGCGCTCGATCGACCGCATCGTGATCGTCGCGTGCGGCACCGCGAACTACTCGGGCCTCGTCGGCAAGTACGCGATCGAGACCTGGGCGCGCGTGCCCGTCGAGGTCGACCTCGCGCACGAGTTCCGCTACCGCGACCCGGTGCTCGACGAGCGCACGCTCGTCATCTCGATCTCGCAGTCCGGCGAGACGATGGACACGAAGATGGCCGTGCAGCACGCCAAGGCGCAAGGCGCGCGCACGCTGTCGATCTGCAACACGCAGGGCGCGACGATCCCGCGCGAGTCGGAGGCCGTGCTCTACACGCACGCCGGCCCCGAGGTCGCGGTCGCGTCGACGAAGGCCTTCCTCGCGCAGGTGATCGGCCAGCTGCTGTTCGGCCTGCACCTCGCGCGCGTGCGCGGCACGATGGCCGACGAGGCGATCGCCGAGGTCGTCGCCGAGATGCGCGAGCTGCCCGCCGAGCTGCGGCAGGTGCTCGCCGAGCAGGAGGCCGTGCACGAGCTCGCGCACTGGATGGCCGACAGCCGCTCGGTGCTCTTCCTCGGCCGCCACGTGGGCTACCCCGTCGCGCTCGAGGGCGCGCTCAAGCTCAAGGAGATCAGCTACATCCACGCGGAGGGCTTCGCGGGCGGCGAGCTCAAGCACGGCCCGATCGCGCTCATCGAGCCGGGCCAGGTCGTCTTCGTCGTGGTGCCGAGCCCGCGCAACGAGCCGCTGCTGCACTCGAAGATCGTCTCGAACATCCAGGAGATCCGGGCGCGCGGCGCTCGCGTCATCGTGGTCGCCGAGGCCGGCGACGCCGCGGTGCTGCCGTACGCCGACGTCGTGCTGCGCGTGCCGCTCACCCTGCCGATGCTCGAGCCCGTGCTGCAGGTCGTGCCGCTGCACATCTTCGCGCTCGAGCTCGCGACCGCGAAGGGCCTCGACGTCGACCAGCCGCGGAACCTCGCGAAGTCCGTCACGGTCGAGTGACGCTCGGGAGCTGAACGGGCGCGGATGAGCGGGGTCGGCTCGTGATCGTGGGGCTCGGCGTCGACGTCGTCGACGTCGCCCGCTTCGAGCGCGCCGTCACGCGCACGCCCGCGCTCAAGCCGCGGCTGTTCGCGCCGGAGGAGCTCGTGCGCAGCGACGGGCAGGCGCGCGGCCTCCACTCGCTCGCGGCCCGCTTCGCCGCGAAGGAGGCGGCGATCAAGGCGCTCGGCGCGCACGCCGGGATGCGGTGGGTCGACCTCGTGGTCGTGCCCTCGCCCGAGGGGGACCCGGAGCTCGAGCTGCGCGGCACCGCTGCGACGCGGGCCGTGGCGATCGGCGCCCGGCGGGTGCACGTCTCGATGAGCCACGACGGCGGCGTCGCGACCGCGACCGTCATCGCGGAGGACTGATGCGCGTCGAGGTCGACGCCGCGGCGATCGCGGCGAACGTGCGCGCGCTCCGGGCGCGCGTCGGCGTGCCGGTGCTCGGCGTCGTGAAGGCCGAGGGCTACGGCCACGGCGCGCTCGCGTCGGCGCGCGCGATGCTCGATGGCGGCGCCGTGATGCTCGGGGTCGTCGACCTCGCCGAGGCCGTCGCCTTGCGCGATGCAGGGCTCGATGCGCCGCTGCTCGCGTGGCTGCACGGCCCCCGCACGGACTTCCGCATCGCCGCCCGGCGCGGCGTCGAGGTCGCGGTCTCGTCGATCGCGCAGCTCGAGGCGGCCGCCGACGCCGGCGCGACGATCCACCTCAAGGTCGACACCGGGCTTGGCCGCAACGGCGTCGCGCGCGGCGACCGCGCCGCGGCCCTCGCTCGCGCGGTCGAGCTCGTGCGCGGCGGCGCGCGCGTGCGCGGCCTCATGTCGCACCTCGCCGGCTCGAGCCGCGAGGCCGACCTCGCGCAGGTCGCCGACTTCGCGGCGGCGGCCGCCGCCGCCGAGCCGCTCGCGCTCGAGGTGCGCCACCTCGCGGCCTCCGCCGCCGCGCTCGCGCTGCCCGAGTCGCGCTTCGACCTCGTGCGGCTCGGCATGGCCGCCTACGGCGTCGACCCCGCCGGTCCCGGCGCGGGCGACGGCGCGAGCGCGGCTGCGCTCGGGCTCCTGCCCGCGATGCGCGTCACCGCGGCGTTCCGCGACGGCGTCGCGGAGGGCGGCCTCGACGCGGGCCTGCTGCCCGCGATCGGCGCCCCGGTGCGCGTGGGCGACGAGCTCGCGCGCGTCGCGGCGGTCGCCGCGGGCGCGCTCCGCATCGAGCCGCCGCTCACGGGCGAGGGCGTGCTCTTCGGCGACCCCGCGACGGGCGCGCCGAGCGCCGACGCGTGGGCGCTCGCGGCCGGCACGATCACGTACGAGGTCGTCACGCGGATGGGCTCGCTCGCGCTCGGCGCGCACGGCACGGCCCCCGATCCCGCGCTCGCCCCGCGGCGCGCGCTCGAGCTCGGGCTCGACGGCGCGCCGCGGCGGCTGCTCGGCGAGCTCGTCGGCGTCAAGCGCGTCGAGGCGGGGCTCGGCGTCTCCTACGGCGGCGAGCACGTGACGGCGCGGCCGACGACGCTCGCGCTCGTCGGCCTCGGCTACGCCGACGGCATCACGCGCGCGGCGAGCGGCCGGCCGGTCATGCTCCGCGGCGGAGCCGAGCCCATCCGCGGGCGCGTCGCGATGGACCAGGTCGTGCTCGACATCGACGACCGCCTCGCGGCCGTCGGCGACCCCGTCGCGATCGAGCACGCATCCGCCCCCGAGCTCACCGGCATGGTCGGCCCGCGCGTCGCGGTCGAGGTCGCCGGGGCCGTGCCCGATGCCGACGCGATGGAGCTGCTCGGCGAGCGCATCGGGCGCCGCCTCGTCGCGGGCGACGCGGTGCTGCTCATCGGGCCGCTCGGCGCCGGCAAGACGACCCTCACGCGCGGCATCGGCAGGGCGCTCGGCGCGCGCGGCACGGTGCAGAGCCCGACCTTCGTGATCGCCCGCACGCACCGCACCGAGGCCGGTCCCGACCTCCAGCACGTCGACGCCTACCGGCTCGGCGGCGACGAGGGCAGCGAGGCGCAGCTCGACGACCTCGACCTCGACCTCGACGGCGCCATCACGGTCGCCGAGTGGGGCGCGCCGCTCGAGCACGCGCTCGAGTCGTGGCTGCGGGTCGAGATCGAGCGGCCGCTGGCCGCGGGAGAGGATGAGATGGACGACGAGGCGGATGCGCCGCGGCACGTGCGGCTGAGCGGTCACGGCCCCGCGTGGGACGCCGCGCGGCTGCGCGCGCTCGCGCTCGAGGGGGCGGCGCGATGATCCTCGCGATCGACACCTCGCTCGGCACCGCGGTCGCGGTGCTCGACGGCGACGAGCTCGTCTTCGAGGAGCGCTCCGACGACCGGCGCGGGCACGCCGAGCGGCTCGGGCCGATGCTCGAGCGCGCGCTCGAGGGGCGCAGGAGCCGGATCGAGCTCGTCGTCGCAGGCATGGGGCCCGGCGCGTTCACGGGGCTGCGCGTCGGCATCGCCGCCGCGCGCGCGACGGCGATGGGGCTCGGCGTGCGCTGCCTCGGCGTCGCGAGCCACCTCGGCGGGGCGACTGGCGACGCGCAGGTCACGACCGACGTCCGCCGGCGCGAGCGCGCGTGGAGCGTCGTCGCGGGCGGTGCCGTCGTCGACGGGCCGCACCTCGCGCCCGCCGACGCGGTGCCCGAGCCCGCCGGCGAGCACGCGGGGCTGCCGCGCGTCGACGCCGAGGCGATCGACGCGGGACTGCTCGCTCGCGCCGCCGCACGCGGCGCCGCCGAGGTGACCGAGGCGCTCTACCTGCGCGAGGCTGACGCGGTGCCGTCAGCGGGCCCGAAGCGGGTGTCGCAGTGAGCGCCGACCTCCCCGAGGCGGGCGTGCGCATCCGCACCGCCGACGCCGCCGACCTCGACGCGATCATGGTGCTCGAGCGCGCCTCCTTCGGCCCGAGCGCGTGGGAGGCCGAGACGATGCGGGCCGAGATCGCGAGCGAGTGGGGCCGCTACCTCGCCGCGGTCGACGCCGAGGGGCGGCTCGTCGGCTACGCGGGGCTCCGCGCCGTGGGCGTCGAGGGCGACGTGCAGACGATCGCGGTCGCGGCCGACGCCCGCGGTCGCGGCATCGGGCGCGCGCTGCTCGCCGAGCTGCTCGCCGAGGCCGAGCGCCGCGGCGTGCAGGAGCTCTTCCTCGAGGTGCGCGCCGACAACCCCGTCGCGCGCGGCCTCTACGAGTCGGTCGGCTTCCGCGAGATCGGGGTGCGGCCGCGCTACTACCAGCCGGAGGACGTGGATGCCGTGGTGATGAAGCGGGAGGCGCGATGAGCGGGCGCGCACCGGTCGTGCTCGGGATCGAGTCGAGCTGCGACGAGACCGGCGTCGGCATCGTGCGCGGCACCGAGCTGCTCGCGAACCGCATCGCGTCGTCGATGGAGCTGCACGCGCGCTTCGGCGGCGTCGTGCCCGAGATCGCGGCGCGCGCGCACCTCGAGCAGATGCAGCCGACGATCCTCGCGGCGCTCGACGACGCATCCATGACCCTCGATGACCTCGACGCGATCGCCGTCACCGCCGGTCCGGGGCTCGCGGGCGCCCTCATGGTCGGGATCGGCGCCGCGAAGGGCCTCGCGACCGCGCGGGAGCTGCCGCTCTACGGCGTCAACCACCTCGTCGGCCACGTCGCCGCCGACGTGCTCTCGGGCGAGCCGCTCGAGCTGCCGACCGTCGCGCTGCTCGTCTCGGGCGGCCACACGTCGCTGCTGCTCGTGCGCGACCTCGCCGGAGACGTCGAGCTGCTCGGCGAGACGATCGACGACGCCGCGGGCGAGGCGTTCGACAAGACCGCGCGCCTGCTCGGGCTCAGCTATCCCGGCGGGCCCTCGATCGACGCCGCGGCCGTCGGCGGCGACCCCGACGCGATCCGCTTCCCGCGCGGCCTCACGGCGCCGAAGGACCGGCAGCGGCACCGCTTCGACTTCTCCTTCTCGGGCCTCAAGACCGCCGTCGCCCGGCACGTCGAGCGCGCGGAGGCGGCGGGGGAGCAGCTCCCGATCGCCGACGTCGCGGCGAGCTTCCGCGAGGCGGTCGTCGACGTGCTCGTCGCGAAGGCGCTCGACGCGTGCGCCGAGCTCGGCATCCCGCGGCTGCTGCTCGGCGGCGGCGTCGTCGCGAACCGCCGCTTGCGCGAGGTCGCCACCGAGCGCGCGGCCGCGCAGGGCGTCGAGCTGCGCATCCCGCCGCTCGAGCTCTGCACCGACAACGGCGCGATGATCGCGGCGGTCGGCGCGATGCTCGTCGCCCGCGGCGACGCCCCGAGCGACCCGGGCTTCGCGGCCGAGTCGACGCTCGACGCGAGCACGGTGCAGGTGTGAGCCGGGCAGGAGTGAGCCGGGCAGGTGTGCGCCGGGCAGGTGTGCCCCGGGCAGGTGCGGGCGCGGCGCGGCTCGCCGACGGCCCGCACAGCCGGGGCTGGCAGGATCGGAGCCGAGACCGAGGAGGCGCAGCATGAGCCAGGCCGCGTGGCAGCAGCAGGGATGGGGCGCTCCGGCGCCGAGCCAGCACGCTCCGGGACCGCAGCCGACGGCGTGGAGCGCGCCGACGCATCCGGGACCGACGACGAGCACGCTCGCGGTGCTCGCGATCATCGCGGCCGTGTGCGGCGCGACGATCCTGCCGATCATCGGCTCGATCGCGGCGATGGTCATGGGCGCGATCGCGCTCGGCCGCATCAAGCGCACCGGCGAGGACGGCCGGCTGCTCGCGATCTGGGCGATCATCCTCGGAGCCGTCACGATCGTCGCGATGCTCTCGGCGACGATCACCGGCATCGCGATGATCGTGCAGCTCGCCGAGCAGGTGCAGCCCGGCCTCTAGGCGATACGTTGATCACGCGCATCCGCGCGCGTGCCAAGGAGGAGCCCCGTGACCGACCAGTTCTCGCAGGCCGACGACCGATTCCGTCGACCCGACCAGGAGGGCGCCGAGCCCCAGGCCGGTGAGCAGCCCACCGCGGACTTCGGCCAGCAGCCGGCCTACGACCCGCAGCCCGACGCCCCGGCGTACGGCCAGCAGGAGTCGGGCTTCGGCCAGTCGCCCGCGTACGGGCAGCAGCAGCCGTTCGGCGACCAGGGGCAGCCCTTCTCGCAGCCGGCCTTCGACCAGCAGGCCACGCAGGGCGACGCGGCGTACGGCCAGTCGGCTCCCGCATCGGGCTACGGGCAGCAGCCCTACGGCGAGCAGCCCGGCTACGGCCAGCAGTCGCAGCCGGCCTACGGGCAGCCCGCGCCCGCCTACGGCGAGCAGGCGCCCGCCTACGGCGAGCAGGCCGGCTACGGCCAGCAGCAGCCCTACGGCAGCGCGCCGGCGTACGGCCAGCAGCCCGCCTACGGCCAGCAGCCCGCCTACGGCCAGCAGCCCGCGTACGGCGCCGACTCGGCCGGCTACGGCCAGGCGCCCGCCTACGGCGACGCGGCCGCCGGCGGCTATGCGCCCGCCGCCTACGCCGCGCCCGGTGAGAAGAAGCTCAAGGGCATCACCGTCTGGGCGCTCGTGCTCTCGGGCCTCGGCCTGCTGCTCTCGTTCGTCTTCGGGCTCGGCTTCCTGCCTGCGCTCGTGGGCGCGATCCTCGGCTTCGTCGCGATCCGCAAGAACCCGGAGGGCAAGCCGTGGCCGCTCGTCGCGGGCATCGTCGGCGCCGTCGCGGCCGTGATCTCGATCATCGTCGGCGTCGTGAACGCCATCCGCCTCGCGCAGTGGATCGAGTACTACTCGATCATGGGCGGTTGATCGAGCCGGCTCGGCCCCGGTCGGCGCGCGGCGCGCGCCGACTGAGCGACCTCACGTGGGTCGCGCTCATCCTCTCGGGACTCGGCCTCGCTCTCGCGTTCATGAGCGGGGCCGGGCTCCCGATCGCCGCCGCCGGCACCGTGTGCGGGCTCTTCGCCCTCCGCCGGCGCCCCGACGACAGCCCGTGGCCGTACGTCGCGGTCGCCGCGGGATCGGTCGGCTCGGTGCTCGCGCTCATCCTCGCGATCGTGACCGCGGTCGAGTGGCTGCCGGTGCTGCCGGGGATGCTCCTGGGCTGAGCTCACGCTCGGTCGGCGAGGATCGCGCGATGCCGGCCGCCGACGCGCGTCGCGACGAGCGTCGCCCGCTCGTCGCCCTTGAGCTTGAGCCGCTTCCGCAGCGCGGCGGGGTCGACATCGGCGCCGCGCTTCTTGATCTCGAGCTCGCCGATGCCGAGCTGCCGGAGCCGCTGCGCGATCCTCCGCTCGTCGAGCGGCAGCACCTCGCGCACGCGGAACGCCTGCGCGAGCGGCGTCTCGACGAGCGCGTCGCCCGTGAGGTAGGCGATGCCCTCGCTCACGCTCCGCGCGCCGAGCCGCTCGGCGAGCGTGCCGATGAGCTCGGCGCGGATGACCGAGCCCGCCGGCTCGAAGAGCCACTCGCCGAGCTCCCCGGGCTCCGGATGCGTCGGCGCACCGACGAGCTCCTCCGCTGCGCCGTTGCCGAGCACGAGGGCGCTGCGCGGCGCGGCGGGACGGGCCAGGGCGCCCGTCCACACGACGGCCTCCACGGTCTCGAGGCCGTCGGTGACCCACTGGTGCTCGGCGTCCGGCGGCAGCAGGGTGCGATCGATGCCCGGCGCGAGCTTGACGCCCGCGGGCTGCGCGGCGGCGCGCTCGAAGACGCGGTCGAGCGAGGGCGACCAGTCGGCGGGGTCGCGCAGCCGGCTGGCGCCGTCGCGCCGCGCGGGGTCGAACCAGAGCGCCTCGGCGTCCGTCGCCGTCTCGAGGGCGTCACCGTGCACGACGGTCGCGTGCCACGGGGCGAGGTTGAAGGCCGCGATCGCCGCCGTCGCCTCGTCGCGCTCGACCGCGGTCACCTCGAGCCCGAGCGTCGCGAACGCGAGCGCGTCGGCACCGATCCCGCACCCGAGGTCGGCCACCGAGACGATGCCGGCCGAGCGCATCCGGCCCGCGTGGTGCGCGGCGACGCGCAGCCGCGTCGCCTGCTCGAGACCGGCCTCGGTGAAGAGCATGCCCTGCGCGAACTCGCCGAACTTCGCGCGCCCCCGGCGCCGCAGCCGCGCCTGGCTCAGCACGGTCGCGACCAGCAGCGGGTCGTGCCCCTCGGCGCGCAGCCTCGCGACCTCCCGCACGACGTCGGCGGCGCCGCCCAGGCCCGCCTCCGCGCGGTCGAGCAGCGCGAGGCCCTCCTTCGACAGCAGGAGTCGCAGCGCATCGGCGTCCATCGCTCTCATCCAACACCACGCACTGCCCGCGGGTCCCGGGCGGTTGGCACTCATGTTGACCGAGTGCCAACTCTCGGCCTAGTCTTGGAGCGGCGCCCGGCATGACCGGGCGCGCCCCAGAGTCTGACAAGAAAGAGGCAACCGTGTCGGTTTCCATCAAGCCGCTCGAGGACCGCATCGTCATCAAGCAGGTCGAGGCAGAGACGACCACTGCAAGCGGTCTCGTCATCCCTGACACCGCCAAGGAGAAGCCCCAGGAGGGCGAGGTCGTCGCGGTCGGCCCCGGCCGCGTCGACGACAACGGCAACCGCGTGCCGATCGACGTGACCGTCGGCGACAAGGTGCTCTACTCGAAGTACGGCGGCACCGAGGTCAAGTTCGGCGCCGACGAGTACCTCGTGCTCTCGGCTCGCGACGTGCTCGCGATCGTCGAGCGCTGAGCCACCAGCACTGACGACAGCGGCGGCGCCCCTCCGGGGGCGCCGCCCTTCGTGATCGAGGGGGACGATGCCCGAGCAGCGCACCACCGGCGTCTGGTACGCCGTCTTCGCCTACGCCTTCTGGGGCGTCGTGCCCGTCTACCTGCAGCTCACCAAGGGCATCGACGGCTTCGAGCTCATCGGCTGGCGGGTGCTCGCCTCCGTCGTGGTCGGCTTCGGCCTCGTCGCGATGACGCGCGGCTGGGCGCGGATGCGCGCGACCCTCCGCAACCGGCGCGACACGTGGACGCTCGTGCTCGCGGGCCACGCGGTGCTCGTCAACTGGACCGCGTTCATCGTCGCCGTGCTCTCGGATCGCGTGCTCGAGACGAGCCTCGGCTACTTCCTCAACCCGCTCGTCTCGGTCGTGCTCGCGGTGCTGTTCCTCGGCGAGCGCCTGCGGCCCGCGCAGTGGGTCGCCGTCGGCCTCGGCGCGATCGGCGTGCTCGTCATGGTCGTCGGCTACGGCGAGGTGCCGTGGTTCGGGCTCGCGGTCGCGCTCTCGTTCGGCGTCTACGGCCTCATCAAGAAGCGCGTCGGGGGATCGGTGGATGCGCTCACGGGCTTCACGATCGAGACCACGGCCGTGATCCCCGCGTCCCTCATCATGCTCGGCATCGCGGTGAGCATCAACGGGGTGACGGTCGGTGCCGCGGGCGCGCCCGGCATCTGGGCGACCGTCGGCCTCGGCCTCGTGACGGCCCTGCCGCTGCTCGCCTTCTCCGCCGCGGCGCGCCGCATCTCGCTCACCGCGCTCGCCTTCACGCAGTACCTCGCGCCGATCATCTCCTTCCTCTTCGGCGCCTTCGTCATGCTCGAGCCGATGCCGCTCGAGCGCTGGATCGGCTTCGCGCTCGTCTGGCTCTCGCTCGTGCTCGTCTCGGTCGACCTCGTGGTCGGCCGCTTCCGCCGCCCACGCCCCTTACCGCCAGCAGCCTGATCGCCGCTCAGCGGCGGCCGAGGAGTCGCCGTGCCCCGGCGCAAGCGAGGTCGCGAGCGCCAAGACCGTTACCAGGACGTAACGCGATCGCGCGGAAATCGGCGCGATGCTCGCTTACTGTGGTGCAAACGCGCGCGCTAGCGCGTCCCACGCAATTGAGGAGCACAATGCAGTCCTTCCTTCGCACCAAGGGGCCCAAGCCCCGGCGCTTCGCGGCGCTCGGCGCCGCGACCGCCGGCGTGCTGCTGCTCGCCGCATGTTCCGGCGGGGGCGGCGGCGCCGCCACGCCGTCGGGCTCGGCCGGACCCGAGGGCAACGGCGAGGTCGACACGGAGTTCGTGGTCGGCACGATCCTGCCCCAGACGGGCAACCTCGCCTTCCTCGGCCCGCCCGAGTTCGCGGGCGTCGACCTCGCGGCAGCCGACCTCGAGGCCGCCGGCTTCGAGTTCACCGTCGACGTGCAGCACCGCGACTCGGGCGACACGACGACCGACATCGCGACCGCCTCGGCGGGCGAGCTGATCTCGGCCGGCGCGGACATCGTCGTGGGCGCGGCGTCGTCCGGTGTCTCGTTCACGTTCATCGACCAGCTCATCGACGCGGGCGTCGTGCAGATCTCGCCGGCGAACACCTCGCCCGACTTCTCGGACTACCCCGACGACGGGTTCTACTGGCGCACCGCCCCCTCCGACGTGCTGCAGGGCCGCGTGCTCGGCAACCTCATGACGGGCGATGGCGCGGCGAGCGTCGGCTTCATCACGATCAACGACCCGTACGGCACCGGTCTGCAGGAGAACGCGGCTGCGGCGGTCGAGGCCGCCGGCGGCACCGTGACGGGCAGCGTCCTCTACAACCCGGGCGACACGAACTTCACCACGCAGGTGCAGGAGATCATGGCGGGCCAGCCCGACGCGATCGCCATCATCGCCTTCGCTGAGACGGCGCAGATCGTGCCGGAGCTCGTGACGCAGGGCTTCCCGGCCTCGGGCATGTACTTCGTCGACGGCAACCTGTCGAACGACTACAACTTCCCCGAGGGCACGCTCGACGGCGCGAAGGGCACGCTCCCCGGCAACCCCGCCGACGAGTCGTTCCGCGACCGCCTGCTCGAGCAGGACCCGAACCTGCAGGACTTCTCGTACGGCCCGGAGTCGTACGACGCGGTCATCCTCGCGGCCCTCGCGGCTGCGCAGGGCGGCAGCGCCGACGCGGAGACGATCCGCGACAACCTGCAGTCGGTCTCGACGGGCGGCACGGAGTGCACCGACGTGGCGGAGTGCCTGCAGCTGATCGCCGACGGCGAGGACATCGACTACAACGGCCCCTCGGGCCCGATCGAGTTCGACGAGAACGGCGACCCGACCGAGGCGTACATCGGCATCTACCAGTACGGTGCCGACAACCAGTACACCTTCCTGAACGCGGAGTTCGGCTCGCTCAACGAGTGACCTGACGCGCACCGAGAGGGCCCCGCTGCGGCGGGGCCCTCTTCGTGCTCGCAGGGGCCGTGCGGTCCTCGAGCGCATGCGCGAGGATGCTGCCATGGCGGAGGACGGCGCGTGGGCATGGATCGACGCGGAGCGGCAGGCGCTCGCCGACGACCTCGCCGGCCTGGACGACGCGCGCTGGTCGACGCCGTCGCTCTGCGCGGGGCTCTCGGTGCGCGAGGTGCTCGCGCACCTGACGGTCAGCGGCGCGGTCTCGCGCGCGCGATGGCTCGTCGGCGTGCTGCGCGCTCGGTTCGACTTCGACCGGCAGGTCGACGACCGGCTGCGGGAGCAGCTGGGCGAGACGCCCGCCGTCACGCTCGCGCGCTTCCGCGCGACGATCGGCAGCCGCGTCTCGCCCCCGCTGCCGCGCCTGGCGCTGCTCGACGAGGTCGTCGTGCACGGCGAGGACATCCGGCGTCCCCTCGGCATCGCGCGAGCGCATCCGCCGGAGGTGCTCGCGGCGGTCCTGCGCTACTACGCGGGCACCGATCTCGTGGTCGTCGCCAAGCGGCGCGTGCGCGGCCTGCGCCTCGAGGCGACCGACGTCGACGTGGCGATCGGGGAGGGCGACGCCGTGCGCGGCAGCGCGCTCGCGCTGATCATGGCGATGACCGGCCGCGCGGCGCTCCTGCCGGAGCTCGCCGGGCCCGGGCTGCCCCTGCTCGCGGCGCGCTCGGGCTGACGCCGGCCCCGCGGCGACGACGAGGGCCCCGCAGCTCGCGCAGCGGGGCCCTCGTCGCATCCCGGGTCAGGGCGCCTTCGGGTCCTCCGTGACCACCGGGGGAGCGGTCGTCGTGGCGACCTCGGGCGTCGGCTCGACCGTCGCGGTCGACGACGTGCGCGCCTTCTCCTCGACGTCGGTCGCGAGCGTGCCGAGGTAGAGCTGGATGACCTTCGGGTCGTTCAGCATCTCGCGACCGGTGCCCGTGTAGGCGTCCTTGCCCTGGTCGAGCACGTAGGCGCGGTGCGCGATCTGCAGGCAGCGCCGCGCGTTCTGCTCCACCATCACGATCGTGACCCCGTGGCTGTTGATCTCGGCGACCCGCAGGAACGTCTCGTCCTGGCGCACGGGGCTCAGGCCGGCGCTCGGCTCGTCGAGCAGCAGCACCGCGGGGTCCATCATGAGCGCGCGGCCCATCGCGACCATCTGGCGCTCACCGCCCGAGAGGCTGCCCGCGCGCTGCTTGCGCCGCTTCACGAGCTCCGGGAAGAGCGCGCCGACGAACTCGAAGCGCTCCTTGAACATCTTCGGCTCCTGGAAGAGCCCCATCTCGAGGTTCTCCTCGATCGTGAGCGAGGGGAACACGTTGTTGTTCTGCGGCACCATGCCGACGCCCTTGCTCACGAGCTTGTCGGCCTTGAGCCCGGTGATGTCGTCGCCGTTCAGCAGCACCGACCCCTCGCGGATGTTCACCTGGCCGAAGACGGCCTTGAGCAGCGTCGACTTGCCGGCGCCGTTCGGTCCGATGATGCCGATGAGGTCGCCCTGGTTGGCCACGATCGAGCAGCCGTTGAGGATGTTGACGCCCGGCAGGTAGCCGGCCACCAGCTCCTTGGTCTCGAGCACCGGGGTGGTCGTCGCTCCGGTCGTGGTCATCGCTGGCCCTCCTCGTCGTCGGCGGTCGCGACCCGCGTCGCCCCGCCGGTGCCGGTCGCCTCCGAGTCGTCGGATGCGTCGGGGTCGGTCGGCACCTCCTCCTCGGCGTCCTCGTGGATCTGGGCGACCTGCTGGTTCGTCAGGGTGCCCAGGTCGGTGTCGTGGTGCGCGCCGAGGTAGGCGTCGACGACGGCCTGGTTCTGCATGATCGTCTCGGGCGGGCCCTCGGCGACGACCTTGCCCTCGGCCATCACGATCACCCAGTCGGAGATGTGGCGCACCATGTGCATGTCGTGCTCGACGAAGAGCACGGTCATGCCCTCGGCCTTGAGTCCCTTGACGTGGTCGAGCAGCGACTGCGTGAGCGCCGGGTTGACGCCGGCCATCGGCTCGTCGAGCATGACGAGGCTCGGCTCGCTCATGAGCGCGCGCGCCATCTCGAGCAGCTTGCGCTGCCCGCCCGAGAGCGACGCCGCGTAGTCCTCGCGCTTCGCGTCGAGCTTGAAGCGGGCGAGGAGCGCATCGGCGCGCTCGGTGTTCGCCTGCTCCTGCTTGGCCCACAGCGGCTTGAGCAGCGCCGCGAAGATGCCCTCGCCGCGCTGGTCGCGCGCGCCGAGCAGCATGTTCTGGAGCACGGTCAGGCGGCCGAGCGACTTCGTGAGCTGGAACGTGCGCACCATGCCGCGCCGGGCCACCTTGTGGCTCGGCACGTGCGCGAGCGACTGGCCCTCGAACGACCACGAGCCCTTGTTGGGCCGGTCGAAGCCGGTGAGCAGGTTGAAGAACGTCGTCTTCCCCGCACCGTTTGGGCCGATGAGCGCCGTGATCATGCCGCGGGGGATCTCGACGTGCGCGACGTCGACGGCGGTGAGGCCGCCGAACTGCCGCACGACGCCGTCGGCGACGACGATCGGGTCGACCTTCTTGCAGCCCGGGCCGACCTCTCCGTCGACGAGCGGGTGCGTGGTGGGAGGCGTGGTCGTGTCAGACATTGAACGACAGCTCCTTCTTGTTGCCGAGGATGCCCTGTGGTCTGAAGATCACCAGGACCATCAGTGCGATGCCGATGAGCACGAACCGGATCTGCCCAGCCTGCGAGCCCGACATGTCGCCGAAGATTCCCATGCCGTGGAGCAGGTTGATGACGCCGCCCGTGAACGAGAGCAGCACCCAGAACAGGACCGAGCCGAGCAGCGGCCCGAAGACCGTCGCGGCGCCGCCGAGCAGCAGCGCGGTCCAGATGTAGAACGTCATCGTGGTGGCGAAGTTGTCGGGCTGCACGGCGCGCGGCAGCACGAACATCACGCCGGCGACCGCGCCGAGCACGCCGCCGAGCACGAGCGCCTGCATCTTGTAGCCGTAGACGTTCTTGCCGAGCGAGCGCACCGCATCCTCGTCCTCGCGGATGCCCTTGATGACGCGGCCCCACGGGCTGCGCATGAGGAGCCACACGAGCACGAGCGCGACGATCACGAGCGACCACGCGACGATGCGCACCCACGTGTCGTATGCGGTCGCCGTCCACGGGCCGAACCCGTAGGTCGTGCCGGTGAGCGGGTTCATCGCGTCGAAGTCGCCCTTGTAGTCCGCGCCGCGCAAGCCCTGCGAGCCGCCGGTGATGGCCGTGAGGTCCTGCGTGCGGACGGAGAAGCGGATGATCTCGGCCGCCGCGATCGTCACGATCGCGAGGTAGTCGCCGCGCAGGCGCAGCGTCGGGATGCCGAGGATGAGCGCGAAGACCACCGCGGCGACGATCGCGACGAGCACCGCCGCGATGAACGACAGCCACACCGGCCAGCCGAGCGTCGCAGTCGGGTCGACCATCATCGTGAAGATCGCGAACGCGTAGGCGCCGATCGCCATGAAGCCCGCCTGGCCGAAGTTCAGCAGGCCGGAGTAGCCGAAGTGGATGTTGAGGCCGATCGTCGCGAGCGCGAAGGCGGCGGTGGTGGGCGAGAGGATCTCGCTGGCGGCGGAGTTGATGATGGAGAGGAAGTCCATGTCAGCCGATCCTTTCCCGTCGACCGAGGATGCCCTGCGGTCGGAACAGCAGCACCAGGATGAGCACGAGCAGCGCGATCGCGTAGCGCAGGTCGGGTGCGATGAAGAGCGTCGAGATCTCGGTCACGAGGCCGATGATGATGGCGCCCACGAGCGCGCCGAACGCGCTGCCGAGCCCGCCGAGGGTCACGGCCGCGAAGAGCAGCAGCAGGATCGTGAAGCCGACGTCCCACTTGATGTTGGCGCCGATGAAGTAGGTGTAGAGGATGCCCGCGCCACCGGTGAGGAGGCCGGCGAGCACCCAGACGATGCGGATGACCCGGTCGACGTCGATGCCCGACGCAGCCGCGAGGCCCGCGTTGTCGCTCACGGCTCGCGTCGCCTTGCCGATGCGCGTGCGGGTGAGGAACAGGCCGACGGCGACGAGCACGACGATCGCGATGAGCGCGCTCACGACGCCCGACGTGCGCATGAGCACCGGGCCGATCTGCAGCACCGCACCGCGGTCGACCGAGAGGCCCTCGGTGCCGCCGCCGATGAGGAACTGGTAGAAGTAGCGCAGCGCGATCGAGAGGCCGATCGTGACGATGAGCACCTGCACGAGGCCCACGCGCCGGCGGCGCAGCGGCTTGAAGATGCCCCAGTCGTGCGCCCAGCCGAACGCCGCCGATGCGACGAGCGTGACGATCACCGCGATCCACGCGGGCCAGTTGACGAGCGTCGTGGTGGCGTAGAAGACGATGCCGCCGAAGGTGAGCAGCTCGCCGTGGGCGAAGTTGTTGACGCCCGTGGTGCCGAAGATGAGCGTGATGCCGATCGCCGCGAGCGCGAGCAGGAGGCCGAAGCTCAGGCCCGAGATGACGCGCGCGAGCAGCTGCGAGCCGAAGTCGTTCGAGCTCGCACCCGTGTCGGAGGAGCCGCCGGGCGTGCCCTCGCCGCCGGGGGCGGGTGCCTCGCTGCCGCTCGGGGCGCCGCTGCTGCCCGTGCCGGGGTCGCTCCCGGAGCCGCCACCGCCCGTCGCGGGGCCGAAGGGGAACAGCACGCCGACCGCGGTCGAGCCGCCGACCTCGAACTCCCGGCTCTCGAAGCTGGGGTCCCGCAGGGTCAGCCCCTCGGGCAGCGTCGACGTGTCGATCGACACCGTGTAGGTGCCGGTCGACGGGACGCCGATGAGCCAGCGTCCGTCGGCGCCCGTGGCGACGGTCTCATCGACGCCGTTGCCGGTGACGGTGATCTCGACGCCCTCGACGGGCGTCTGCCCGTCGCGGATGATGCCGTTGAAGTTGTAGGGAGCTGCCTGCTCGGTCTCGGGGAGCGGCGCGGCGGCGACCGCGGTCGCACCACCAGCCACCATGCCCATGACGGCCAAGGCCACGGCGATCACTCGCCGCAGCCCGCGCCGTTGCGGTCTGCTGGACGTCTTCACATGTCCTCCATGCTGTGGGGCGACGAGTCCAGCAGGAATGCGGATCGCGGGATGCCCGTTACATCGGTGGTGTCACAGTAGCGGCGGCCGCGCCGCTCCTCGTCCACTTGAGGCGCTCCTCGGGGCAACTTCGCCGAGATGCCGCTGGACCGTAACCGAATCGATACGATGAGAGCGATGGAGATGCGCAATCCGTTCGGGCCGATCGGCCTCACCTACGACGACGTCATGCTGCTGCCGGGGCGGACGGACGTGATCCCGAGCGAGGCCGACACCGGCACTCGGCTCTCGCGACGCATCCGGCTCGGCATCCCGCTCGTCTCGAGCGCGATGGACACCGTGACCGAGGACCGCATGGCGATCGCCATGGCGCGCCAGGGCGGCATCGGCATCATCCACCGCAACCTCGCGATCGCCGAGCAGGCGGCGATGGTCGACCGCGTGAAGCGCTCGGAGTCGGGGATGATCACGGATCCCGTGACGACGCATCCGGACGCCACGATCGAGGAGGTCGATCGCGTCTGCGGCGAGTTCAAGGTGTCGGGGCTCCCCGTCGTCGACGAGGCCGGCGTGCTCGTCGGCATCGTGACGAACCGCGACATGCGCTTCGTGCCGCGCGACGAGTTCGCGACGACGCTCGTGCGCGACATCATGACGCCCGCGCCGCTCAAGACCGCCAAGATCGGCATCTCGCGCGAGGACGCGTTCCAGATCTTCCAGCAGACGAAGCTCGAGAAGCTGCCGCTCGTCGACGACGAGGGCCGCCTCGGCGGGCTCATCACCGTCAAGGACTTCGACAAGATCGAGCAGTACCCGAACGCGACGAAGGATTCGCAGGGCCGGCTCCGCGTCGGCGCCGCGATCGGCTTCTTCGGCGACGCGTTCGAGCGCGCCGAGGCGCTCGCGGAGGCGGGCGTCGACGTCATCGTCGTCGACACCGCGAACGGCGAGAGCCAGGGCGTGCTCGACATGGTCGCGAAGCTCAAGGGCGACCGCCGCTTCGACGACATCGACGTCATCGGCGGCAACGTCGCGACCTACGAGGGCGCGGCGGCGCTCATCGCGGCGGGCGTCGACGCGGTCAAGGTCGGCGTCGGGCCGGGCTCGATCTGCACGACGCGCGTCGTCTCCGGCGTCGGCGTGCCGCAGGTCTCGGCCATCTACGACGCCGCGCGCGCCGCGCACGACGCGGGCACCGACATCCCGATCATCGCCGACGGCGGCCTGCAGTACTCGGGCGACATCGCGAAGGCGCTCGTCGCGGGCGGCTCGTCGGTCATGCTCGGCTCGCTCCTCGCCGGCACGAACGAGAGCCCCGGCGACCTCGTGCTCGTGAACGGCAAGCAGTACAAGACGTACCGCGGGATGGGCTCGCTCGGCGCGATGCAGACGCGCGGCAAGAAGACCTCCTACTCGCGCGACCGCTACTTCCAGGCCGATGTGCCGAGCGACGAGCAGCTCATCGCCGAGGGCATCGAGGGGCAGGTGCCCTATCGCGGCCCGCTCGGCTCGGTCGCCTACCAGCTCGTCGGGGGGCTGCGGCAGTCGATGTTCTACACCGGTGCGCGCACGATCGACGAGCTCAAGGAGAAGGGCCGCTTCGTGCAGATCACCGCGGCGGGGCTCAAGGAGTCGCACCCGCACGACATCCAGATGGTCGTGGAGGCGCCGAACTACCGCCGCTGACCGCTCGCGCCCAACCGGGGCCGGTGCGCCCGACCGGGGCCGGCGCGCCAGGCCCGGTCGGGCGCATCCGGCCCGCTCGGCGTGGTCGCCTCACCAGCCGGGCAGCAGGACCGAGCGCACCGGGATGTGCGCGCGCTCGAGCATCGGCCGCAGGAGCGCCGGACGGAACGCCTGCTCCCACATCCAGTGCAGCGTGTCGATGTGCTCCCGCAGCGCGTCCTCGCGCTGCTTCTCGGCGATCACGGCATCGACCGGCTGCATCCCGTTCGCCTCAGCGATCACGCCGTACTTCCACGCGCCGTCGAACTCGCCGCCGAGCGGGCGCATCCCCGGTCGCTCCCACAGGAAGTCGGGGAAGCGCGGACCGAGCCTCGTCATGATGCGCACCTGCAGCTGCGGCGGCGGCGCTCCGAGCCGGTGGATGCCGACTCGGCTCCACGACTCGCCTACCGACTGGCACAGCGGGTCGGCGAAGCGGATCACCCACTCGGCGCGGCGCCGGCCGCGTGGACCCTGGCGACCGAGCGCATCCGTCACCGCCTCCTTCGTGACGATCTCGCGCCGGAGCGCCTCGTCGAGCGCGCTCACCGCATCGCCCTGGCGACCGACCCGGGCGAGGTGCGCGAGCGCGTAGGCGGGGGTGCAGCGGGCGATGTCGTCCTCGACGAGCACGTCGACGTCGTCGATCGCGACCCGCGTGCTCGCGACGCCGCTGCGGCGGCCCGTCGCGCCGAGGTCGCCGATCGTGTGCACCGCGTCCGGCCGGCCGTGCGGGAGGTCGGCGAGGGCGAGCGCGGACTCGCGGGCGAAGACCGCGCCGGGGCGTGAGAGCGCGACCGCGCGCACGTGGACGACGTGGCGCTGGTGCTGTGGAAGCGCCGTGAACGCGGCGGCGTCGACGTAGGCACCGCGGCGGATTCGCTGGAGCTCGGGTGCTCGTCGGAGCCGCTGCGGCTCGCCTGGGTCCGGTCTGAGGAGGTCGACGGTCACGGCCGCACCCTGGCGCATGGGGCAAGTGACCGCGTGGCTCGGCGAGCGCGCTGTGGAGAGCGACGCTCGCGCATCGTACGCGAGCCCGCGCGCGAGCCGGTGATGCTCGGCGACCGGGGCGCCTGCGCCTGACCGGCGCCGGTGCGCCTGCCCCGCTCGGGCGCAGCGGCCCCGATGGGGCGGCGGCGATCCCGCAAGGGTTGCGCCGTTCGCAGACGCGATATATCGTGTGCCGCACGACGCGTTATATCGCGTTTTCGATCAGGCGAAGGAGCCAGAGATGGACGAGCAGTTCGAGAGCGGCGACACCAGGCCGCGCAGCGCATCCGGCGCGTCGGCGTCGGGCGCCGACCGGATCATCGAGCAGTGGGTCGTGCGCGAGGGCGAGAGCCGCGTCATCGACCTCGACGAGGTGCGGGCGCTGCGCGTCGGCATCGTCGGCGGCAGCGTCGACATCGTCGCGCACGACGAGCCGACCGCCCGCGTCGAGGTGCACCGCGTCGAGGGGCGCGACCTCACGGTCAAGCTCGAGCACGGCCGGCTGTCGATCGCGCACCCGCGCGTGAGCTGGGACGACGTGTGGCAGTCGGTCAAGGCGCTCGTGGGCGTGCGCGCCAAGGTCGAGCTCTCGATCCTCGTGCCGCGCGACGCGACGCTCTCGCTCGGCCAGGTGAGCGCATCCGCCCTCGTCTCGGGCCTCCGCTCGAGCGCGACGCTCAGCACCGTCTCGGGGCAGCTGCAGGTCGAGTCGCACGAGGGCGAGCTCGAGCTCAACACCGTCTCGGGCGACGTCGAGGTGTCGGGCGGCAGCGGTCGGCTCTCGGTCAACGGCGTCTCGGCCGACGTCACCGCGAGCGGCGCGCTCGACGAGATCGGCGTCGACACCGTGAGCGGCGACGTGCTGCTCGACGTGCACGGCTCGCCGCGCTCGATCTCGGTCAACACCGTCTCGGCCGACGTGACGCTGCGCCTCGACGCGGGCCAGGGCGTGCGGGCGACGACGCGCACCGTCTCGGGCGCCGGCTCGATCGCCGGCCACTCGCTCCCGCGCCGCGGTGGCACCGAGACGATCGACGGCTCGAACCTCTTCTCCTTCGTGGCGAACACCGTCTCGGGCGACGTCACGGTCGTGCGGAGGGACGCGTGAGCCCCGCCGTCTTCGGCCACGGCGCGCTGCGGCTCTACCTGCTGAGCCTCCTCGCCGAGGCGCCGCGCCACGGCTACGAGCTGATGCAGGCGCTCGAGCAGCGCTTCGGCGGCACCTACTCGCCCTCCGCCGGCACGATCTACCCGCGGCTCTCGAAGCTCGAGGAGGAGGGGCTGCTGACGAAGGCGGTCGATGGCCGCAAGACCACCTACTCGATCACCGACGCGGGCCGCGCCGAGCTCGACGCGCGCGAGGCCGAGCTGCGCGACCTCGAGAGCGAGATCACCGACTCGGTGCGGCGGATGGCCTCCGACGTCCGGGCGGGCGTGCGGAGCGCGATGCAGGCCCTCCGCGCCGACCTCGCGGCGGCCGAGCGCGACGCGCGGAGCGCCGCGCACGGATCGCGACCGAGTGCGCCCGGGCGCGACGCATCCGGGCCCGACGCATCCGCCCCCGTGCCCGAGGCGCCGCCCGCGCCCGAGGCGCCGCACGTGCCCGCGGCGCCCGACGCGCCCGAGGAGCGCGCGGCGAACCCGTGGAGCGCGCCGCAGCCGGAGCGCGACGAGCCGGCGGATGCGTCGCACCCGGCCGAGCGGGCCGCGTCGCGCATCGCGGTGCACGACGTCGACCTCGCGCTCGGCGAGTTCCGCCAGCAGGTGCGGGCGGCGGTGCGCGCCGACCGGGGCGAGCGCATGACGGCGGAGCGCGCGGCGACCGTGCGGCGCGAGCTCGAGGCGGCGCTGCTGCGCATCAAGAGCGCGCTCGGGGGCTGAGCCTCGCTCGACGAGCCCGGGATAGGCTGGGGTCGTGACGGAGATCGAGATCGGCCGCAGCAAGCGCGCCCGCATGGGCTACGGCTTCGACGACATCAGCATCGTGCCGTCGCGCCGCACGCGCGACAGCGACCTCGTCTCGCTCCAATGGCAGATCGACGCGTTCCGCTTCGAGGTCCCGGTGCTCGGCGCGCCGACCGACTCGGTCATGAGCCCCGCGACGGCGATCGCGCTCGGCCGCGCGGGCGGCCTCGGCGTGCTCAACCTCGAGGGCGTCTGGACCCGCTACGACGACCCCGAGCCCCTGCTCGCCGAGATCGCCGGCCTGCCGGCCGACCTCGCAACCAGCCGCATGCGCGAGATCTACGCCGAGCCGATCAAGCCCGAGCTCATCCGCGACCGCATCGCGCAGATCCGCGACGCGGGCGTCGTGGTCGCGGGCAGCCTGAGCCCGCAGGCCGTGCAGCAGCACTACGAGGCGGTGCTCGCGGCCGGCGTCGAGCTCATGGTCATCCGAGGCGCGACCGTCTCGGCCGAGCACGTCTCGGCCGACGCCGGCGCGCCCCTCAACCTCAAGCGCTTCATCTACGAGCTCGACGTGCCGGTCGTGGTGGGCGGCGTGGTCACGTACACGGCGGCGCTGCACCTCATGCGCACCGGTGCCGCGGGCGTGCTCGTCGGCTTCGGCGGCGGCGCCGCCTCGACGAGCGAGAAGGTGCTCGGTGTCGCAGCCCCCATGGCGACGGCCGTGAGCGACGTCGCGGCAGCGCGCCGCGACTACCTCGACGAGTCGGGCGGCCGCTACGTGCACGTCATCGCCGACGGCTCGCTCGGCACGTCGGGGCAGATCGTCAAGGCGCTCGCGTGCGGCGCCGACGCCGTCATGCTCGGCACCGCGCTCGCGCGGGCGACGGATGCACCGGGTCGCGGCTGGCACTGGGGCCCGGAGGCGCACAACCAGAAGCTGCCGCGCGGCAACCGGGTGCAGGTCGACCGCGTCGGCCCGCTCGACGTCGTGCTCAACGGGCCGTCGCCCGTCGCCGACGGCACAGCCAACATCATGGGCGCCCTCAGGAAGGCCATGTCGACCACCGGCTATAAGGATCTCAAGGAGTTCCAGCGGATCGATGTGGTGCTGGAGGCCAACCCGCAGCGCTAGCGCGCCGCTCCGGGCGGCGCGAACGAGGAGGATCCATGTCTGAGACCACCAACAGCGTCAGTCGGTCGAGGAAGCTCGGCCCCGAGGAGCGTGCCGCCGCGATCGCCTCGATGCGCGAGCGCGAGGTCGACGTGCTCGTCATCGGCGGCGGCATCGTCGGCACCGGGGCGGCGCTCGACGCCGTCACGCGCGGCCTTCGTGTGGGCCTCATCGAGGCCCGCGACTTCGCCTCGGGCACCTCGAGCCGCTCGTCGAAGCTCATCCACGGCGGCATCCGCTACCTCGAGCAGCTCAACTTCGGGCTCGTGCGCGAGGCGCTCATCGAGCGCGGCCTGCTGCTGCAGCGCATCGCGCCGCACCTGGCGAAGCCCGTGCGGTTCCTCTACCCGCTCGAGACGCCGCTCATCGAGCGCGCCTACATCGGCGCAGGCATGGCGCTCTACGACGTCTTCAGCTACACGGGCTTCATGAAGCCGGGCGTGCCGCTGCACCGCCACCTGACGAAGAAGCAGGTGCTCAAGAAGATCCCCTCGCTCGACCCGAACGCCTTCGTCGGCGGGCTCACCTACTACGACGCCCAGGTCGACGACGCGCGCTACGTCGCCGAGCTCGCGCGCACCGCATCCTTCTACGGCGCGCACGTCGCGAGCCGGGTGCGCGCCGAGGGCTTCCTCAAGGTGGGGGAGCGCGTCGTCGGCGTGCAGGCGCACGACTACGAGACGGGCGAGCAGTTCGAGATCCGCGCGAAGCAGGTCGTCAACGCGACCGGCGTGTGGACGGGCGAGACGCAGGCGATGGTCGGCGAGCGCGGCGAGTTCAAGGTGCGCGCGTCGAAGGGCGTGCACCTCGTCGTGCCGCGCGACCGCTTCCACTCCGAGATGGGGCTGCTGCTGCGCACGGCGAAGAGCGTGCTGTTCGTCATCCCGTGGGGTCGGCACTGGATCATCGGCACGACCGACACCGACTGGAACCTCGACAAGGCGCACCCGGCGGCGACCGCGGCCGACATCGACTACATCCTCGACAACGTCAACAAGGTGCTCGCGACGAAGCTCACGCGCGCCGACGTCGAGGGCGTCTACGCGGGCCTGCGCCCGCTGCTCGCGGCCGGCGGCGACGGCACCTCGACCGCGAACATCTCGCGCGAGCACCACGTCTCGCACACCGTGCCGGGCCTCGTGCTCATCGCGGGCGGCAAGTGGACGACCTACCGCGTGATGGCGAAGGACGCGATCGACGAGGCCGTGAGCGCGATGGACGGCAAGGTGCCGGAGTCGTGCACCGACCAGATCCCGCTGCTCGGCGCGACCGGCTACCGCGCCGCGTGGAACAAGCGCGCGAAGATCGCGCGCGCCTTCGGCGTCCACAAGCACCGCGTCGAGCACCTGCTGAACCGCTACGGGGTGCTGACCGACGAGATCCTCGACATGATCCGCAAGGACCCGTCGCTGCTCGAGCCGCTCCCCGGCGCCGACGACTACATCGGTGCGGAGGTGCGCTACGCGTGCACGCACGAGGGCGCGCTGCACCTCGACGACGTGCTTGCCCGCCGCACCCGCATCTCGATCGAGTCGTGGGACCGCGGCGTCGCGGCGGCCCCCGTGGCCGCGCGGATCATGGCGGATGCGCTCGGCTGGGACGACGCGCGCGTCGAGAAGGAGATCAACACCTACAACAAGCGCGTCGCCGCGGAGATCGCGAGCCAGGAGCTGCCCGACGACGAGTCGGCCGACCGGGCGCGCACGGAGGCGCCCGAGATCGTGCCGCTCAGCGCGCTCCCGACCGCCGACACCGTCGGCACCCGCCCGCAGGAGGCGTCGCCCGCCGGTCGCGGGGCGGGTGCCCCGCCGGTCGTCGAGTAGCCGCCGGAGGGGGGGAGCGGCGGCTCAGCCAGCGGGCGCAGGCGCGCCGGTAGACTGGGCGCGCCGTGAGCACCCCTCTCCCCACCTTCTCCGACGTCGCGAAGCGACCGCGGTGGATCGGCGTGCTCGTGCTGTGCATCGTCGTCGCCGGCGTCTTCGCGCTGCTCGGCCAGTGGCAGATCGAGCGGGCCGTCGAGCAGGGGCAGGCCGACGAGCGCGACACCGAGACCGCGGTGCCGCTCGAGCAGGTCGCCGAGCCCGGCTCGACGCTCACGAGCGAGGCGGGCGGGCGCATGGTCGCCTTCTCGGGCACCTGGACCGACGACTTCGACACCCGCGTCGGCCGCGACCAGCACGGCGACCAGGGCAGCTGGGTCATCGGCCGCGTGCTCGTCGAGCAGCCGGCCGGCGGCACCGCGTCGCTCGCCGTCGCCCTCTCGTGGCTGCCCGACCCCGCCGCTGCCGAGGCGCTCGCCGCGTCGCTCGAGGCGGGGGAGACCGGCGAGCTCGTCGGCCGGCTCATGCCGCCGGAGGCGCCCACGATGGGCGACGTGCAGGGCGGCACGCGCGAGGCGATGAGCGTCGCCGAGCTCGTCAACGAGTGGGACGACTACGACGGCATGGTCTACGCGTCGTACGCGATCCTCGACGAGCCGTCGGCAGCCGCATCCGACGCCCTCGTCGAGGGCGCCGAGCCGATCGTCTCGGTGCGCCCCGAGGTCGACGCGCAGCTCAACTGGCTCAACGTCTTCTACGCGATCGAGTGGATCGCGTTCATGCTCTTCGCCTTCTACCTCTGGTACCGGCTCGTGAAGGATGCGCTCGAGCGCGAGATCGAGGACATCGAGGATGCAGAGGCTGCGGCCGCCGAAGCCGCCGAGCCCCGCCGATAGGCTGGTAGCCGTGCCCCGCCCCATCGAACAGCTGCCGCAGATCCGCTCCGCCATCCGCTTCTACCGCGTGATGTCGTGGGTGACGGGCATGTTCCTGCTGCTGCTCGTCGCCGAGATGGTGCTGAAGTACTCGCCCACCCACGTCGAGGTCTTCGCCGGCGGCTCGGGCGGCCTGCTCTCGCTGCAGCGCGTCGTGCCCGGCGACGGCTGCCAGTGGTACTCGCTCTTCGTGCCCGGCGGCATGGGCTGCGAGATCACCTCGCTCGGCGACGGCTTCAACATCTCGCTCGCGATCCTCATCGTGCACGGCTGGATCTACGTCGTCTACCTGCTCGCGTGCTTCCGCCTCTGGAGCCTGCTGCGCTGGCCCTTCAAGCGCCTGCTCGCGATGGCCGCCGGCGGCGTCGTGCCCTTCCTCTCCTTCTTCGTCGAGCGCCGCATGCACGACGTCGCGGTCGCCGACGTGACCCGCCTCGAGGCCGAGCGGGCCGCGAGGGACGCCGCCGCTCCCGCCCCTGCAACCACTCCGGAGGCTTGATGTCCGACACCGCTCAGCGGCCCGTGCTCGTGATCGACTTCGGCGCCCAGTACGCGCAGCTCATCGCGCGCCGCGTGCGCGAGGCCGACGTCTACAGCGAGATCGTGCCCTCGACGATCAGCGCCGAGGAGGTGCGCGCGAAGGACCCCGCCGCCATCGTGCTCTCCGGCGGCCCCTCGAGCGTCTACGAGGAGGGCGCCCCGCGCCTCGACGAGGAGATCCTCGAGCTCGGGGTGCCGACCTTCGGCATCTGCTACGGCTTCCAGGTGATGGCCGCACAGCTCGGCGGCAAGGTCGCCAAGACCGGCAACCGCGAGTACGGCTCGACGAGCGTGCGCGTCGACGGCGGCGGCACGCTCCTGCACGGCCAGCCCGACGCGCAGACGGTGTGGATGAGCCACGGCGACTCGGTCGCGGAGGCGCCCGAGGGCTTCACGGTCCTCGCGTCGACCGCCGACACCCCGGTCGCCGCCTTCGAGCACCGCGAGCGGAAGATGGCCGGCGTGCAGTGGCACCCGGAGGTCAAGCACTCCGAGCACGGTCAGCGCGTGCTCTCGTCGTTCCTGCACGAGATCGCGGGCCTGCCGGGCGACTGGCAGACCGGCAACGTCATCGACGAGCAGGTCGCGCGCATCCGCGAGCAGGTCGGCTCCGACAAGGTGCTGTGCGCGCTCTCGGGCGGCGTCGACTCGGCCGTCGCCGCGGCGCTCGTGCACGAGGCGGTCGGCGACCAGCTCGTGTGCGTCTTCGTCGACCACGGCCTGCTGCGGCAGGACGAGCGGCGCCAGGTCGAGGAGGACTACGTCGCCTCGACGGGCGTGCGGCTCGTGACGGTGGATGCGCGCGAGCGGTTCCTCTCGGCGCTCAAGGGCGTCACCGACCCGGAGCAGAAGCGCAAGATCATCGGCCGCGAGTTCATCCGCGTCTTCGAGCAGGCCGAGCGCGACCTCGCCGCCGAGGCCGCGAGCGAGGGCGAGCCCATCCGCTGGCTCGTGCAGGGCACGCTCTACCCCGACGTCGTCGAGTCTGGCGGCGGCACGGGCGCGGCCAACATCAAGAGCCACCACAACGTCGGCGGCCTGCCCGACGACCTGCAGTTCCAGCTCATCGAGCCGCTGCGCGCGCTGTTCAAGGACGAGGTGCGGGCGATCGGCCGCGAGCTCGGCCTGCCGGAGGCGATCGTCGGCCGCCAGCCCTTCCCCGGGCCCGGCCTCGGCATCCGCATCATCGGCGAGGTCACGCAGGAGCGCCTCGACACGCTCCGCAAGGCCGATGCGATCGCGCGCGCCGAGCTCACCGCCGCAGGGCTCGACCAGGAGATCTGGCAGTGCCCCGTCGTGCTGCTCGCCGACGTGCGCTCGGTGGGCGTGCAGGGCGACGGCCGCACTTACGGCCACCCGATCGTGCTGCGCCCCGTCTCCTCCGAGGACGCGATGACCGCCGACTGGACGCGACTGCCGTACGACGTGCTCGCGCGCATCTCGAACCGGATCACGAACGAGGTGCCAGAGGTCAACCGGGTCGTGCTCGACGTGACGTCGAAGCCGCCGGGGACGATCGAATGGGAGTAGAGCTGGTGTGAGCGCGTCGTGCACGCCGCTCCTCAGCTCAGACAATGAAGCGGTCCGGACGCCCCGATGGGGCGCCCGGACCGCTTCATAACTCGCACCCCGCGGCGTGCACGACGCGCTCGCGGGTGGAGGTAGGCAGCCGGGGAGCGGGTGCTGGGCGCGGCTCGGTGCTGGGGAGGAGGATGAGCGCATGGTGCAGCCGAGGGGGCGGGACGTGGCGGCCCGGGTCGTCGCGCTCTGGACGCTCGCGATCGGGTTCGGGGCGAGCGTGCTCGTCGGGCTCTCGCCCACCAGCTGGCTGCAGGCGCGGCTGCGCTACGCGTGCGCGTTCGAGGCGGAGGAGTGGGTGTGCGACGGCAACGCGGCCCTGCTCGCGGCCGGGGCGAGCAGCCTCGTGCTCTCGACGCTCGCGCTCGGAGGCATCGCCCTCATCGTCCGCGCCACGTGGGATCGCGTGCGGATGCGCGCCGAGCGGTTCGGCTGGATCGCGCTCATCGCCGTGCTGCCCACGCTCATCCTGTGCGCGGTGCTGCTGCTCGACGCGGCGACGCACGAGCCGGCCGACGTGGGCATCGACGACAGCCGCCTCGCGATGTGGATCGAGAGCGCGATGATCCCGGCGCTCGCGACGGCCGTCGCCGGCGTGCTCGCCGGCTCCGGGCTGCGGATGCGCGCCCGCGGCCGCCCGCGCCGGGTCGCGTTCGTCACGATCCTGCCGGCGTTCGCGCTGCTGCTCGTCGCCGCGGTCATCTCGTTCCTCGGCACGCTGCCGACCGGCATCGTCGCGGCGTCCGCGATCGGCGCGGGCTGGTACCTCGCGGCGGCGGCGTGGCCGGGTGCGCCGAAGCAGATCGTCGGCGATGTCGATCCAGGCCGTTCCCGTTCGACGTCCTGAGTGAGAGGGTCGAGACCGACCCACCGGAACGAGGAGTGGACCATGCAGTACATGCTCATCATGCGTGCGGACGACGAAGCGGTCGACGCGTACAAGGAGATCCCCTTCGAAGAGGTCATCGAGCGGATGGGGAAGTACAACGAGGCGATGATGGAGGCCGGCGTCATGATCGGCGGCGAGGGCCTGAGCGACGCGAGCGAGGGGTTCGTCGTCGACTTCAGCAGCGACCCGCCGCTCGTGACCGACGGGCCCTACGGCGAGACGAAGGAGCTCTTCAACGGCTTCTGGATGCTCGAGGTGTCGTCGAAGGAGGAGGCCGCCGAGTGGGCCAAGCGCTGCCCGCTCGGACCGGGCGCCAAGCTCGAGGTGCGCCGCGTCCAGGGGCCCGACGACTTCCCCGCCGACAACGAGTGGATCCAGAAGGAGGAGGGCTGGCGCGAGGAGCAGGCCGCGAAGCGCGCCGCGACCACGCCGGGCGGCAGCGCCGGTTGAGCGCCCCCGTCGACGACGAGCGCCGGGCGGTCGAGTCCGCTCGGCGCTCCGTCGCGGCCGTGTGGCGCATCGAGTCGGCGCGCATCGTCGCGACGCTCACGCGCTTCACGGGCGACTTCGCGCTCGCCGAGGACCTCGCGCAGGAGGCGCTCGCCGACGCGCTCGAGCAGTGGCCCGAGCGCGGGTCGCCCCGCAACGGCGCCGCGTGGCTCACCGCGGTGGCGAAGCGGAAGGCGATCGACCACTGGCGGCGCCGGGAGCGCTACGACGACCGGGTCGCCGCGATCGCGCACGACCTCGAGCGCGAGCAGGACGAGGCGGCGGATGCGCTGCCCTGGGATCCCGACGAGATCGACGACGATGTGCTCGGGCTCGTGTTCACCGCGTGCCACCCGGTGCTGAGCCCGGCCGCGCGCGTCGCCCTCACGCTCCGCGTCGTCGCGGGGCTCGAGACGAGTGAGATCGCCCGCGCCTTCCTCGTGCCGGTGTCGACCATCCAGCAGCGCATCGTGCGGGCGAAGCAGGCGCTCGGCGACGCGCGCGTGCCGTTCGAGGTGCCGGGCCGGGCGGAGCGCGCCGAGCGGCTCGGTGCCGTGCTGCAGACCGTCTACCTCCTCTTCACCGAGGGCCACGCGGCCACGGCGGGCGACGACTGGATGCGGCCAGGCCCCGCGCAGGAGGCGCTGCGGCTCGCGCGCACCCTCGTCGCGCTGCAGCCGGAGGAGCCGGAGGTGCACGGGCTGCTCGCGCTGCTCGAGCTCACCGCCGCGCGCTTCCCCGCGAGGGTCGACGCGAGCGGCGAGCCGGTCCTGCTGGCCGACCAGGATCGCGGGCTGTGGGATCGCGGCGCGATCCGGCGCGGCCGGTCGGCCCTCCGGCGCGCGGAGGGCTTCGGTCGGGGCCTCGGCCACTACGGCCTGCAGGCGGCGATCGCCGAGTGCCACGCGACCGCTGCCGACGTCGACTCGACCGACTGGCCGCGGATCGTCGACGCCTACGAGGCGCTCGAGCGGCTCGCACCGTCACCGGTCGTCGCGCTCAACCGCGCGGTCGCGGTGTCGATGGCCGAGGGGCCGGCGGCGGCGCTCGCGATCGTCGACGCGCTCGCGGGGGAGAAGGCGCTCACGATCGGGCACCTGCTGCCGTCGGTGCGCGGTGAGCTGCTCGCCCGCCTCGGTCGCGTCGACGAAGCGCGCGAGGCGTTCGCGCTCGCCGCCGACCGAGCGCAGAACGAGCGCGAGCGCGCCGTGCTGCTCGCCAAGGCTGCCGCGGGGCGCTGAGCCCCGCCGGTCACATCGACGGCAGCGCGAGGCAGAACTCGCGCACCGCAGCTGTGAACTCCGCGGGTCGCTCGAGGTTGCTGAGGTGACCGCAGCACCGCAGGACGACCAGCCGCGCGCCGGTGATCGCGCGCGCGAACTCGTCCGCGACGCGGAGCGGCGACCGCGCGTCGAGCGCGCCCCAGATGAGCAGCGTGGGCACCGCGATGCGGGGCAGCTCATCGCGGAGGTCGGCGTCGGCCATCGCGCGGAGCTGCTGGCGCAGCGTGGCCGGGCGGGCGGCGGCCGCCATCGCGCGCACGAGCCGGGCGGCCTCTCCCGGCGGATCGCCGGCGAAGAGCCCCGGTGGCAGCTCGAGCACGCCTGAATCGGCGGCATCGAGCTGCCGCGCGGCCGCCCCGACGCGCTCGCGGAGCTCGGCCGTCGGCAGCGAGCCGCGCCAGCCCGCGTACGTGTCGGCGCGGATGAGGGCTCGCACGAGGTCCGGATGCCTGCGGTGCAGCTCGAGCGCGATCGTGCCGCCCCACGAGATGCCGCCGACGATCGCCGGCTCGCCCGCGACCGCCTCGATGAGCGCGGCGAGGCGATCGGCGTAGTCGCCGAGACCGAAGCCCGCCGGCACGTCGGAGGAGCGGCCCTGCCCGGGCTCGTCCCACGCGACGACGGTGAAGTCGCTCGCGAGGCCCTCGAGCTGCGGGCTCCACGCGCGGCTGTCGTCGCCCGCGCCGTGCACGAGCACGAGCGGCGGTCCCTCGCCGACGCGCTCGAACGCGATGTCGACGGCCCCGGCGCCCAGCGTCTCCACCGCCGACACGCTACGCCGCGGGGAGCGCGGCCGACAGCCGCGCATATGGCCCCGACAGGGAGGGCTACTACCCTGGGTGGGTGACGACGACGAGTGCCGAGGCGACCCTGAGCGAGGAGCGGATCGAGCTGCTGCGCGCCGACTTCCCGATCCTCGCCGAGCAGCCGGGAGGCGTGCCGCTCGTCTACCTCGACTCCGGTGCGACGAGCCAGCAGCCGCGGCAGGTGCTCGAGGCCGAGTGGGCGTTCCGCACCCAGCGGAACGCCGCGGTGCACCGCGGCGCGCACACCCTCGCCGCGCTCGCGACCGACGACTACGAGCTCGCGCGCGAGCGCATCGCGCGCTTCGTGGGCGCGAAGCCGACCGAGATCTCCTGGGCGATGAACGCGACGGATGCGCTCAACACCGTCGCGCTCTCGCTCGCCGAGGCGAACCGGGCCGGCGCGACCGACCCGGCCCTCCGCATCCGCGAGGGAGACGAGATCCTCGTCACCGAGGCGGAGCACCACGCGAACCTGCTGCCGTGGCAGCGGCTCGCCGACGAGACCGGCGCGGCGCTGCGCTGGATCGAAGTGGACGACGACGGCGTCTGGACGCTCGAGGACGCGCTCGCCGCGATCACCGAGCGCACGCGGCTCGTCGCGCTCGCGCACGTCTCGAACGTCACGGGCCTCATCGCGCCCGTCGAGGCGATCGCCCGGGCCGCCCACGCGGTCGGCGCGCTCGTGGTGCTCGACGCATGCCAGTCGGTGCCGCACCGGCCCGTCGACCTCCACGCCCTCGGGGTCGACGCCGCGGCGTTCTCCAGCCACAAGATGCTCGGCCCCGGTGGCGTCGGCGTGCTCTACCTCGCGAGCGCGCTCGGCGCCGCGCTCCCGCCCGCCCGCGTGGGCGGCTCGATGATCACGACCGTGACGATGACCGAGCGCGACTACCTGCCCGCGCCGCAGCGCTTCGAGGCGGGCACGCAGCCGGTCGGCGCGATCGTCGGCCTCGCCGCCGCGGTCGACTACCTCGAGGCCGTCGGCATGCGCGCGATCGAGCGCCACGAGGTCGCGCTCGGCGAGCGGCTCGCCGCCGGCGCTGCCGCGATCGACGGCGTCCGCCTCGTCGGGCCACGACCGGGCAGCGAGCGCGCGGGCCTCGCGAGCGTCATCGTCGACGGCGTGCACGCGCACGACGTCGGCCAGGTGCTCGACGCCGCCGGCATCGCCGCGCGCGTCGGCCACCACTGCGCCCAGCCGCTCCACCGCCGCCTCGGCGTCGCGGCGACGACCCGCGCATCCACCTATTTCACGACGACCGCGGCCGAGGTCGATCGCTTCCTCGACGTGCTCTCGACCGTGCGCTCCTACTTCGGGGTCGGTCGATGAGCGCCGCCCCGCGCGACCCGCTCGCCGGGCTCTACCAGGAGCTCATCCTCGAGCACGCGAAGCGCCGCTCGGGGGAGGGCGTGCTCGAGCCCGCCGATGCCGAGCGGTTCCTGCGCAACCCCACGTGCGGCGACGAGATCCGCCTGCGCGTGCGGCTCGACGGGGAGACGGTGGATGCGGTCGGCTGGGAGGGGCAGGGATGCTCGATCTCGCAGGCCTCCGCCTCCGTGCTCGCGGAGGACGTGCCCGGGCTCACGGCTGCAGGCGCGCGATCGCGCATCGAGGCGCTCCGCGAGCTGCTGCGATCGCGCGGCTCGGTCGAGCCGGACGAGGCGCTGCTCGGCGACGCGGTCGCGTTCGCGGGCGTCGCGAGGTTCCCCATGCGGGTGAAGTGCGCGATGCTCGCGTGGGTCGCGCTCGAGGAGGCGCTCGACGAGCTCGACGCCCGCTGAGCGGGGCGTCACCGGGCGTCACGGGACCCGGCGCCGCATGTCGGCTGTGATGGGATGAGATGTCCCCCAAGGAGGTCTGACATGTCCAGCACCACGCCCGTCGGCGAGCGGATCGGCCGCGTCGCCGGCACCTGGTTCCCGCTCGTCGTGCTCGCCGCGGCGGCCGTCGCGATCGTCGTCCCGCAGGCGTTCCTGCCGATCGGGCCGTGGGTCAACACGCTGCTCGGCATCATCATGCTCGGCATGGGGCTCACGCTGAAGCCGGTCGACTTCACCGTCATCGCGAAGAAGCCCAAGGCCTTCGTCGTCGGCGTCGTCGCGCAGTACGTCATCATGCCGCTCGCGGCGATCGGCCTCGCGCTCGCGTTCCAGCTCCCGCCCGAGCTGCTCGTCGGCGTCGTGCTCGTCGGCTCCGCGCCCGGCGGCACCGCCTCGAACGTCATGGTCTACCTCGCGAAGGGCGACACCGCCCTCTCCGTCGCGATGACGACCGCGTCGACGCTGCTCGCGCCCGTGCTCACGCCGCTGCTCGTGCTGTGGCTCGCGGGCTCCTACCTGCCGGTCGACGCGTGGGGCCTGTTCCAGTCGATCATCTTCATCGTGCTGCTGCCCGTGATCGCGGGCGTGCTGCTGCGCATCCTGCTCCCGCGCGTCGTGCAGGCGATCCTGCCGTGGCTCCCGCTCGTCTCGGTCATCGGTATCACGCTCGTCGTGCTCGCCGTCGTCGCCGGCTCGGCCGCGACGATCCTGTCGGTCGGCCTGCTCGTCGCGCTCGTCGTCATCCTGCACAACGGCGTCGGCTACGGGCTCGGCTTCCTCGCCGCGAAGGCGGTCGGGCTCGACGAGAGCGCCCGCCGCGCCGTCGCGATCGAGGTCGGCATGCAGAACTCCGGCCTCGCCGCGGGCCTCGCGCGCACCCACTTCTCGCCCGAGTCGGCGCTGCCCGCCGCGATCTTCTCGGTCTGGCACAACGTCTCGGGCTCGCTGCTCGCGTCGTTCTGGTCGCGCCGCCCGCCGAAGGACGCCGCCCGCCTCGCGGCGGCGGAGGACCAGCCCGTCGCGAGCTGACCGGAGCGGATGCGCCCCGTCACCCCTCGTGGGCGGCGGGGCGTACGCTTCCCAGCACCGACCGAGAGGGGCTGCGATGGCGCTGCGCTGGTATTCGAACGTGATCGAGTCGACCGACCCCAGGAGGCTCGGCGCCTGGTGGCGCGAGGCGCTCGACTGGGAGATCATCCACGACACCGACGACGAGGTGGTCGTCATCCCGAAGCAGGCCCAGGAGATCGCCGCGAAGCTGACCTTCCACCAGTTCCCGCCGGGGCTCGTCTTCGTGCGCGTCGACCACGAGAAGGCGACGAAGAACCGCCTGCACATGGATCTCGCCCCGCACTCGAGCGATGACCGCGAGGCCGAGATCGCGCGGCTCGAGGCGCTCGGCGCGAGGCGCATCGACGTGGGCCAGGGGCCAGACGTGTCGTGGACCGTGCTCGCCGACATCGACGGCAACGAGTTCTGCGTGCTCTCGAGCCGCGAGATGTGAGGATCGCCGCGGGGCGCCGTGCATCGCGCCCCGCGGCGATCGAGCGGGTCAGCGGTAGACCATGCCGCCGTCGATGAGCGGGGTCTGCCCGGTCATGTAGTCGGAGTCCGGCCCGGCGAGGTAGGAGACGAAGCGCGCGACGTCCTCCGGGGTGGATGCGCGACCGAGCGTGATGCCCTCGACGTACTTCTTGTAGGTCGCGCCGATCTCGGCGCCGGTGAGCTCGGCGAAGCCGCGGTCGATCTCCTCCCACATGCCGGTGCCGACGATCCCGGGGGAGTAGCCGTTGACGGTGATGCCGAGCGTCGCGAGCTCCTGGGCTGCGGCCTGCACGAGCGCGCGCACGGCGAACTTGCTCGACGAGTACAGGCCGAGCATCGGGAACGACTCGTGCGCTGCGATCGAGGTCGCCGCGATGATCTTGCCCCCGTGCCCGAGCTCCTCGAGCTTGGCGGCAGCCACCTGGATGCCGAACAGCACGCCCTTGACGTTGATGCTGAAGACGCGATCGAAGTCGTCCTCGGTGATCCCGCGCACCGGCGTGATCGGCCCCGCGATCCCCGCGTTGTTCACCATGATGTCGAAGCCGCCGAGCTCGTCGACGGCGCGGTCCACTGCCGCCTCGAGCGCCGACTTGTCGGAGACATCGCCGCCGATGGTGATCGCGCGGCGGCCGGCGCCCTCGACGAGCGCCTTCGTCTCGCCGAGCGAGTCCTCCCGCAGATCGAGGAGCGCGACATCCGCCCCGTCGTGCGCCAGCCGCACCGCGATCGCCTGACCGATGCCCTGTGCCGCTCCCGTGACGAAGGCGACCTTCCCGTCGATGGCCATGCTGTTCCTCCCGTTCGTTGCGTCAGTGTCCTCCGACGCTACGGCGGTGCCGCCGCTCGCGCATTGCGGCGATTGCCAGGCTTGCCCGCACCGCAGCACGACGAAGGCCCCGGCGGTTGCCGGGGCCTTCGTCGTGGAGCGCTGCCGCGCTAGTTGTTGCTGCGCAGGATCGCGAGGATGCGCAGGATCTCGACGTAGAGCCAGATGATCGTCATGACGAGGCCGAACGCCGCCGACCAGCCGTACTTCTTGTGCACGCCGCGCTTGACGCCGAGCTCGATGCCCTCGAAGTCCATCACGAGCGAGTAGGCGCCGAGGAGCACCGCGAGGCCGCCGAGCAGCACGCCGAGCGGGATGCCGAAGATCTCCTGCGAGCGAAGGCCCCACGGATCCTGGTTGACGCCCGTGAGCATGAGCACGAAGTTCACGAGCGAGAAGACGCCGTAGCCGATGATCGCGATGAAGAAGATCTTGTTCATCTTCGGCGAGGTCCGGAAGAACCGGAAGGCGTAGCCGGCGAGGGTCACGCCGAACACGCACGCGGTCGCGAGCAGCGCCTGGAAGATCACGCCCGGCAGGTTCATGCCGAACTCGACCGTCGCCGAGAAGCCGCCGAGGAAGAGGCCCTGCGCCGCGGCGTAGGCGAGCACGAGCGCGGGGCTCGGCTCCTTCTTGAAGATGTTGACCAGCGCGAGCACGAAGCCGGCGATGGCGCCGCCCCACGTGAGCGCGTAGAAGAGCGGCGTCGGCCCGGTCAGGAAGAGCATGCCGAGCGTGACGACGAAGCCGAGCGCCGTGACGCCGAGCGTCAGCGCCGTCTTGGTGATGACGCCGTCGTAGGTGAGGCGCTCGGTCTCGAGCGCGCCGGCCGACGGGGCGTTGAACTGCTGGTTCAGCTGGTCGGCCGACGGCATCGGCTGCTGGCCGTACGGCGTGCCGTACTGCTGCTGCTGGCCGTAGGGCGCGCCGCCGAACTGCTGCTGCCCGTAGGGCGCCTGGCCGTAGGGCGCCTGGCCGTAGGGGGCCTGGCCGTAGGGGGCCGGGCCACCGGGGATGGCCTGGGCCGCGCGCTGCGAGTTCTCGGTGAACGCGGGCGAGTTGCTGAACGCCGGGTTGCCTGCCAAGGGTGGTGCTCCTGTCGAAGTCAATGCGGCCGCCTCTCGGGGCGGTCGCGCTCAGCGTAGCGAAGCGAGCCAGCATTTCGCTGTGCCTGCGGCCCCGTTCGCCCGAGGCGGAGCGCGCATAGCCTGGGGCGATGCGGCCCACCACGCTCATCGCCCACCGCGGCGCCTCCGGCTGGGCGCCCGAGCACACCGAGACCGCGATCCGACTCGCCGCCGCGCTCGGCGCCGACGCCGTCGAGCCCGACCTCGTCGCGACGCGCGACGGCGTGCTCGTCGTGCGGCACGACAACGAGCTGGGCGAGACGACCGACGTCGCGGCGCGCGGCGAGTTCGCCGACCGTCGGCGCTCGCAGGCGATCGACGGCGTCGAGCTCGAGGGCTGGTTCGTCGAGGACTTCACGTGGGCTGAGGTCGCGACGCTCCGCGCTCGCGAGCGGCTGCCGCACCTGCGCCCGCTGGGCGCGCGGCGCGACGGGCACGACCGCGTGCTGCGGTTCGAGGAGCTGCTCGAGATCGCCGACGAGACCGGCCTCGGCGTCGTCGCCGAGCTCAAGCACGCGACCCACCACGCCTCGCTCGGCCTGCCGCTCGACGAGCTCGTGGCGGATGCGGTGCGCGGCACCCGCTGGCAGGCGCCGGGCGCGCTCGTGGTCGAGTCCTTCGAGGAGAGCGTGCTGCACGCGGTGCGGGAGCGGGGCGTGGAGGCCCGGCTCGTCTACCTCATGGAGCACGACGGCACCGCCGCCGACCTCGTGGCCGGCGGCGAAGCATCCGCTCCCACCTACGCCGAGCAGCGCGAGGACGCGGCGCTCGCGGCGCTCGCGAGCCGCGTCGACGCGATCAGCGTCGCGAAGTCGGTGCTCTTCGAGCGCGACGGGGAGCGGCTCGGCACGAGCGACCTCGTCGAGCGGGCGCGCGCGGTCGGGCTCGGCACGATCGCCTGGACGCTGCGGCCCGAGAACGCGTTCCTCGAGCCCGAGCACCGGCTCGGCGAGCACGACGCGGCGTGGGGCGACTGGACGACCGAGTGGGGGATGCTCGCGGCGCTCGGGCTCGAGGCTGTCTTCGTCGACCACCCGGACCTCTGGCGCCGCGTCACCGCGCGGGACGCTCCGGCGGCTCCTCGCTCGGCTTGCCCTCCACCGGCAGCACGCTGACCATGCCGTTGGGCTCGAGCCACGCCCGCTTGACCTGCGAGATGTCGGTGAGTCCGTGCAGCCGCAGCTGCGACTCGACCTCGTCGCGGCTCATGAACTCGCGCCGCAGCGCGCGGCGGTTGAGCCGGCCGTCCTCGATGAGCGGCTTCGGCCGTGCCTTGAGCAGGCGCCCGAGCGCCGGCCAGCGGTAGCCCAGCGCGTCGAGCGCGACGCTCCAGAAGAGGATCGTGCCGACGAGCACGAGGCTGTCGCCGATCGAGCCCGCCTCGCCCCGCATGCCCGCGCCGGCGGCATCCGCGACGAGCACGACGATGAGGATGTCGGTGATGCCGAGGCCGCCGGCCTCGCGCTGGCCGACGACGCGCAGCAGCACCGTGAGCGCGAGGAACATCACCGAGCCGCGAGCGACGATCTCGAGCACCGGCACCGTCAGGCCGAAGACCTCTCCCCAGTCCGGCATCGTGCATCCCTCCCCGTGATCGTGCGGTCACCCTAGCCACGGCGCGTGCGCGCGTGCCGAGAGGCCGGCCGTCCACGAGGGATGCGTCACGACCGTCGGCCGTGTCACCCCCGGCTCGTAGACTGGAGAGGACATGACGGATCTGTGGGGCCTGGGGGACGAGGGCTTCGGGGAAGTGCAGCGGCCGACGCCCCTCGGACCGCGCGGCGAGGCGATCCCCGAGGAGCTGCTCGAGGGCCTCAACCCGCCGCAGCGCGAGGCGGTCGAGCACCGAGGGCCCGCGCTGCTCATCGTCGCGGGCGCCGGCTCGGGCAAGACGCGCGTGCTCACGCACCGCGTCGCCGGCCTGCTCGCGACCCGCGAGGCGTGGCCGAGCCAGATCCTCGCGATCACCTTCACGAACAAGGCCGCCGCCGAGATGCGCGAGCGCGTCGAGCGCCTCATCGGCGAGGAGTCGCGCGGCATGTGGATCTCGACGTTCCACTCCGCGTGCGTGCGCATCCTGCGCCGCGAGGCCGAGGAGTTCGGCTTCAAGCAGTCGTTCACGATCTACGACTCGGGCGACGTGCGCGCGCTCGTGAAGCGGCTCATCAAGGAGCGCGGCGCCGACATCCAGGGGCTCACGCCCGGCGGCGTCGCCGCCCGCATCTCGAAGGCGAAGAACGAGCTGCACGACGTCGACTCCTGGGCGCGCACCGCCAACCTCGAGAACCCGCTCGACGCGGCCTTCCTCGAGCTCTGGCGCGCCTACGACGCCGAGCTGCGGCGCGCGAACGCGTTCGACTTCGACGACCTCATCTCGCAGACCGTCTTCCTGCTGCGGGCGTTCCCGCACGTCGCCGCGCAGTACCGCAAGCGCTTCCGGCACATCCTCGTCGACGAGTACCAGGACACGAACGCGGCGCAGTACGCGCTCATCCGCGAGCTCACGCAGCCCGTGACGCGCGCCGACCTGCCCGACCTCCGCGCCGACCTGCCCGGCGCATCCCTCACGGTCGTGGGTGACTCGGATCAGTCGATCTACGCCTTCCGGGGCGCCGACATCCGCAACATCACCGACTTCGAGCGCGACTTCGCCGGCGCGCGCGTCATCATGCTCGAGCAGAACTACCGCTCGACGCAGAACATCCTCTCGGCTGCGAACGCCGTGATCGGCAACAACTTCGACCGGCGCGAGAAGCGGCTGTGGACCGACTCGGGCGACGGCGAGAAGATCGTCGGCTTCACCGGCTACTCGGGCCACGACGAGGCGCAGTTCGTCGCCGACGAGATCGTCGAGCTCACCTCCGGCGGCATGGCCTACAGCGACATCGCCGTCTTCTACCGCACGAACGCGCAGACGCGAGCGCTCGAAGAGGTGCTCATCCGCACCGCGATCCCGTACCGGGTGATCGGCGGCACGAAGTTCTACGAGCGGGCCGAGATCAAGGACGCGATGGCGTACCTCATCACGGTCGCGAACCCTGCCGACTCCCTGAGCCTGCGCCGCATCATGAACGTGCCCAAGCGCGGCATCGGCCCGGCGACCGAGGCGGCGCTGCAGGCCTTCGCCGACGAGCGGCAGATCACGCTGCGGGATGCGATGCGTCGCGTCGACGAGATCGCCCTCGGCCCCAAGGTCGCCGCGGCGATCAAGGACCTCGCGGCGCTGCTCGACGAGTGGAGCGACCGGCCCGAGGCGGACCCGGGCGAGGTGCTGCGCGAGCTCATGAGCCGGTCGGGCTACACCGACCAGCTGCGCCGCTCGCCCGACCCGCAGGACGCCGCGCGGCTCGAGAACGTCGAGGAGCTCATCGCGGTCACGCGCGAGTTCCGGCGGCAGAACCCCACGGGCAACCTCGTCGACTTCCTCACCGAGACGGCCCTCGTCGCGGCCGCCGACGAGCTCGACGACTCGGGCGGGCAGGTCTCGCTCATGACGCTGCACACCGCGAAGGGGCTCGAGTTCGACGCGGTGTTCATCACGGGCGTCGAGGAGGACCTGCTGCCGCACCGCATCTCGGCGAACGAGCCGGGCGGGCCCGCCGAGGAGCGGCGGCTGTTCTACGTCGGCATCACCCGCGCGCGCCAGCGCCTGCACCTCTCGCTCGCGATGACGCGCGCGCAGTTCGGCGAGGTGAACCCCGCCGTGCCGAGCCGCTTCCTCGAGGAGATCCCGGCCGACCTCATCGACTGGCGCACCGCGCCGGTGACGGTGCGGCAGGCGTCGTCGCAGCGCGCGGTCGGCCGCTGGCGCGACGAGCCGCGCGAGTCGTTCGTGACGGGCTACCGGGAGCCGAAGGCGCTGCCGAAGGGCCCGAAGCGCGAGTTCGCCAACACGATCACCGAGGTGCGCGACAACAGCGGCATGGAGCTCGCGCCCGGCGACCGCATCCGCCACAAGGACTTCGGCGAGGGCCGCGTGCAGGCCATCATGGGCGCCGACAAGAAGCGCGTCGCCGAGGTGCTCTTCGACGCCGCCGGCCGCAAGCGGCTGCTCGTGAAGATCGCCCCGATCGAGAAGATCGGCTGACCGCCGCTCCGCGCGATCGAGCTACAGCGACTGCGTTACGAGCAGCACCATCGCGACGAGCGTGAGCGCCGCGCCGCCGACGATGATCGGCCGGAAGCGGCGCGCCATCGTGCGCGGCGGCCGGTCGTCGTCGAAGCGCTCGAAGTAGGGGTCGAGCTCCGGCGGCACCCGGTCCTGCTCGCGGCTCTGCTCCTGCATGTGCCCAGCCTCCCACGGATGACGGATGCCGTCCCGGTGTGTCCGGGACGGCATCCGTCGTCTTCTGGTGCGCCTCAGTCGCGGCGGTCGTCCTCGGGACGATCCAGGTCCCGGTCGACTCTCGGCAGCGCCGTGGTCGAGAGCCGGCCGCGGTCGGGCTGCGGGTGCGGCTCGTGCGACTCGATCTCCTCGTCGATCGCCGCGATGGCCGTCGTGTCGGCCGCGGGCAGGGCCGCCTCGAAGCGGGCGCGGCGGCGCTTGAGCCACAGCGCGAGCACGATGATGAGCGCCATCGCGACGTAGGCGACGATCGAGAACGGGCTCTGCACGAGGTACGACGGGTCGCCCTGCCCGATCTGCATCGCCTTGCGCAGCTGCTCCTCGGCCATCGGGCCGAGGATCGCGCCCACGACGAGCGGCGCGATGGGGAAGCCGAGGCGCCGCATGAAGAAGCCGAGCACGCCGAGCACGAGCAGCACGCCGATGTCGAACACGGTGAAGTTCGCCGCGTACGCGCCGAGGCCCGCGAAGACCAGGATGCCCGCGTACAGGTAGGGCCGCGGGATCTGCAGCAGCTTCACCCAGATACCGACGAGCGGCAGGTTGAGCACGAGCAGGAGGGTGTTGCCGATGTAGAGGCTCGCGATGAGCGCCCACACGAGCGCCGGCTGGGTGTCGAACAGCCGCGGTCCCGGCTGGATGCCGTAGCTCTGGAACGCGCTCAGGATGATCGCGGCCGTCGCGGTCGTCGGGATGCCGAGCGTCAGCAGCGGCACGAGCACGCCCGCGGCGGCGGCGTTGTTCGCCGACTCCGGCCCGGCGACGCCCTCGATCGCGCCCTTGCCGAACTGCTTGCGGTACTCGGGCTTCGCGAGGCTGCGCTCGGTCGCGTAGGAGAGGAAGGTCGCGACGTCGGCGCCGCCGGCCGGGATCGAGCCGATCGGGAAGCCGATGCCCGCGCCGCGAAGCCACGGCTTCCACGAGCGCGCCCAGTCGGAGCGGCGCATCCAGGTGCGCCAGCCGCGCGTGATGGGGATGATCGGGATCTCGCCGTTCCGCAGCCGCGAGCCGACGTAGAGCGCCTCGCCGAGCGCGAAGAGGCCGACCGCCACGAGCACGACGTCGATGCCGTCGCCGAGCTGCGGGATGCCGAGCGTGAACCGCGCCTGGCCGGTGAGCGTGTCGACGCCGATGAGTCCGATGAAGAGCCCGATCGAGAGCGACACCATGCCGCGCCATGCGCTGTCGCCGAGCAGCGCGCCGACCGTGAGGAAGGCGATCACCATGAGCGCGAAGTAGTCGGCTGGGCCGAGGCTCACGGCGAAGCGCGCGACCACGGGCGCGAGCAGCGTCAGCAGCACCGTCGCGATGGTGCCGGCGATGAACGAGCCGATCGCCGCGGTCGCGAGCGCCGCCGCGCCGCGGCCGGCGCGCGCCATGCGGTTGCCCTCGAGCGCCGTGACGATCGAGGCCGACTCACCGGGCGTGTTGAGCAGGATCGAGGTCGTCGATCCGCCGTACATGCCGCCGTAGTAGATGCCGGCGAAGACGATGAACGCCGCGGTGGGCTCGAGCGAGTACGTGATCGGCAGCAGCAGCGCGACCGTCATCGCCGGGCCGATGCCCGGCAGCACGCCGACGGCCGTGCCGAGCAGCACGCCCAGGAGCGCCCACAGCAGGTAGATCGGCTGCAGCGCGGTCGCGAAGCCCTCGAGCAGCAGGGTCCAGGTGTCCATCAGAGGCCGACCCAGGAGGTGAGGGTGCCGGTCGCCGGCAAAGAGAGCCCGAGCAGCGTGCCGAACACGACTTGCGTGACGACGCCGAGCGCGAGCCCGATGAGCGCGGCGACCCACCAGCGCTTCGCACCGAGGGCGAGCGAGGCGCCGGTGAAGAGGATGGTCACGCCGAGCGGCCACCCGAGGTGGGGGATCGTGACCATGAGCGAGAGGAAGCTCAGCACCACGACGCCCGTCGAGCCCCACGAGGTGCCGTGCTCGAGATCGATGTCCTCGCCCTCCTCCGCGTGGCCGAAGCGGCCCCGCAGCTGGCCGACGAGCACGGCGATCGCGCTGACGAGCATGAGCCCGCCGACGGCGTAGGGGACGACGCGAGCGCCGAGGGTGTTGGTCGAGCCCGGGGGCTCGCGGATGGTCGTGGTCGCGATCAGCACGGCGATCGAGAGGAGCGCGATGAGTCCGACGAACGCCATCGCCTCGATCCGGGCGGAGCGCGACGCCGCCGACGCGCCCGAGGAGGTCGCGCCGGCGGACGTCGCCGTGCTCATTCGATGAGCCCGATCGTGCGGAGGGTCTCCTGCGTCTGCGTGATGTCGTCGGCGAGGAACGCGTCGAACTCGTCACCGGCGATGAACGCATCCGTCCACCCGTTGGTCGAGAGGATCTCGGTCCACGCGTCCTGCTCGTGCAGCTGCGTGACGAGGTCGATGAGCGCGGTGCGCTCGTCGTCGGTGATGTCGCCGGGCGCGATGACCCCGCGCCAGTTGGTCACCGTCACGTCGATGCCCTCGTCCTGGATGGTCGGCACGTCGGGCAGCGCCTCGGCGGGCTCGGCGCTCGAGACGGCGAGCGCGCGCAGGTCGCCCGAGAGCACCGACTCCGAGAACTCGCCGACGCCCGAGATGCCGGCCTGCACGGTGCCGCCGAGCAGCATCGTGAGCGCCTCGCCGCCGCCGGAGTTGGCGATGTAGTTGAGCGTCGAGGGCACGTCGGCCGCGTCGACGCCGCCCTCGGTGAGCAGCAGGCCCGCGAGGATGTGGTCGATGCCGCCTGCCGAGCCGCCCGTGACGGCGATGCCCTGGCCCTCCTCGACCACCGCGTCGACGAGGTCCTGCAGCGACTCGTAGGGCGAGTCGGCCGGCACGACGATGACGAGCGGCTCCTCGGTGAGCTTCGCGATCGGCGTCGTGTCCTCGATGCGCGTGTCGGAGGCGTTCGTCTCGACCGCGCCGACCATGACCGAGCCCGTGATCATGAGCGTGTTCGGGTCGGTCTCGGTCGCGAGGCTCGCGAGGCCGACCGTGCCGCCGGCGCCGCCGATGTTCTCGACCGGGGCCGAGCCGACGAGGTCGGTGTCGGTGAGCACCTGCGAGATCGCGCGGGCGGTCTGGTCCCAGCCGCCGCCGGGGTCGGCGGGGGCGATGACGTTCACGGCGGTGATGGCCGCGGCCTCGCCGTCGCCGGCGGGCGCGCTGCCCGCGGGGGCACCGCCGCCCGACGAGCAGGCCGCGAGGGCGAGCATCGCAGTCCCGGCGATGCCGACTCGGACGATGGTCGAGAAGCGCGTGCTGCGCGCGGTGCTGGGGTGCATGGACCGTCTCCTCCTTGAGCGCCCGGCGCCATGCCGGGTCACGATCTGCCAGGACGCTAACCGGACCGGATGCGCTGCGTCGCGTTGTGGTCGATGTGTGCGTTTCGGTCGTTTCGGTCACGATCTGCCGCGCGGCATCGCGCCTACCATGGGGCCGTGAGGAGAGCGATGAAGCTGCGCACGCAGATCGTGCTGCTGCAGAGCGCGATCATGCTCGTCGTCATCCTCGGCTCGGGCGTCGCCGCCGCGTGGCTGCAGGAGCGCTCGCTCCGCGATGCCTACCTCGATCGCATGATCGGGGTCGCCTACTCCGTCGCGCAGCTGCCGTCGGTGACCGAGGCGTTCGACGATCCGGACCCCGCCGCCGTCATCCAGCCGATCGCCGAGACGGTGCGGGAGGCATCCGATGTCACCTACGTCGTGGTCTCGAACGTCGAGGGCATCCGCTACTCGCACCCCAATCCCGAGCGGATCGGCGAGGTGGTCTCGACGCCGCCCGACGCCGCCAGGAGCGGCGAGCTCGTCACCACGACCGAGACCGGCACGCTCGGCACCTCGTGGCGGGCGAAGGTGCCCGTGTTCGGCCCCGACGGGGAGATCATCGGCCAGGTCTCGGTGGGCATCCTCGAGTCGGAGCTGCACGCCGAGTGGCTCAGCACCGTCTGGATCCTCGGCCTGTGCCTCGCCGTCGCGGCGATCGTCGGCGTGCTGCTCGCGGGCTGGGCGGCGGCGCAGGTGCGCAAGCGCATCTACGGCGTCGAGCCCGACGAGATCAAGTCGATGCTCGAGACCCGCAATGCGACGCTCCACGGGATCGGCGAGGGGCTCGTGGTGCTCGACGACTCGGCGACGATCACGCTGTGCAACGACTCGGCGCTCCGCCTGCTCGGCCGCGAGGGCGACGACCTCGCGGGCGTCGCGATCGCCGAGGTGCTCGATGCGCAGCTCGAGCTGCTGCTGGCCGACGCGGGCGAGCAGCAGCTCGTGCTCGCGGGCGAGCGGATGCTCGTGGCCCGTGCCGACCCGGTGGTCGTCGACGGCCGCACCGTGGGCACCGTGCTCATCCTGCGCGACCGCACCGAGCTCGACGCGGCGCTGCGCGATCTCGCCGGCGCGCAGGGCATGACCGAGACGCTGCGTGCGCAGCAGCACGAGTTCGCCAACACCCTGCACACCCTCGGCGGCCTGCTCGAGCTCGGCGAGGCCGAGGCGGCGATGCAGGTCATCGAGCGCGCGGGCGCGGGCGGCGCGCTCGCGGCGCTCGAGCCCGCGAGCGGCATCCTCGAGCTCGAGGTCGCGGCGCTGCTGCTCGCGAAGCGGGCGCAGGCGCGCGAGCACGGGGTCGAGCTCGTCGTGCGCGACGGGTCGAGGCTGCGCCCCGCCGCCCCCGCGGGCGACGCGAGCGACTGGGTCACGGTGCTCGGCAACCTGCTCGACAACGCGATCGAGGCGGCTGCCGGCGGCCGCGTCGAGGTCGCGATCGACGACGTCGACGCCGAGGCCGGCCGCGTCGTGACGATCGTCGTCGACGACGACGGGCCCGGGGTGCCCGAGGGCCGGCGCGCCGCGATCTTCGACCTCGAGGAGTCGACGAAGCCGCGCGCCGCCGGCCTCGCTCGCGGCTATGGGCTCACGCTCGTCCGCCGCGTCGTCGAGAGGCTCGGCGGCAGCGCGGCGGTCGAGGCATCGCCGCTCGGCGGTGCGCGCTTCACCGCGACGCTCCCGGTCGCGCGCCGCGAGGTGCCGGCGTGAGGACGCTGCGAGCACTGATCGTCGAGGACGATCGTGCGGTCGCGATGGTCACGCGCGGGTTCATCGAGCGGCACGGCGCGTTCCTGGTCGCGGGCCAGGCAGGCACGGGTCGGGACGCCCTCGAGGCGATCGAGGCCATCCGCCCCGACCTCGTGCTGCTCGACGTGCACCTGCCGGATGCGTCCGGGATCGAGGTGCTGCGCGTCGCGCGGGCGCGCGGCTTCGCCGGCGAGGTCGTGGCAGTCACGGCCGCGCGGGACCTCGAGACGGTGCGCGCCGCGCGCGCCTTCGGCGTGCGCCACTACCTCGTGAAGCCGTTCGGCCTCGAGGCCATGCGCGAGCGGCTCGAGGCGATCCGGGCCGAGATCGAGCGGGCCGAGGCGTTCGGGCCCGCGGTGCTCGACCAGCGGGCCGTCGACGCGATGCTGCAGCCGGCCGACCGGCAGCGCCCCGCGCCGCCGCCCGGCTCGCAGCTCACGCTCGAGCGCGTCGCGGCAGCGCTCGACGCCGCGGAGGAGACGGTGAGCGCAGCCGAGCTCGCCGAGCTGCTCGGCATGTCGCGCGTGAGCGCGCGCCGGTACCTCGAACGGCTCGTGCTCGACGGCCGCGCGGAAGTCGCCCCGCGCTACGGGGGCACGGGACGGCCGGAGCTGCGCTACAGCCCGCGCCGCTGAGGCCGCCGCGGCGCTAGTGCACCGGCGTGCCGAGCAGCGCGCCGATCGCCCAGGTCGCGGCGAGCGCGAGGATGCCGCCGATCAGCACGCGGAACATCGCGACGCGCTTGCCCGAGGCGCCGATGCGGGCCGAGACGAAGCCCGTGATGAGCAGGGCGACGACGGTCGCGATCGCGATCGGCCACGGCATCCACGCGCCGGGGGAGAGCACCGCCGCGAGCAGCGGGATGCAGGAGCCGATCGTGAAGGCGACGGCGGAGGCGAGCGCCGCCGACCACGGGTTGTTGAGGTCGTCGGGGTCGAGGTTGTACTCGATGCTGAGGTGCGCGCGCAGCGGGTCCTTGCCGTGCAGCTCGACCGCGGCCGTGTGGGCGGTCGCGGGCGAGAGGCCGCGCTCCTCGAACATGTGGGCGAGCTGGTCGATCTGCCCCTCGGGGTTGTCGGCGAGGTGCTGCTGCTCGCGGCGGATCGCACCCCGCTCGCTGTCGCGCTGCGACGAGACGGAGACGTACTCGCCGACGCCCATCGAGAACGCGCCGGCGACGAGCGCCGCGACCCCCGCGGTCAGCACGCCGGCGGGCGACGTGCCGGCGCTCGCGACGCCGACCATGAGCGCTGCCGTCGAGACGATGCCGTCGTTCGCGCCGAGCACGCCGGCGCGCAGCCAGTTGAGCTTCGACGCGATCGATCCGACCGGCGGCGGCAGGTCGGGACGGCGCTGGAGCGCAGGATCCATGGATGTCCTCCCGGGCATCCATCGTCCGGTGCCGTCGAGTGCGCCGCAAGCAAGGTGGCACTCGGCCCAACCGTGCCCGCGCGCCGAAGCGAGCGGCTTCGGCACGCCGAAAGCGACGGGGGCGCATGTGAGGCGGGGTTAGGCTTGACAGCGGCGATTCGCCACCAGCACACCGATTGGATGACGCGTGGATCTGTACGAGTACCAGGCAAGGGACCTGTTCGAGCAGCACGGGGTCCCCGTGCTGCGGGGCATCACGGCCGACACTCCCGACGAGGCGCAGGCGGCTGCCGCGGAGCTCGGCGGCGGGGTCGTGGTCGTGAAGGCGCAGGTCAAGACGGGCGGTCGCGGCAAGGCCGGCGGCGTCAAGCTCGCGAAGAGCCCCGAGGAGGCGAAGGCCGCCGCGGAGGCGATCCTGGGCCTCGACATCAAGGGGCACACCGTGCACCGCGTGATGGTCGCCGAGGGCGCCGCCATCAAGGAGGAGTACTACTTCTCGGTGCTGCTCGACCGCGCCAACCGCTCGTACCTCGCGATGTGCTCGTACGAGGGCGGCATGGAGATCGAGCAGCTCGCCGAGGAGCGCCCCGAGGCGCTCGCCAAGGTCGAGGTCGACCCGTCGACCGGCATCGACCAGGCGAAGGCCGAGGAGATCGTGCGCGCCGCGAGCTTCCCCGAGGAGCTCGTCGCGAAGGTCGCGCCCGTCATCGTGAAGCTCTACGGCGTCTTCACCGGCGAGGACGCGACGCTCGTCGAGGTCAACCCGCTCGTGCTCACCGAGGGCGGCGACGTCATCGCGCTCGACGGCAAGATCACGCTCGACGAGAACGCGGAGTTCCGGCACGAGGCACACGCGCAGCTCGAGGACAAGGCCGCGACGAACCCGCTCGAGGCGAAGGCCAAGGCGGCCGACCTCAACTACGTCAAGCTCGACGGCCAGGTCGGCATCATCGGCAACGGCGCGGGCCTCGTCATGTCGACGCTCGACGTCGTCGCCTACGCGGGCGAGCGCCACGGCGGCGTCAAGCCCGCCAACTTCCTCGACATCGGCGGCGGCGCCTCCGCGCAGGTCATGGCCGCCGGCCTCGACGTCATCCTGAACGACGAGGACGTCAAGAGCGTCTTCGTCAACGTCTTCGGCGGCATCACCGCGTGCGACGAGGTCGCGAACGGCATCGTCAAGGCGCTCGAGATCCTCGGCGACGAGGCCTCGAAGCCGCTCGTCGTGCGGCTCGACGGCAACAACGTCGAGGAGGGTCGGCGGATCCTCGCCGACGCCAACCACCCGCTCGTGACCGTGGTCGAGACGATGGACGAGGCCGCCGACAAGGCCGCCGAGCTGGCTGCGGCCTAGGAGATACAGAAGAGATGTCGATCTACCTCAACAAGGACAGCAAGGTCATCGTCCAGGGCATCACCGGCGGCGAGGGCTCGAAGCACACCGCCCGCATGCTCGCGGCCGGCACCCAGGTCGTCGGCGGCGTCAACGCGCGCAAGGCCGGCACGACCGTCTCGCACACGGCGCAGGACGGCTCCGCCGTCGAGCTGCCGGTCTTCGGCTCCGTCGCCGAGGCGATGGCCGAGACGGGCGCCGACACGTCGATCGTCTTCGTGCCGCCGGCCTTCGCGAAGGACGCCGTCATCGAGGCCGTCGACGCGGGCATCGGCCTGCTCGTCGTCATCACCGAGGGCATCCCCGTGCAGGACTCGGCCGAGTTCTGGGCGCACGCGAAGGCCAAGGGCACGACGCGCATCATCGGCCCGAACTGCCCCGGCATCATCACGCCCGAGGAGTCGCTCGTCGGCATCACGCCCGCGAACATCACCGGCAAGGGCCCGATCGGCCTCGTCTCGAAGTCGGGCACGCTGACCTACCAGATGATGTTCGAGCTGCGTGACATCGGCTTCTCGACCGCCATCGGCATCGGCGGCGACCCGATCATCGGGACGACGCACATCGACGCGCTCGAGGCCTTCGAGGCCGACCCCGAGACGAAGGCGATCGTCATGATCGGCGAGATCGGCGGCGACGCAGAGGAGCGCGCGGCCGACTTCATCAAGGCCAACGTGACGAAGCCCGTCGTCGGCTACGTCGCCGGCTTCACGGCTCCCGAGGGCAAGACGATGGGCCACGCCGGCGCGATCGTCTCGGGCTCGTCGGGCACGGCCGAGGCGAAGCAGGTCGCGCTCGAGGCGGCCGGCGTCAAGGTCGGCAAGACGCCCTCCGAGACCGCTCGCCTCATGCGCGAGGTCATCGAGTCGCTCTGACGTGAGCGCTCACGGAGCGCCCCGGCTGCGGCCGGGGCGCTCCCGCGTTCTCGGGCACCGCTCGGGCACGCCGTCTAGGGTGGCTGCACGACTCGAGGAGGCAGCCATGCATCACGACGCGAGCAGCGAGCACGACGACGAGGGCACCAAGAAGCCCGGCGGGCTCGGCGACGACGGCACGATCCCCGCGAACCCCGACGGCCTCGGCGCGACGACGACCGACGAGGAGTCGACGTTCGAGCCGGAGGAGGACGAGGCGGCCGACGACCAGGCGGCGAAGCCCGACGTCGACTGACGACGCCGCGCGCCCCGCGCGCGACGGCCCGCGCTCGCGCCGAGCGCGGATGCGGTGCAGAGTGTCAGCATGACGATCCTCTGCGCGACGTGCGGCGTCGAGACCGCCGAGCCGCTGCCCGAGACCTGCCGCATCTGCGCCGACGAGCGGCAGTGGGTGCCGCTGCACGGGCAGATCTGGACGAGTGTCGAGGAGCAGCTGGCCGACGGCATGCACATCGACGTCGTCGAGCTCGAGCCCGGCGCGTGGGCGCTCACGTCGGATCCCGCCGTCGGCATCGGCCAGCGCTCGATCCTCGTGCAGACCGACGCGGGCAACGTGCTGTGGGATCCGCTCGGCACGATCACCGACGACGCCGTCGAGCAGGTGCGCGAGCTCGGCGGGCTCGCGTTCGTCGCCGCCTCCCACCCGCACATGTTCGGCGTGCAGTGCGCGTGGGCGGACGCGCTCGACGCGCGCGTGCTCGTGAACGAGCGCGACGCATCCTGGATCGCCCGCCGCCACGAGCGCATCGACCTGTGGGACGCGGAGGTCGAGATCCTGCCGGGCGTGCGGCTCATCCGCTTCGGCGGCCACTTCCCCGGCGCCGCCGTCATCGAGTGGGCGCGGGGGAGCGGCGGCGAGGGCTCGCTGCTCGCGGGCGACACGATGCAGCCGAAGCCCGACCGGCGCAGCGTCGCGTTCATGCGCTCGTACCCGAACAACATCCCGCTCTCCGCGGGCGTCGTGCGCCGGCTCGCGGAGCAGGCAGCCGGGCTGCGGTTCCGCCGCGTCTACGGCAACATCCCCGGGCAGGTCGTCGAGGACGGGCCCGAGGCGATCGCCCGCAGCGCCCAGCGCCACATCGACTGGGTGACGGGCGTGCACGACGACCTGACCTGAGGGCGCGCCCGGACGGGCACGAGCGAGAGGGGCGGATGCGCCCGAGCGGGGCCGGCGTGCCCGGCCCGCTCGGGCGCATCCGCCCCCGTCGGTCTCGCGTCAGCGCAGGTGCGCGAGGATCCCGTTGAGCGTCGCGCTCGGCCGCATCGCGGCGTCGGCGAGGTCGGTGTCGACGCGGTAGTAGCCGCCGAGGTCGACGGGCGAGCCCTGCGCCTCGAGCAGCTCGCGCTCGATCGCGTCGGTCTGCTCGACGAGCTGCTGCGCGACGGGCGCGAACACCTCCGCGAGCTGCGCGTCGTCGCCCTGGGCGGCGAGCTCCTCGGCCCAGTAGCGCGCGAGCCAGAAGTGGCTGCCGCGGTTGTCGATCTCGCCGACCTTGCGCGAGGGCGACTTGTTCTCGTTGAGGAACGTGCCGGTCGCCGCGTCGAGCGTCTCGGCGAGCACGCCCGCGCGGGCGTTGCCGGTCGACTCCGACAGGTGGCGGAACGACTCCGCGAGCGCCATGAACTCGCCGAGCGAGTCCCAGCGCAGGTGGTTCTCCTCGACGAGCTGCTGCACGTGCTTCGGCGCCGAGCCGCCGGCACCGGTCTCGAACAGGCCGCCGCCGTTGAGCAGCGGCACGACGGAGAGCATCTTCGCGCTCGTGCCGAGCTCGAGGATGGGGAAGAGGTCGGTGTTGTAGTCGCGCAGCACGTTGCCGGTCACCGAGATGGTGTCCTCACCGCGGCGGATGCGCTCGATCGAGACGCGCGTCGCCTCGACCGGGCTGAGGATCTGGATGTCGAGCCCCTCGGTGTCGTGCTTGGGCAGCTCGGCCTCGACCTTCTTGATGAGCTCGGCGTCGTGCGCGCGCTCGGCGTCGAGCCAGAAGATCGCGGGCGTCGACGAGGCGCGGGCGCGCGTCACCGCGAGCTTCACCCAGTCGCGCACCGGCACGTCCTTCGTCTGGCACGCGCGCCAGATGTCGCCGGCCTCGACGTCGTGCGAGAGCAGCACCTCGCCGGCCGCGTTCACGACCTCGACGCGACCGTCGCGCTCGATGCGGAACGTCTTGTCGTGCGAGCCGTACTCCTCGGCCTTCTGCGCCATGAGGCCGACGTTCGGCACCGAGCCCATCGTCGTCGGGTCGAAGGCGCCGTTGCGCTGGCAGTCCTCGATCACGACCTGGTAGATGCCGGCGTACGACGAGTCGGGGATGACCGCGAGCGTGTCGGCCTCCTCGCCGTCCGGGCCCCACATGTGGCCCGACTGGCGGATCATCGCGGGCATGGATGCGTCGACGATGACGTCCGAGGGCACGTGCAGGTTCGTGATCCCGCGGTCGGAGTTGACCATCGCGAGGCGCGGGCCGTCGGCGATGCCCTGCTCGATCGCCGCGCGCACCTCGGCGGCCGTCTCCTCGCCGAGCTCCGAGAGGCCGGAGAGGATCGAGGCGAGGCCGTTCTCGGGCGAGAGGCCGGCCTCGGCGAGCTGCTGGCCGTACCGCTCGAACACCGCGGGCAGGAACGCGCGCACGACGTGGCCGAAGATGATCGGGTCGGAGACCTTCATCATCGTCGCCTTGAGGTGGGCAGAGAAGAGGATGTGCTCGTCGCGGGCGCGGCGCACCTGCTCGGCGAGGAAGGCGTCGAGCGCCTTCGCCGACATGAACGTCGCGTCGACGATCTCTCCCTCGAGCACCGCGAGGCCGTCCTTGAGCACGGTCGTCTCGCCGTCGGCGCCCACCAGGCGGATCTGCAGCGTGTCGGCGGCGGGCATCGTGACCGACTGCTCGTTCGAGCGGAAGTCGCCGGCGCCCATCGTCGCGACGGCCGTCTTGGAGTCGGCCGACCACGCGCCCATCGAGTGCGGGTGCTTGCGCGCGTACTCCTTCACCGAGCGCGGCGCGCGCCGGTCGGAGTTGCCCTCGCGCAGCACGGGGTTGACCGCCGAGCCCTTGACCGAGTCGTAGCGCGCCCGCGCGTCGCGGTCGTCGTCGGTGACGACCTCGTCGGGGTAGTCGGGCAGCGCGAAGCCCTTCGACTGCAGCTCGGCGATCGCGGCCTTGAGCTGCGGCACCGACGCCGAGATGTTCGGCAGCTTGATGATGTTGGCCTCGGGCGTCTTCGCGAGCTCGCCGAGCTCGGCGAGCGCGTCGGCCTCCTGCTGCTCGGCGGGGAGGCGGTCGGCGAAGGCGGCGACGATGCGGCCGGCGAGCGAGATGTCGCGGCGCTCGACCTCGACGTCGGCGGCCGCGGCGAAGGCCTCGACGATCGGCAGGAACGAGTGCGTCGCGAGCATCGGCGCCTCGTCGGTGTACGTGTAGATGATCTTGGCCATGCGGCTCGAACCCCTCGCGGTCTCGGATTGTGACGGCGGCCTCGAGAGCGTGCGCGGGCCGCGCCGTGCGCATCCAACCTACCGCGAGCGTGCCCGTCCGCCGCGCGGCGGCGGGGCTCGGGCCGGATGCGTCGGTAGGGTGCCAGCCGTGCGTCGCGTGTGGGCCGGGATCGGCCAGGCAGTCGAGTCCGCCGCCATCGCAGCGGTGGGCCTCGTGCTGTGCGCGCTCGTGCTGCTCGCGGTCTGGGGCGTCGACCAGGGCTTCGCCGGCGACCCGCTCGTGCACTGGCGCATCGCCGCCGACGCGTGGCTCGTCGGCCACGGCGTCGACCTCTCGCTCGAGCTCGGCCGCGACGCGGTCATCGCGGTCGGCATCGAGGCGGCGAGCCGGCCCTTCGCGATGACGCTCGGCGCGTGGGGCATCGGCCTCCTCACGCTCTGGCTCCACTGGCGCAGCGGCCGCCGGCTCGCCGAGCTGCCGATGCTCGACGCGGGCATCGCGACCGCGAGCGGCGCGCTCGCGACCGGTGCCGTCGGCCTGCTCGCGGCCGCGAGCGCCCAGCACCCCGTCGCATCCCCCGACCTCGCGCAGGCCTTCGCGCTGCCGGCGCTCGTCGCCCTCGTCGGCATGGTCGCCGCCATCGTGCGCGTGCACGGCCACGACTGGCTCGACGCGGCTGCGCGCGCGCTCACGATCGAGGACCGCTGGATGCGCCCGATCCGCGCCGCCCTCCGCACCGGCGCGGGCGGCGCGGTCGCGGTGCTCGGCGTCGGCGGCCTCGTGCTCGGCATCGGCCTCTTCGCGCGCTTCGCTGACGGCCTGCTCGTGATGGAGTCGCTGCAGGTCACGCACCTCGGCGCCTTCGTGCTCTTCCTGCTGCAGCTCGTGCTCGCACCCGTCGCGATCGTGTGGGCCGCGGCGTGGGCGGTCGGGCCGGGCTTCATGATCGGCACCGGCTCGCACGTCTCGCCGCTCAGCACCGACCTCGGCCCGATCCCCGCGATGCCGCTGCTGTCGGCGATCGACCCCGAGGCGGCGCCGTGGATGCTCGCCGTCGTCGCGCTCCCGGTCGTCGCGGCGGTCGTGGTCGGCGCGCTCGCGCGGCAGACGATCCTCGCAGGCACCGCCGCGCGCCCCGTGCACTGGTGGGAGCTCGCGATCGCCGGCGTCGGCGGCGGCGTGCTGGCCGGCGCGCTGCTCGGCCTCGCCGCGATGCTCTCGAGCGGCTCGATCGGGCCCGGCCGGCTCGCCGAGGCGGGGCCCGACGCGGTGCTCGTCGCCGCGTGGGGCGCGCTCGAGGTGGGCGTCGGGCTCCTGATCGGCCTCGTCGCGGGCGGCCGCGGCGTCGGCTCGCTCGCGCGGGAGGGCGAGGGCTCGACGATCCGCGAGGTGCTCGGCCTCCGCGCGGGCAACGACGGGGCGGATGCGTCCACGGGCGACGCGCACGCTGACGCGCAGGAGACCCGGCCGGTCGCGCCGGTCGCGGAGCCCGCGGTCGCAGCGCCGACGCCCGTCGAGCCCGCGCCGGCCGAGCCGGGACCGGTCGAGCCGGGACCGGTCGAGCCGGGACCGGTCGAGCCGGGACCGGTCGAGCCGGTGGCTGAAGCACCCGCGCCCGCCGAGCCGCAGGAGACCTCGCCGGTCGTCGCCGTCTCGATGGAGGACCGGGCGGCGACGCAAGCCGTCGATCCCGTCGAGACGCCCGCGGGCGGCACCCCGGCGACCGACGACGGCGCCGAGCCGGCGCACGAGCGCGACGCAGCGCATCCGGACCCGACTGCCGACGGCGACGAGCACCCTCGGTAGGCTGGAGGGCGTGCTCCGCGTCGTCGTCCTCGTCTCCGGGAGCGGCAGCAACTTCGCCGACCTGCTCGATCGTGCTCGCTCCGGGCGCGTCGCTGTCGAGGTGATCGCCGTCGGCGCCGACCGCGAGTGCGGCGGCATCGAGATCGCGCGCGCCGCCGGCATCCCGACCTTCGTCGAGCCGTTCGCCCCGCCGCGCGAGGCCTGGAGCGATCGCATCGCCGAGCGCGTCGAGGCGTTCGAGCCCGACCTCGTGGTGCTCTCGGGCTTCATGCGGCTGCTCTCGGCCGAGGCGGTCTCGCGCTTCGAGCCGGCGCTGCTCAACACGCATCCCGCGTTCCTGCCCGAGTTCCCCGGCGCGCACGGCGTGCGCGACGCGCTCGCGGCGGGCGTCACCGAGACCGGCGCGAGCGTCATCATCGTCGACAGCGGCGTCGACACCGGCCCGATCCTCGCCCAGCAGCGCGTGCCCGTGCTCGAGGGCGACACCGAGGCGACGCTCCACGAGCGCATCAAGCTCGTCGAGCGCGAGCTGCTCGCCGAGGTGCTCGCGGGCATCGCCGACGGCTCGATCGACCTCGCCGACCACGGCCTCGAGCACCGGCTCGACCAGCCCGACACCGCACCGGAGGAAGCCAAGTGAGCGGACCGCAGCACGACCCCAGCCTCTACCGCGAGCGCGACGCGGTGCCCTTCCGGCGCGCGCTGCTCTCGGTGAGCGACAAGACCGGCATCGTCGAGCTCGGCGCGGCGCTCGCGGAGGCGGGCGTCGAGCTCGTCTCGACCGGCTCGACCGCGAAGCTGCTCGCCGGCGCGGGCCTGCCCGTGACGGAGGTCGCGTCGGTCACCGGCTTCGCCGAGGCGCTCGACGGCCGCGTCAAGACGCTGCACCCCGCGATCCACGCCGGCCTGCTCGCCGACCTGCGGCTCGAGCACCACGAGGCGCAGCTCGCCGAGCTCGGCATCGCGCCGTTCGAGCTCGTCGTCGTGAACCTCTACCCGTTCGTCGAGACCGTGCGGTCGGGCGCGGCCGACGCCGACATCGTCGAGCAGATCGACATCGGCGGGCCGGCGATGGTGCGCGCGTCGGCGAAGAACCACGCGAACGTCGCGATCGTCACCGACCCGCGCGTCTACCCGCTCATCGCGAAGGCCGCCGGCACGGGGCTGAACCTCATGCAGCGCCGCGCGCTCGCGCGCGACGCGTTCGCGCACACCGCCGCCTACGACCGCGCGGTCGCGCGCTGGTTCGCGGGCGAGCCGGTGGACGAGCCGGCCGCGGCGGCGCCCGCGGCGGCCTCCGCCGCCGAGGCGCCCGCTGCGAGCGCGGTGCTGGCCGCCCCGGCAGCCGCGACGGGCGCGCCCGAGCCGGCCGAGGCATCCGACCCCGACACGTCGAGCGCGAGCGGACTGCTGCGCGCCGTCGGCGCCGCGAGCCTCGTGCAGGGCCTGCGCTACGGCGAGAACAGCCACCAGCAGGCGGGGCTCTTCGCGCTGCCCGGCGGCCGCGGCATCACGCAGGCCGAGCTGCTGCACGGCAAGCCGATGTCGTTCAACAACTACGTCGACGCCGATGCGGCGCTGCGGGCGGCGTACGACTTCGTCGAGCCGGCGGTCGCGATCATCAAGCACGCCAACCCGTGCGGCATCGCGATCGCGGCGCCCGGCGCGGCCGACGCGATCGCCTCCGCGCACGAGCGCGCGCACGCGTGCGACCCGGTCTCGGCCTTCGGCGGCGTCATCGCCGCGAACCGCACCGTCACGCGCGCGATGGCCGAGACGGTGAGGGACATCTTCACCGAGGTCGTCGTCGCGCCCGACTTCGAGCCCGAGGCGCTCGAGCTGCTCACGGCGAAGAAGAGCATCCGGCTGCTGCGGCTGCCGGAGGGCTACGCGCGCGAGGGCTCCGAGCTGCGGCACGTCTCGGGCGGCGTGCTCGTGCAGCAGCCCGACACGTTCGATGGCTTCTCGTCGCACACGTGGCGACGGGTCGCCGGCTCGCACGTGGCCGACGACGTGCTCGCCGACCTCGAGTTCGCCTGGCGCGCGGTGCGCTCGGTGAAGTCGAACGCCATCCTGCTCGCCGCGGGGCTCGCCTCCGTCGGCGTCGGCATGGGTCAGGTCAACCGCGTCGACTCGTGCGCGCTCGCCGTCTCGCGCGCGGGGGAGCGGGCCGCCGGCTCGGTCGCGGCCTCGGATGCGTTCTTCCCGTTCGCGGACGGCCTCCAGGTGCTGCTCGACGCGGGCGTGCGCGCGGTGGTGCAGCCGGGTGGCTCCGTGCGCGACGAGGAGGTCATCGCGGCGGCGACCGCCGCCCGCATCACGATGTACTTCACGGGGGAGCGCCACTTCGCGCATTGAAGGCGCGGCCTCGCCGCCCGCCTCGCCGACGGGGGCGGTCGTGCCCGACCGGGGCCGGCACGCCCGCCCCACTCGGGCGCATCCGCACCGCTCGGCGCGTGCCGGTAGCCTCGCCCGCATGAGCGCCGGCACGATCGACGACGTGCGTCGCGCTCGCCGCGTGCTGTGCTTCGGTGCGACCGGCTCGGGCAAGTCGACGCTCGCGACCGCGCTCGCGGAGCGGCTCGGCCTGCCGGTCGTGCTCATGGACGACCTCTGCTGGGATCCCGGCTGGGTGCAGCCGCCGCGCGCGGAGCTCGACGCTCGCGTGCTCCCGGTGCTCGAGCGCGAGGCGTACGTCGCCGACACCGTCTACGGCATCCACAACGGCGCGGCGCTCGAGCGCGTCGACGTGATCGTCGGGCTCGACTACCCGCGGCTCGTGTCGCTCTCGCGGCTGCTGCGACGCACGCTCCGGCGCGTGCGGACGCGCGAGATCGTGTGCAACGGCAACGTCGAGACCGTCCGCGCCGTGCTCTCCCGCGACTCGATCCTCGTCTGGCACTTCCGCTCCTGGCGCTCGAAGCGCGCGCGGATGCGGGCCTGGCACGCCGACGCGACGAAGCCGCCCGTGCTGCTGCTCCGGGCGCCCGCCGACGCGGACGCGCTGCTCGACGCGCTCGGTCCCGGTGCGTGCGACGCGACGTCATCGGGAAACGCCGATCAGCGGTAGACACGCCGCTGTGAGTCTGCTTAGGATCGAAGGCTGTCTGCACCGACCGGGTGCTGCCGACGCCAGGAGGATGCCATGAGCACGACGACCACCGCGATCGCTGCCGCCCCGGCCCTCCGCGTCCGCCCCGCGCGCGTCGCCGCCTAGGAGCAGACGGGGCATCGCCCGCCGCGAGCCACGCTCGCCCTCGCGTCACGACCGCTGACGCCGCTCGACCCCAGCGACCATCGTCGCGCCCCACCATCGCAGGCCCACCCAGCCTGCGACCGCGAAGGATCCCCTCATGTCCTCGACGTCTCCGGACCAGACCGAGACCAAGCCCGTCGGCCACCTGCGAGCGCTCTCGCGGCTCGTGCCGTTCCTCCGGCCCGTGCTGCCCCGCTTGCTGTGGGGCACGTTCGCCGCGCTGCTCTCGGCGCTGCTGAGCCTCGCGACCCCGATCGCGATGCGCGCGCTCGTCGACGGCCCGCTCGCCGCCGCCGACGCCGCCGCGGTCTGGCCGGTCGGCCTCGCGATCCTCGCGCTCGGCCTCGGCGAGGCGTTCTTCGTCTACATGCGCCGACTGCTCGTGACGCTGCCCTCGACCAAGGTCGAGGCATCGATGCGCCGCACGCTCTACGCGAAGCTGCAGGCGCTGCCGGTCGCGTTCCACGACCGCTGGCAATCGGGCCAGCTGCTCAGCCGCGCCGTGCAGGACCTCGGCATGATCCGCCGCTTCACCGCCTTCGGCGCGCCGCTGCTCGTCGTCAACTCGATCACGCTCGTGGTCGGCATCGGCGTGCTCTTCTACTGGAGCCCGCTGCTCGCCGGCGTCTTCGTCGTGCTCTCGGCGCCCATCGTGCTCGTCGCGCTGCGCTTCGAGCGCCGCTACTTCTCCATCTCGCGCTCGGCGCAGGACCAGGCGGGCGACCTCGCGACGACCGTCGAGCAGTCGATCCACGGCATCCGCGTGCTCAAGGCCTTCGGCCGCGGCCGCCACGCGCTCGAGGGCTTCACCGACCAGGCGAAGCGGCTGCGCGAGACCGAGATCGACAAGGCCCGCATGGACGGCAACCTGTGGATGTGGCTGACGATCGTGCCGTACGTCTCGTACGCGGTCTGCCTCTTCCTCGGCGTCTGGCTCGCGGCGAGCGGCCAGATCACGGTCGGCACGCTCTTCGCGTTCTTCGCCGTCGCGATGGTGCTCAACTGGCCCATCGAGTCGATCGGCTTCCTGTTCGCGTTCCTCATCGACGCGTCGAACGCATCCCGCCGCTTCCACGAGATCCTCGACAGCGAGAACACGATCGTCGACCCGGCCGAGCCGAAGACGATCCGCGAGCCGAAGGGCCGGCTCGTGTTCGAGGACGTGCACTTCCGCTACCAGGACGCGCAGCCGCACGAGCGCGACCTCGTCGACGGCGCCGACCTCGTGATCGAGCCGGGCGAGACGATGGCGCTCATCGGCGTCACCGGCTCGGGCAAGACGACGCTCACGGCGCTGCCGACCCGCCTCTACGACGTCACGGGCGGCCGGGTGCTGCTCGACGGCGTCGACGTGCGCGACCTGACCCTCGAGGAGCTCCGCACGCACATCGCGATGGCGTTCGAGGACGCGACGCTCTTCTCGGCGTCGGTGCGCGACAACGTGCTCATGGGCGCGCCGGATGCGTCGGAGGAGGCCCTCGACCGCGCGCTCGCGATCGCCCAGGCCGGCTTCGCGCGCAACCTGCCGGACGGGCTCGACACCGAGATCGGCGAGGAGGGCCTCTCCCTCTCCGGCGGCCAGCGGCAGCGCCTCGCGCTCGCGCGCGCGGTCGCCGCCGACCCCGCGGTGCTCGTGCTCGACGACCCGCTCTCGGCGCTCGACGTCGAGACGGAGGCGCAGGTCGAGGATGCGCTGCGGCACGTGCTCGAGCGCACGACCGCGCTCATCGTCGCCCACCGCCCGAGCACGGTGCAGCTCGCCGACCGCGTCGCGCTCATGCGCGACGGCCGGATCGTCGACGTCGGCACCCACTCCGAGCTGCTCGCGCGCAGCGAGCACTACCGCTACGTGATCTCGAGCCTCGAGGAGGCCGAGCGCGACCGCCAGTCGATCGCCGCCGTCACCGGCTCGATGGAGGTCATCGACCTCGACGAGCTCGACGCCGAGTCCGAGGAGGTGTCCCGATGACCGTCCAGGGCGTGCAGGGCGAGGACCGCACCGACTACACCAAGGCCGAGTCGAAGGCCATCCGCGCGCGCTCGCGGCGCCTGCTCGGCTCGCTGCTGAAGCCGCACGTCGGCCGCGTCGTCGTGACGCTGCTGTTCGTCGTCATCGCGGCCGCCGCGAACATCGCCGGGCCGCTGCTCATCGCCTACGGCATCGACGTCGGCCTGCCGGCGATCATGGAGCAGGGCGACTGGATGCCGCTGTGGGTCGCGACGCTCGTCTACATCGTCGCGGCGATCGCCGCGGGCGTGCTGATGTACCTCTACACCGTCGGCATCGCGCGCATCAGCCAGACGGTGCTCTACGAGCTGCGCCGGCGGCTGTTCGCGCACGCGCAGCGGCTGAGCCTCGAGTTCCACGAGTCCTACACGTCGGGCCGCATCATCGCGCGGCAGACGAGCGACCTCGAGTCGATCCGCGACCTGCTCGACCAGGGGCTCAACGAGCTGGTGCGCGGCGTGCTCATCATGGGCTTCACCGCGGGCGCCATGACGCTGCTCGACCCGCTCTCGGGCGCGATCATCGGCATCGCGCTCATCCCCGCGATCATCCTCACCCGCTGGTTCCAGGTGCGCTCGACGGTGCTCTTCCGCGAGACCCGCACGACGAGCGCGCGCATGATCGTGCACTTCGTCGAGACCATGACGGGCATCCGCGCCGTGAAGGCGTTCCGCAAGGAGGCCGCGAACCAGCGCGAGTTCGACGAGCGCGTCGACGACTACCGCGACGCGAACTACCGCACGATCAACATCTTCGGCATCTACGAGCCGGGGATCATGATGATCGGCGCGGTCACGATCGCGACGCTCGTGATCGTCGGCGGCCTCCGGGTCGTCGAGGGCTCGATGCAGATCGGGGCGCTGCTCGGCGTCGCCCTCTACGCGCGCAACTTCTTCCAGCCCATCCAGGGCATCGGCATGTTCTTCAACGGCTACCAGTCGGCCTCGGCGGCGCTCGAGAAGATCTCGGGCGTGCTCGAGGAGGAGCCGACGGTGAAGGAGCCGGTGCAGCCGAAGGCGCTGCCGGCCTCGCGCGGGCAGATCGACTTCGACGCGGTGCGCTTCGCGTACGGCAACGGCAAGGTCGTGCTGCCCGACTTCGACCTGCACATCCCCTCGGGCCAGACGATCGCGCTCGTCGGCACGACCGGGGCGGGCAAGTCGACGCTCGCGAAGCTCGTCTCGCGCTTCTACGACCCGACCGAGGGCGCGGTGAAGCTCGACGGCGTCGACCTGCGCGAGCTCGCGAACGACGACCTGCGGCGCGCGGTCGTGATGGTGACGCAGGAGGCGTACCTCTTCTCGGGCACCGTCGCCGACAACATCGCGCTCGGCAAGCCCGGCGCGAGCGACGAGGAGATCGAGGCGGCCGCGCGCGCGGTCGGCGCCCACGGCTTCATCGAGGCGCTGCCCGACGGCTACGCGACCGACGTCAACAAGCGCGGCGGCCGCGTGAGCGCGGGCCAGCGGCAGCTGCTCTCGTTCGCGCGCGCGTTCCTCGCCGACCCGCGCGTGCTCATCCTCGACGAGGCGACCGCGTCGCTCGACATCCCCTCGGAGCGGCTCGTGCAGGAGGGCCTCACGACCCTGCTCGCCGACCGCACGGCGATCATCATCGCCCACCGGCTCTCGACCGTCGCGATCGCCGACCGGGTGCTCGTGATGGAGCACGGCCAGATCATCGAGGACGGCTCGCCCGCCGAGCTCATCGAGCAGGGCGGGAAGTTCGCGTCGCTGCACCGGGCGTGGCGGGAGTCGCTCGTCTAGCCGCCTCCCCGGCGGCGCTCTGCAGCGGGTGCGGATCCGCCGCCGGGGTGGCGGTATGCCGCCACCCGACAGGCGGTAGCCCACCCGCTGAGAGGGTCGGCTGGCTACGGGCGGGCGGAGCGGTCGAGCGCGACCGCTTGCCACGGGTCGAGCTCGAGCGCGGCGACGCCGCCAGCGACCTCGACGACGGATGCGCAATCGGGCACGACGACGTCGCAGTAGTCGCCGTCGGGCAGGCCGACGGGCACCTCGACCGAGGCCGGCGAGTCGTCGAGCTGCACCGCGAACGCGGCCGTCTCGCCGCGGAGCGAGACGAAGACCGAGTCGATCGACGACTGCTCGGTCACCGGTGCGTCGACGACGCGCGAGCGCCACGAGACGAGCTCGAGCGTGCCGGGCCAGCGGTGCTGGCACACCCAGTCGCCGTCCTGCCAGCCGCCCTCGGGGTCTGGCCGCGCATCCGCCGCGCACGACGCATCCGCCACCGAGCCGTCGGCCTCGAGCACCGGACCCGCGTCGCGGTCGGTGAACGCGTAGCCGGAGTAGAGCGTCGGCGGGCCGTAGTCGCTCGCGAGCATGACGGCGGTCGCCGCGGCGAACGCGCCGCCGTCGCGGTAGGAGAGCGTCTGGCTGTTGCGCTCGGTGTCGTGGTTCGCGACGAAGGTGCGCTGGCCCTCCTCGAGCAGGCCGTAACCGGCGGGGGAGAGGTCGGCGAGCGCGCGCGCCTGCCCGCCGCGCACGAAGGCGCCGACGCGCTCGGCCCAGCCGAACTCCCACACGGTCGAGAAGCCGGTGTACTGCTCGGGCAGCACCGGCTCGCCCGCGCCGCGGATGACCTCGCTGATGACGGGCGTGCCCTCGGGCAGCGCGCCGACGATCGCGGCGACGTCGTCGGGGTCGATGTGCTTGGCGGCGTCGACGCGGAAGCCCGTCACCCCGAGCGAGAGCAGGTCCTCGAGGTAGCCGACGATCGTCGCCCGCACCGATTCCGACTCGGTCGCGAGGTCGGCGAGGTTCTCGAGCTCGCAGTGCTGGATGACGAAGGGCTCGCGGTAGGCGTCGATGTCGTCATCGGGCGTGCGGTTGCAGTCGTGGAAGTCGGCGCGGCCGTAGAGGCCCGGGTACTCGTAGTGCTCGAACGCGGTGCCCGCCCAGCCCGAGCCCGACTCGACGCCCGCCATGTGGTTGATCACCGCATCCGCGTAGACGTCGACGCCCGCCTCACCGCACGCGGCGGTCATCGCGGCGAACTCGTCGCGCGTGCCGAGCCGCGACTCGACGGCGTACGAGACGGGCTGGTAGCTCCACCACCACTCGGTGCCATCCGGGCCGGCAGGGCCGGCGGTGCCGTCCGCGTCGGGCAGAGCGGCCGTCGCGCCGTCGACGTGCTCCTGCGGCGGCGAGGTCAGCACCCACGCGACGCCCGCGTCGCCGAGCGCGGGGCACTCGGCGGCGATCGCGTCCCACGTCCACTGGAACATCGCGACGCCCGCGTCGCGGCGCTCGGGCGGGGCGGATGCGCAGCCCGCGACCGCGAGCACGGCCGCGGTCGCGACGAGGGCGGCCAGGCGTCGCACGCGGTGCTCGCGGGGCTAGAGCGTCTTGCGGCCGATGGCCTCGCCGTACTCGTTCTCGCCGATGACCTCGAAGCCGACCGCCTGGAAGAACTTGCCGGGGCCGAGGTCGCCCTCCTCCCACACCGCGAAGAGGTGCTCGAAGCCGAGCCGCTTGGCCTCCTCGGCGACCTGCTCGACGGTGTAGCTGCCGACGCCGCGGCGCTGCGCGTCGCCCGCGACGTACATGCGCAGGATGCTCGAGCGGTACTCCTCGCGGTCGACCTCGGGGTCGAAGTTCGCCATCACGAACGCGACGGGCTCGTCGCCGTCGAAGACGACGCGCTGCCACGCGCTCTGGGTGTTGACGAACTCCTCGAGCCGCGCGTTCGCGGCGAGGAAGGCCTCCTGGCCGCGCTTGAGCGTCATGCCGTTGGCAGCGACGATGTTGGCGGCGTTGAGCTCTTCGAGGCGCAGTGTCGTCATGGGCACACCGTACCAGCGCGATGCCGGGGGCCGAATGGGCGTTGGATGAACGCTCGGAGCCGGCTGGACGCGCTCAGCCGATGGGCGTGATGCGGATGCGTTCGGCGAGCTCGGCGGGATCGGCGATCGAGCCGGCCTGGGCGTCGAGCACCGCGGCCGCCGACCACGCGGTCGCGCGGGCGAGCTGCTCCTCGAGCGTCGCGCCCTCGCCGAGCGCCTCGGCGAGCGCCGCGACCGCGGCGTCGCCCGCGCCGGTCGGGTTGCCGTCGAGCACGCGGTCGAGCACGGCGTGCCACGCGCGGCCGTCGGGGAGCACCGCGAGCATCCCCTCGATGTCGAGCGACGCGAAGACGGTGCCGGTGCCGAGCGCCGCGAGGCGGCGGGCCGCGTCGAGCGGGTCGGTGCCGCCCATCGCGTCGAAGAGCTCGTGCCGGTTGGGCTTGACGGCTGTCGCGCCCGAGGCCATCGCGTGCCGCAGCTGCTCGCCGCCGACGTCGACGATCACGGGGCGGCCGGCGGCGAGCGCGATGTCGACGACGGAGGCGCAGAAGCGGTCTGGCGTCAGCGGCGGGAGCGAGCCCGACGAGACGACGACGCGCGCGGCGGGCGCCTCCGCGCGCACGATCTCGAGCATGCGCGCCCAGTCGCGGTGGTCGATCGGCTCGCCCGTCTCGTTGAGGTTCGTGGTGCCGGCGGGCGTGACGATCGCGGTCGTGCGGCGCGTGGGCGCCGCGACCTCGACGAGCCGGTGCGGGATCCCGGAGCGGTCGAGGTCGTGCACGAACAGCGACTGCACGGGGCCGCCGACCGGGGCGACGACGATCGCGCGGCCGTGCTGCTGGTGCAGCACGCGCGCGACGTTGACGCCCTTGCCGCCCGCGCGGGCGAGGCCGGTCGGCACGCGGTGGCTCGAGCCGGGCCGCAGGTCGTCGATCGTGTAGGTGATGTCGATCGCGGGGTTCGTCGTGACGCACAGCACGTGGGCGCCGCTCGGGCGGCCGGTGTCGGCGGTCGGTGCGAGGGTCTCGGATGCGTCGTCGGGGCGGGGAGCGTCGGTCGCCATCCAACCTCCTCGTCGCGATCGCAGGGCTCAGCGGACTCGGATCGATCTTGGCACGGCGCGCGGTCGCCGACACGCCGGAGGCGGTTGACCGGTTCGAACACACGTTCGAGAATGGGAGGATGAGGATGGCGTCCACGAGGCTCGAGCGCCGCTCGGGCGAGGAGCGCACCGCGACGATCGAAGCGCTCCGCGAGCGGCTGCGCGGCATGCAGCAGGCCGTGCCCGCGGCCGCGCCGACGGTCGACGAGTCGGCGCCCGCCGGGCTCGACGAGGTCGTCCGCACCCTCCGCCCCGGTGCCGCCCACAGCATCCAGTCGCGCAGCCTCGCGCTCGCGTGCCTCGGCGCGGCGCTGCCCGCCGGCGCGTGGGGCGCGATCGTCGGCATGCCAGACCTCGGCATCGAGGCGGCCCGCGATCTCGGCGTGCCGATCGACCGCATCGCGCTCGTGCCGCAGCCGGGGCGCGCGTGGCTCGACGCGGTCGCGAGCCTCGCCGAGGCGATGCCGGTCGTGCTCGCCGCCTCGCCCGCGCGCGTGACGCCCACCGAGGCCGCTCGGCTCGCGGCGCGGCTGCGGCAGGCCTCCTCGACGCTGCTCGTCGTCGGCGAGTGGCCGAACGCGGCGACCGTCGTGCGGAGCGTGCGCGCCGAGTGGCAGGGCCTCGCCGACGGCGACGGGCGCATCGCCGCGGGCAGCCTGCTCGTCGAGGCCGCCGCGGGCGGCGCGCCCCGGAGGGCGCGCATCCCGATCGCCGGCCCACCGGCGGTCGAGCTCGAGGAGGAGCAGTCGCTGCGCCTGCCCGCGGCGTGATCCCTCGCCTGGGAAAGCACTGAGAAATCCTTGCCGTTCGCGCAGGCATTCCGTACGGTGGCGGGCAGACCCGAAGGTCACGACTTCGAAGGGGCAGCCATGGCGGCGAGCAGAGCAGGGGCACGGCCCCGCGTGCTGTGCCTGGCCCTCGCCGCCGGTGCCGCATCGCTCGGCGCAGTCGGCCTCTCCGTGCTGCTGGGCGGCTCGACCGCCCACGCCGTCGACGACGACCGCGGCGCCACGACCGGCCTGCTCGGCGACGTCGGCGACCTCGTCGGCGGCGCCGTCGGGCTCGTCACCGAGCCGGTCGACGCGCTCGTCGGCGGGCTCGCGCCCGTGACCGATCCGGTCGAGGCGCTCGTCGTTCCCGTCGTCGCACCCGTCGCTCCGGTCGTGGGCACCGTCGTCGACCTCCCCGGCGAGGTCGTCGGCGCCGCGAGCCCCGTCGTCGCGCCCGTCACCGGTGTCCTCCAGCCCGTGCTCGAGCCGCTCGCGCCCGTCACGCAGCCCGTCGAGCGACTCGTCGAGAGCGTGCGCGGCGAGGTGCTCGCGCCCGTCGTCGGCGCGGTCGACGAGACGGTGGCCGAGCTCCCCGTCGTCGACGAGCTGCTCGGCGAGCGCCCCGTCGCGGGCATCGTCGACCCCGTCGTCGAGGCGATCGACGAGACCGTCGTCGACGTCGTCGTGCCGACTCCGTCGCCCGAGCCCGGCACGTCGCCCGAGCCCGGCACGTCGCCCGAACCCGGCACCGCGCCCGCCCCCGGCGCGAGCCCCGCTCCCGTCCCGACCCCGGCGCCCGGCGCCGGCCCCACCCCCGCGCCGGGCGCCGGCCCCGCGGTCGGCGAGCAGCCCGGCGAGATCGTCGCCGAGGCACCCGCGCTCGGCGGCGCGCTCGAGGGTGCCGACGCATCCGCCCCCGCGCCGCTCGGCGAGCGCGCACCCTTGACCCTCGAGCGCCTCGTCGCCGATGCGCTCGCCTCCGTGCCGGCGCCGGCCGCCGCGCTCGTCGAGGCCGTGCCCGCCGCGCCGCTCGCGGCCGAGCCGGCCGCGCCCCCGGCGCCCATCGGCGCCGAGCCGTCGGCCGTCGTGGCCGGCGGAGCGAGCGGCGCCAGCGCCGCCGGCGCCAGCCAGCCGCTCGCCGTCACCGACAGCCACCGCCTGCCGCAGCTCGCCGAGGGCGGGCTCCGCGCGGCCGCGGACGACCGCATCCCCGACGCCCCGGTGGAGGAGCACACCGCAAGCCCTGATTGAGCGATCCGAGGCCGCGCCCTGCGCGCGGCACGCAGCCGTCCCGGAGCGGGCCGGCAGATCACTCGATCAGAAGGGCAAGACAACTATGCGCAAGCTCGCATGGCGAGCGCTGGCAACCACAGCGCTCGCGGGCGGCCTCTGGGCCGCAGGCACTGGCATCGCCAGTGCGGTGGATGCCGACGCGACGATCAGCGTCGGCTCGCAAGACCTCGTGGTGGCGACGGCATCCGTGCCGATCGACCTGGCCGGGATCGAGGTCGACGCCATCGCGGACGTCGACCTGCTGGGCGACGACGGGCTCGTGTCGGCCGACGCCGACGTGACCGCCGTCGTCGGCGGACTCCTCGACTCGACCGTCGACGCGGTCGTGGAGGTCGGCGGGGTCGCTGACGGGCTGCTCGGCGGCGCCGAGGCGGTCGTCGACGCGGACGCGGTCGTCGATCTCGGCGACACGGCTGCCGAGGCGGTGGCCGACGCGGATGCCGTGGTCGACCTCGGCGATGCGACCGCCGACGTGGTGGCTGACGCGGACGCCGTCGTCGACCTCGCTGACGGCGTGCAGGACGGCGGCCTGGCGGCGGATGCCGATGTGGACGCGGTCGTCGACCTCGGCGGCATCGTCGGCGAGGTGCTCGGCGATGCGGTGCCCGAGGGCGCCGATGTCGTCGTCGACGCGGATGTCGTCGCGGATGTCGGTGAGCTCGTCGGCGTCGATGCGGATGCGTGCGTCGTCGTCTCGCTCGACGGCACGTCGCCGACGTGCGACGCGCCGGCTCCCTCGCCGGCGCCGAGCGTCGGCGAGGAGGCCGATCGGCCGCACCAGCCGACGCTGATCGACGCGGATGCGTGCGCCGACGTGGCGGTGCTGGGCTCGAAGCCGGCCTCGTGCGGCCTGGCCCCCGCGCCCGGTGCCGGTCCCGGTGTCGCGCAGCCGACGGAGCCGACGCTCATCGACGCCGATCTCTGCGCCGATGTCGCGGTGCTCGGCTCGAGCTCGGGCTCGTGCGCTCCGGCGGCGACGCCGGGCGCTGGCGAGGGCGAGGGCGAGCAGGCGGGTTCGCCGTCGCTCATCGACGCGGATGTGTGCCTCGACCTGGGCGTGCTGAGCGCGACGACGGGTTCGTGCGCGCCGGCTGCGACGCCGGGTGCGGGCGAGGAGGGTGCGCAGCCCGGTTCGCCGTCGCTGATCGACGCGGACGTCTGCCTGGACCTCGGCCTGCTGGGCTCGGCCTCGGGTTCCTGCGCTCCGGCGGCGACGCCGGGTGCCGGTGAGGGCTCGGATCGCCCGGAGCAGCCGTCGCTCATCGACGCGGACGTGTGCCTCGGCCTCGGTCTGCTCGGTGCGGCCCCTGCCGGCTGCGCGACGGGCGGCTCGGACTCTGACGGCACGTCGAACCCGCCGCTCATCGATGCCGACGTGTGCGTCGCCCTCTCGCTGCTCGGGGTGGTGTCGCCCGGCTGCACCGAGGCGACCCCGGCGCAGCCCGGTGAGCCCGGTGAGCCCGGTGAGCCCGGTCAGCCTGGTCAGCCCGGCGAGCCTGGCGAGCCCGGTGAGCCCGGTGAGCCCGGTGAGCCCGGTCAGCCTGGTCAGCCCGGTCAGCCTGGTCAGCCCGGTCAGCCTGGTCAGCCTGGTCAGCCCGGGGAGCCCGGTCAGGCCGGCGAGCCCGCTCCGATCGACAAGGGCGAGGTCCCGGGCGATGAGCCGGCGGACGACGCCAAGACGGATCGTGCCCTGCCGGTGGTGACGGATGCGACCGCGGCCGTCTCGACCGCGATGCTGCCTCGCACGGGCGGCAGCGCTGGCGAGCTGCTGCTCCCGGCGCTCGCGCTGCTGGCGGCCGGTGCGCTCCTGCTGCTGCGCCGCCGCTCGAGCACGGTGGGCTGAATCGAGCAGGGGTGCGGGGCGCGCGAGTCGCGTCCCGCGCCCCTGCATGCCCGCACCCGCTGGCACTCGCGACACACCGCATCCGCTTGACGGTGATCGAACGTGTGTTCGATCATGAGGTGTGACGATCGAGACGACGAGCCAGGCCGGAGCGCGAGTGCGCGGCGGCCGCATCGGCGTGCTCAAGGTGCCCGACTGGTCGGTCGTCGTCGCGCGCCAGACGGGCGCGCTGCCCGCGGGCGGCGAGCAGGGATCGCCCGGCGCGATCGTGCACGCGCTGCGCGTCGTCGCGTGCGACGCCGAGGCCCGCGCCGACGGCGTGCGAGTGGGGATGCGGGTGCGCGACGCCCAGGGCGCGTCGCCCATGCTCGCGCTCGCGCCCGCCGACCCGGTGGGGGAGGCGCTCGCCTTCGAGCGCGTCGTGCGCGCGGTGCTCGCGGTCGTGCCGACGGCGCAGCCGATCGGCGACGGGGCACTCGCGTTCCGGATGCGCGGGGCGAGCCGGTTCTACGGCTCCGAGTCGCGCGCGATCGAGGCGGTGCGCGGCGCGCTCGCCCCGCTCGGGCTGACGGCCGCCTTCGGCGTCGCCGACGACCGCTTCTCGGCGGAGCTCGCCGCCGGCGCGGGCGCCGAGACGATCGTGCCGCCGGGCCGCAGCCGCGAGTTCCTCAGCAGCCTGCCCGTCGGCGTGCTCGGCGACGACGAGCTGCCGAGCATGCTGCACCGGCTCGGCGTGCACACCCTCGGCGGCTTCGCGCAGCTGCCCGACGCGAGCGTGCGCGACCGCTTCGGCGAGGCCGGGCTCGTGGCGCTCGCGAGGGCGCGCGGCCTCGACGACCGGCGCGTCGACGACAGCGGCCTCGGCGAGGAGCGCGTGCTGCGGCTCGCGTTCGAGCCGGGCATCGAGGGCGTGCACGAGCTCGCGCTCGCGGTGCGCGAGCCGGTCGAGCGCTTCGTGCGGCAGCTCGCCGAGCAGCGGCTCGTGTGCAGCGAGATCCGCATCGTCATGCGCGGCGAGGAGGGCCGCGTGAGCGAGCGGCTCTGGCGGCAGCCGGGCTTCCTGCGCGCGGGCGACATCGTCGACCGGATGCGGTGGCAGCTGGGCGAGAGCGATCTCGGCTCGGCGCTCGTCGAGGTGCAAGCGCTGCCCGAGCGGCTCGACGCCGACGTCGAGCACATGCCGGGGCTGTGGGGCGGCGGCGACATCGACGACCGCACGAAGCACGCGCTCGAGCGGCTGCAGGGCATGCTCGGCCGCGAAGCGGTGCTCACCGCGCGGCCCGGCGGCGGGCGGCTGCTCGCCGAGCGCGGCGTGCTCACGCCGTGGGGCGACGCGCCAGCGCCGCAGGCCGCTGGGCCGTGGCCGGGCGCCCTGCCGCCGCCGCGGCCCGCGGTCGTCTTCCGGCCGCCGCTGCCCGTGCGGCTGCTCGACGCGGCGGGCGAATCGGTCGATGCCGCCGCGCTCGACGAGCGGCAGGGGAGCCCTGCCGCCTTCTCGCCCCCCGCATCCGCTCGCCGTCGCGTGGTCGCGTGGGCGGGGCCGTGGCCGATCCGGCGCCGCGAGCTCGGCGACGTCGTGCACCGCGTGCAGATCCTCGACGGCGAGGGGGAGGCGTGGGTGCTGCTGCACGCCGATGGGTCGTGGCTCGCGGAGGGGCGCTACGCCTGACGGCACCCGGTGCGTCGCAGCGGTCCGTTGCGGTCCCCGTTCCACCGAACGGGGACCGGTATCTCGGGTCCCGTCTGGTGGAAGGGGTCCCGGAAGGGGAGTCGGCTCACCCGGCGGCGGTGCCGGAGGGATCCGGCTCGCCCGGCAGCGAGTGCTCGGCCTTGCCGCGCCACGAGCGCCACGCCCAGATCGTGAAGCCGAGCACCACGCCCCACGCGATGACGACGACCGCGCCCGACCAGAACGACGGCGCGGCGATGAAGGCGCCGATCGAGACGAGCGAGACCTGCCCCGGCACGGAGGCGACGAGCGAGGCGATCGAGAACACGCGGCTCGGCACCCCGACGGCGCCGGCACCGTAGTTGACCGGCCAGTAGGGCATGCCCGGCATGACCCGCAGGGTGAAGACGGCCGCGAAGCCGCTGCTCTCGTCGAGCCGCTCCTCGAGCTTCCGGGCGTGCCGGCCGAGCAGGCGCATGACGGTCGTGCGCCCGAGGCCGCGCGCGATCCAGTAGGCGCCGATGCTGCCGATGACGGCGCCGACGATCGAGAGCAGGCTGCCGCCGATGACGCCGAACAGCAGCCCGCCCAGCAGCGCCATGATCGTCACCGGGATGGGCGTGAGCGCCACGACGGCGTAGGCGGCGACGAAGACGAGCCAGCTCCACCAGCCGAAGCCCTCGATGCGCTCGCGGAGGTCGTCGAGCTCGGGCAGGCGCACGGTCGCCGCGACCCAGATGAGCGCGACGACGACGACGGCGAGCGCGGCGACGCGCAGCGCGGTGCCCCGGCGCGACCCGCGGCGCGCGGCATCCCCGCCGCGCCGATCGTCGTCGGCGCGGCCGGCTCCGGCGCGACCGGAGGCACGGGTGGCTGACACGGAGCCAGCCTACGGTCGCGCTGCCGAGAGCCCGCCGCGTCGCGAGCGGCCCGTGGCGCTCGCGGGCGGGGACGGGTAGCATTCGAATGTACGTTCGAACGAGGTGGACGCCTCGACGACACGCGGGAGGGAGGCGAGCCGATGGGCTGGAACAACCCGGCGATGCCGTGGAGCGAGCTCGAGGGCATCCTCTCCGACCGCGACGTCAGCGCCGGCCGCACGCCGCACGCGCGTGACCTCGACGAGGCGCGGCGCCGCCGCGTGCGCGTGCCGCAGCCCGGCGCGGTCACGCCCTACGCCGAGCTGCACGCGCACTCGCACTACTCGTTCCTCGACGGCGCCGCGAGCCCTGCCGAGCTCGTCACCGAGGCGCGCCGGCTCGGCCTCGAGGCGCTCGCGCTCGTCGACCACGACGGGCTCTACGGCGCGGTGCGCTTCGCCGAGGCGGCCGCCGAGGCCGAGCTGCCGACCGTCTTCGGCACCGAGTTCTCGATCGGCCTCGACGAGCCGCAGAACGGCGTGCCCGATCCGGGCGGCAGCCACCTCGTCGCGCTCGCGACCGGCCCGGCCGGCTACACGGCGCTCGCGACCGCGCTCACCGACGGCTACCTCGCGACCGACGCGAAGGGCGCGCCGGGCGAGAAGGGCAGGCCCGTCTTCGAGCTCGAGCGGCTCGCCGAGACGGCGCGCGGCGAGTGGATGATCCTCTCGGGCTGCCGCAAGGGCGCCGTGCGGCAGGCGTTCGGCGACGCCGACCCGGAGGGGACGGATGCGGCGGGCCGCGAGCTCGACCGGCTCGCGTCGCTCTTCGGCCGGGACCGCGTCGTGGTGGAGCTGAGCGACATCGGCGACCCGCGCGACTTCGAGCGCAACCGGGCGCTCGCCGCGCTCGGCGAGGCGCGCGGCCTGCCGGTGATCGCGACGACGAACGCGCACATCGCGAGCCCCGCGCAGCAGCGGCTCGGCGACGCGGTCGCGGCGGTGCGCGCGCGCCGCTCGATCGACGAGCTCGACGCGTGGCTGCCCGCGGGCGGCGTCCCGTCGCTGCGGTCGGGCGACGTCATGGCCCGCCGCTTCCGGCGCTTCCCGGGCGCGATCGACACGGCCGCCGCCCTCGGTCGCGAGCTCGCCTTCGACCTGCGCGCCGCATCCCCTCGCCTGCCCCGCGTGCCGGTGCCCGACGGCCACTCGCCGATGAGCTGGCTGCGCGCGCTCGTCGCCGAGCGGCTGCCGCGCGTCTACGACGTCGACGGCGCCGGCCGCCCGAGCCCGGAGGTCGCGGCGCGGCTCGAGCACGAGCTCGGCCTCATCGAGCACAAGGGCTTCGCCGGCTACTTCCTCATCGTCTTCGAGATCGCCGACTTCGCGCACCGGCAGGGCATCCTCTGCCAGGGCCGAGGCAGCGCGGTCGCGAGCGCGGTGTGCTTCATCCTCGGCATCACCGCCGTCGACCCCATCCGCTACAAGCTGCCGTTCGAGCGCTTCATCTCGATGATGCGCGAGGAGGAGCCCGACATCGACATCGACTTCGACGCGGGCCGGCGCGAGGAGGTCATCCAGCACGTCTACGAGCGCTACGGCCGCCGCAACGCCGCGCAGGTCGCGAACGTCATCACCTACCGGCCGAAGTCGGCGGTGCGCGACGCGGCGAAGGCGCTCGGCTACGCCGTCGGCCAGCAGAACGCGTGGTCGAAGTCGGTCGAGTCGTACTCGAAGCCCGACGTCGACGGGATGCCCGAGGACGTCGCGCTGCTCGCCGCCGAGTTCCTGCACGCGCCGCGCCACCTCGGCATCCACTCGGGCGGCATGGTGCTCACCGACGAGCCGGTCGGCTCGGTGTGCCCGATCGAGCCCGCGCGCATGCCGGGCCGCACGGTGCTGCAGTGGGACAAGGACGACTGCGAGTGGATGGGGCTCGTGAAGTTCGACCTGCTGGGCCTCGGCATGCTCGGCGCCATCTCGCACACGCTCGAGCTCGCGCGCGACCACCTCGGCGAGGCGTGGTCGATCGCGTCGATCCCCGCCGAGGAGGCGGGCGTCTACGACATGCTGTGCGAAGCGGATGCGGTGGGCGTGTTCCAGGTCGAGTCGCGCGCGCAGATGGCGACCCTCCCGCGCCTCAAGCCGCGCTGCTTCTACGACCTCGTGATCGAGATCGCGCTCATCCGCCCCGGCCCGATCCAGGGCGGCGCGGTGCACCCCTACATCCGCCGCCGCACGGGCGCCGAGCCGATCAGCTACCCGCACGAGCTGCTCGTGCCCGTGCTCGAGCGCACGCTCGGGGTGCCGCTGTTCCAGGAGCAGCTCATGCAGATGTCGGTCGCGGTCGGCGGCTTCGACGCCGCCGAGGCCGACCAGCTGCGGCGCGCGATCGGCTCGAAGCGCTCGCGCGAGCGCATCGAGGCGCTCAAGGCGAAGCTCTTCGCCGGCATGGCCGCCAACGGCGTCGACGACGCGACGGCCGAGTCGATCTACCGCAAGATCGAGGCGTTCGCGGGCTTCGGCTTCGCCGAGTCGCACTCGCTCGCGTTCGGCAAGCTCGTCTACTCCTCCTCGTGGCTCAAGCTGCACTACCCGGCGGCGTTCCTCGCGGGGCTGCTGCGCAGCCAGCCGATGGGGTTCTGGTCGCCGCAGACGCTCGTGAAGGATGCGCTGCGGCACGGGGTCGAGACGCTGCGCCCGTGCGTGGTGCGCTCGGCCGCCGTCGCGGGCCTCGAGCGGCACGGCGAGCGCCGCCCCGGTCTCGACGCGTGCCTCGAGCGCGAGCAGCCGCCCGTGCCGCCGGTGGCCTCGGAGTCGCTCGCGATGCGCGACCGGCATCGCCGCGACGCGGGCTTCGCGGTGCGGATGGGGCTCGCGAGCGTCGCGGGCGTCGGCGAGGGGGCGGCCGAGCGCATCGTCGCGGCGCGCGAGACCGCGCCGCTGCGCGACATCCACGACCTCGCGCGCCGCGCCGACCTCGACCGCGGCGAGCTCGAGGCGCTCGCGACCGCCGGTGCGCTCGACGCGCTCGGCGTCAGCCGCCGCGAGGGGCTGTGGCTCGCGGGCCCCGCCTCGACCGAGCGGGAGGATCAGCTCGAGGGCTCGCAGCTCGTCATCCAGCCGCCGCTGCTGCCGATGCTCTCGGCCTCCGAGCAGGTGGCGCTCGACATCTGGTCGACGGGCGTCGCGACCGACGACCACCCCGTGCGGCACGCGCGGGCGATGCTCGACGCGCGGGGCGTGCTGCCGATCGAGCGGCTCGCCGACGCCGAGCCCGGCCGACGCGTGCAGACGGCGGGCATCGTCACGCACCGGCAGCGGCCGAGCACGGCGCAGGGCGTGACCTTCATGAACCTCGAGGACGAGACGGGGATGCTCAACGTCATCATCTCGAAGGGGCTGTGGGCGCACTCGCGGCAGGTCGCGCGGCACTCGCCCGCGCTCATCGTGCGCGGCATGCTGCAGCGCACGCCCGAGGGCGTCATCGCGGTGCTCGCCGACCGGCTCGACCGCTTCGAGGTGCCGAGCCCCGGCTCGCGCGACTTCTCCTGAGCGCCGTCAGGCGATCCGCACCTCGAGCCCGGCCGACTCGAGCGCGTCGCGCATCTCGTCGGCGATGCCCGCGTCGGTGATCACGCCCCGGAACGCCTCGAGCGGCGCGACGCTCGCGAGCGTGCGCACCCCGAGCTTCGACGAGTCGGCGACGATCCACGCCTCGGTCGCGCGCTCGGCGAGCAGCTGGTTGACGCGCGCCTCGCGCTCGTCGTGCACGGTCGGCCCGACCTCGGGGTCGAGCCGATCGGCCGCAGCGCGCCGTGCCGGCGCACGCAGTTCTCGCTCAGCTGCAGCACGACCGGCAGGCCGGTCGCCTCCGCGGCGGCGGCGAACGCCTCGGCCGACTCGAGGTGCAGCACGTTGAACGCCGCGAGGCCGCGGTGCTCGGCGCGCGCCTCGGCGAGCAGCTCGGCGGTGGGGATGAGCGGCATCAGGCCTCCAGGTCTCGAGTGCGGATGCGCTCGGCGAGCGCGGCGAGGACGGGGTCGTCGGGCGCGCCGATCGAGCCGGCGAGCGGGTGGAGCACGGCGGCCGCCGACCAGAGCGCGCAGCGGTGCGCGATCGCGTGCGGGTCGGCCTCGCCCTCGGCGAGGCACGCGGCGAGCGCGGCGACCGCCGCATCGCCCGCGCCGGTCGTGTTGCCCTCGAGCGGCCGGTCGAGGGCAGCGGCCACCGCGCGTCGCTCGTCGACGAGCACGAGCCCCTCGGCGTCGAGGGACGCGAGCGCGGTCGCGCCGCGCCCGGCGAGCGAGCGGGCGGCGGCGACGGGGTCGGCCATGCCGGTCGCCTCGGCGAGCTCGGCCCGGTTCGGCTTGACGTGGCTCGCGCCCGCGTCGATCGCCGATCGCAGCAGCGAGCCCGGCACGTCGGCGATCGCCGGCACGCCCCGCTCGTGCGCGGCATCGAGCAGCGCGAGCACCGCCGCGGGATCAACCTCGAGGTGGTCTCGTGGGACGACCTCGACTCGGTCGAGGGCGGGCCCGACCCCGCGTGCCCCGCCTCGGCGCTGCAGCTGCACCCCGACGCGCTCGTGCTCGTCGACGAGGCGGCCGCGAGCCGGCCGTCGGCCCGGGCGGTCGCCGAGCGCCGCTGACCCGCTGCCCGCGGCTCAGCGGACGGGCTCGCCCGCGCGCCAGGTGCCGACGACGCCCAGCCGCTCGTCGAGCGCGACGAGGTCGGCCGCCGCGCCGACCTCGATGCGGCCGAGGTCAGCCCGGCCGAGCGCGTCGGCCGGCGCCCTCGACGCGGCGTCGAGCGCCGCCTCGAGCGGCGCGCCCGCCGCGACGAGCACGCGCACGGCGCGGTCGAGCGTGAGCGTCGAGCCCGCGATCGAGCCGCCCTCGGCGAGCCGCGGGAGGCCCTCCTCGACGCGCACGTCGAGGCTGCCGATCCGGTAGGCGCCGTCGGGCATGCCGGCTGCGGCCATCGCGTCGGTGATGAGCGCGAGCCGGCCGGGCGCCGAGCGCGCGAGCAGGCCGAGCATCTCGGCAGCGACGTGCTCGCCGTCGGCGATCGCCTCGAGCGTCACGCGCTCGTCGAGCAGCGCGGCGGCGAGCGGACCGGGGGAGCGGTGGTGCATGGGCGGCATGCCGTTGCACGCGTGGGTGAGGAGCGTGGCGCCCGCGTCGAAGGCCGCGCGCGCGGTCGCGGCGTCGGCGCCCGTGTGGCCGACGGCGACGCGCACGCCCGCGGCCGAGAAGCGCGCGATCGCCTCGATCGCGCCCGGGAGCTCCGGCGCGATCGTCACCTGCAGGACGTGCCCATCGCCCGCCTCGAGCAGTCGGTCGACCGCGTCTGCGGTCGGCGCCGTGAGCGCGGCGGGGTCGTGGGCGCCGCGGTGGCTGTCGGCGAGGAACGGCCCCTCGAGGTGCACGCCGAGCACCGCGGGGTCGACGGCGGCGCGCGCCGCGGCCGCCCGGACGCGCGGGACGAGCGCGTCGAGCGGCGCCGTGACGAGCGAGACGGCCTGCCGCGTCGTGCCGTGGGCGGCGTGGAAGCCGAGCACGGCATCCCAGTCGGGCTCGTCGTCGTCGAACGCCGAGCCGACGGCGCCGTGGCAGTGGAGGTCGACGAAGCCGGGTGCGAGCGTCGCGCGCGGCAGGTCGATGTCGGCCGCGCGCGGCGGCGCTCCCTGCCCCACGGCGGTGATGACGCCGCCCTCGAGCTCGAGCCACGCATCCGGCACCAGCACGCCCTCGAGCAGGGCCCGACCGGCCCGCATCAGCACCTTCGACTCGCTCACTCCGCCAGCGTAGGGCGCGCGGGAACGGCGAGGGCCCGCGCCGAGCCGGTCGGCTCAGCGCGGGCCCTCGGGTCAGGCGATCAGCAGCTGGTGCGCCACGCGTTCGGCGACAGCGTCGCCGGGCCGCCGACGTTCGCGACCGACGTCGGGGCGAGCCACGCGATCGTGTCCTCCACGTCGAGCGTCACGCACGAGCCGGCGGCGAGCAGCACCGGCGCGCTCCGCTCGCCGGCGAGCATCGACGCGGAGAGCGCGTCGGGGAACACCCGGCCCGAGGCGATGGCGATCGCCTGCTGCTCCTGCGGCTCGATGAAGGCGCGCACGAGCTGGGAGCTCACCGCGTAGCGGTCGTAGCCGTCGATGCGGTCGACGTCGACACCCGCGTCGCGGTAGCCGCGCAGCGCGGCGTCGCCGACGGTCGCGCGCCCGCCGACGACGGTCGCCGATGCGGCGCCGAGCGACTCGAGCGCGCCGAGCGTGCTGGCGTTCGCCGACTCGCGCGGCGTCAGCAGCACCGGCATGTCGCCGACGGCCGAAGCGACGCCGCTCGCCGACACGGCGTCCGAGAACACGAGGCCGCTCGCGATGAGCGCGTGCGAGGCGGTGCCGAAGAAGCGCTCGGCGACGAGCGCCGCCGTCTCGTAGCGGTCGCCGCCGGCGACGCGCGTCACGGTCGCGTTGGGCACGACCTGCGAGACCTGCTCGACCACTGCGCTCGAGATCGTCGAGGTGCCGCCCACGATCGTGACGCTCGACGGCTGCAGGCGGCGCAGCTCCGCCTCCGTCACGGCCGGCAGCGCGCCGCTGCGCGTGAGCAGCAGGCTCGCGTCCGCGTGCGCCGCGGCCGGGCCGGCGGTGAGCGCGTCGGTGAAGATCGCGCCGGAGGCGAGCACGACATCCGTGCCCGGCTCGAAGAGCGCCTCGGAGACCGCGACGTTCGCCTCGTAGCGGTCGGCACCCGCGAAGGTCTCGACCGTCGCCTCGACGGGCGGCAGCGCCTCCCACGCGAGGCCGATCACGACGGCGTCGTGGTCGCTCGCGCGGTAGGGGTCGGGCGCGAAGAGCGCGTCCTGCGCCGGCTGCTTGAACGCCATCGAGTAGTCGATGAGGCTCACCTCGTCGGCGTTCGCGTGCCACGCGGCGGCACCGGCGACGAAGGGCATGAGCCCGGCGTCGGCGAGGCCGTAGTCGAGGTAGCCGAGCTGGCCGTCGAAGACGTACGTGTACGCCTCCTCGCCCTGGAACTCCTCCAGCAGGTCGGTGTAGCCGGCCGCCTCGAGCGTCGTGATCGGGTCCTCGTGGTCGTAGGCGTTGAGGTCGCCGATGATGAGGGAGCCCTCGGCGCCCTGCCCGGTCGGGTCGCCCTCGAGCCAGTCGGCGAGCGCCGCGGCGGCCGCGGTGCGCACGTCGTTGCAGTTGCCCTGCTCGGGCGTGCCCTCATCGCCCGGGCAGGCCGAGCCCTTCGACTTGAGGTGGTTGACCGCGACGGTGAGGATGCGGTCGGTCTCGAGGTCGCGGAACGACTGCGCGAGCGCGGGCCGGTTGTAGGCGGTGTCGAAGCGCGGGTCGATCGACTCGTCGAGCGTCGCGAAGGCGCCGGCCGGTGCGACGAGCGCGGGCTGGTAGATGAGCGCCGTCGTGATGGCGTCGGTGCCGAGCGTGCCGGTGTCGATGCCGGCCCAGCGCTCGGTGCCGTCCTCGTTCGGGCCCGCGACCTCGTTGAGCGCCGCGACGAGCGTCTCGAGCGCGACGCCGTCGTTGTTCTCGATCTCGAGCAGGCCGACGATGGCCGAGTCGAGCTCGTCGATCGCGGCGACGATCTTCGCCTCCTGGCGCTCGAACTCCTCGGCCGTGACGGCACCGCGGTCGTTGAGCGTCGTGAAGTAGTTCAGCACGTTGAACGAGGCGACCTCGAGCGAGGCACCCTCGATCTCGGGCGCCGCAGGGCGCTCGTTCACCGCGGTGTAGGTGCCGGGCTCGGTGGGCTGCAGCTTCCACGTGGAGTTGCGGAACTCCAGCACGCCCGTGAGGCCCTCGATCGTGTCGCCGCCGCGGAAGTCGTTCTCGAGCGTGAACTCCGCGAGGTTGCCGGGGTGGATCGCCGGGTCGGCGTTCTGCACCGAGCGGCCGTCGTCGACCGTGATGCGCTGCTCGGCGTTCGCGGTGCGCACGGCGGCGGCCTCGGCGGAGCCGGGCGCCGCGACCGCGGTCGGCTGCATCTGGCGGTCGGTGCCGAGCACGACCTCGCCGTAGCGGCCGAAGTTGAAGTACTCGAGGATCGAGAGCTCCTGCGGGAGCGTGACGAGCATGCCCTCGAAGCGCTCCTCGTCGGCGATCGGCAGCTCGAGCTCGACGGCCGCCGGCACCGTGCCGGCGCCGCAGTCGAGGATCGACGGGTTCGTCAGCTGCGTCTGGCCCTGGAACTCGCCGGCAGTGCCGGTGACGGTCAGGAGGTCGCCCTCCGTGACGGCGTCGGCGCCGGGCGCGTAGACGAAGACGGCGTCGCTCGTGGCGGCGTCGCCGTCACCGGCGTCCTGCAGGTGGAAGCCGTTGAAGCCGCCCTCCTGCCAGTCGCCGACGACCGTGCCGCGCACGGTCACCACCTGGCCGGCGACGGGCGTCGTGTCGCCCGAGCCCTGGACGGAGCCGATCGTCACCGCATCCGACTCGCACGTGATGTCGGCGGGCGGCTCCTGCACCTCGACGACGCGGTTCGCGACGCCCGGGGTGTTCCACGCCTGGCCGGGCTCGGGGGTCGCGCCCTCGAAGCCCGCGATGCCGGCGCCGTTGAAGGCGTTGCGCACCCAGTCGCTCGCGCTGCCGGTGTCGGTGCCGTCGGGCACGCGGCTCGCGCCGCCGACGGTGGCCGAGCCACCGTCGAAGCCCTGGTCGAGGATCGTGCCCCACGCGAGGTCGCCCGCGTCGGCGTCGCGGACGCCGACCGCGTCGACGACGGTGAAGCCGACGCCCTCGTCGATCGCGCCGTCCTTGTCGGCGTCGACGACCTGGCCGCCGGTCGCGGTGCCCTGCACGAGCAGGATCGAGGCAGAGCCGTTCTGGATGCCGTTGGTCGCGTAGCGCAGCACGCCGAAGCCGCTCGCGTCGACCGCGGGCGCAGCGTCGGCCCGGATGACCTTGCCCTGGTTGCTGTTCGAGTCGCCCTCGACGATCACGATCATGTGATCGCTCAGGTCGGTGCCGGGTGCCGCGTGGACCTCGACGAACTCGGCGTTCGTGTCGGTCCCGTTGACGTCGGCCGAGAACTCGTTGATGACTGGGTGCTCCGCGGCGACTGCCGGGGAGGCGACCAGGCCCGTGAGGGCCAGCGCGGCGACTGTTCCAGTGCCGAGCATCGTGCGTGCGCGCATAGATCCACTCCGTTGAGGTGCAGGGTGCTCCTGAACCTAGCCGCAGCCGACGACAAGCGCACCGCTTTCCGGTGAACAGCCGGTGACACGCCGCTCGGGGCGCGTCCGCGGGCGGTGCCGGACGCGTCAGCGGAAGATGATGGTGCGCTGCCCGTCGAGCAGCACGCGGTCCTCGGCGAACCACTGCACGGCGCGCGAGAGGGTGCGCGACTCGACGTCCTGGCCGATCGCGACGAGCTGCGCCGGGCTCTGCGTGTGGTCGACGCGCTCGACGTTCTGCTCGATGATCGGGCCCTCGTCGAGGTCGCTCGTGACGAAGTGGGCGGTCGCGCCGATGAGCTTCACGCCCCGCGCGTGCGCCTGCCGGTAGGGGTTCGCGCCCTTGAAGCCTGGCAGGAAGGAGTGGTGGATGTTGATGAGCCGGCCCTCGAGCGCCGCGCACAGCTCGGGGGAGAGGATCTGCATGTAGCGGGCGAGCACGACGAGCTCGACGCCCTCGCGCTCGACGACCTCGAGCATCCGTCGCTCGAACGCCGCCTTCGAGTCGGCGTCGACGACCGGCGCGTGCTCGAAGGGCACGCCGTAGAACGCCGCGAGTCCCGCGAGGTCGGGGTGGTTCGACATCACGAGCGGGATGTCGACCGAGAGCTGCCCGGCCCGCTGGCGGAAGAGCATGTCGTTGAGGCAGTGCGCGGCCTTCGAGACGAGCACGAGCGTCTTGAGCGGCCGGGCGACGTCGTCGAGCTGCCACTGCATGCCGTAGCGCTCGACGACCGGCGCGAGCCGCTCCTCGAAGTCGCCGCGCTCGGCCTCGGCCTCGACCTGCAGGCGCATGAAGAAGCGGTCGGTGTCGGCGGAGGAGAACTGCTGCGACTCGGTGATGTTGCCGCCGCACGCCACGATCGCGCCGGTGATGGCGTGGACGATGCCGGGGCGGTCGTCGCAGACGATCGACAGGATCCAGTGGTTGGCGCTCATCCGCTCGATCCTACGAGCGATCGCGCCTCACTCCGGCCGCGAGCCCTCCGGCCACTCGGGCTCGGGCAGCGCCCCGGCCACGAGGTCGAGCAGCGCGTCGACGTCGGCGGTGCGGTAGCGCGCGCCGCTCAGCGCGATCGTGGAGGGCAGCGACACGGCGCCGGCGATGACGTCCGCGAGCGCGGCCTCCCCGTCGGCGGACTCGGGCGCCGCGGCGAAGGCGAGCACGCGCGCGCGCCACGCGTCGACCGCGGGAGCGGGGTAGCCCGGCTGCCACGCGCTCGCGGAGTGCAGGGGCAGGGCGGTGATCGCCTCGGTGGTCAGCACACGGCAAGCGTAGGGGCGCGCTACGCGCCCGCCGGCCCGCGGAGCGCCGCGGCCTCGAGCGCGCGGAGCGCCGTCTCGGCGCGGTCGAGGAAGTCGTCGACCTCGAGCTGCGCGTAGCCCTCGCGGAACGTCGTGACCGAGAAGCGCTGCGCCGGGATGTCGGCGGCGAGCAACTCGATGCCGTCGCCGTCGTGCTCGGCGTAGGCGCGCAGCGTGCGCGCGACGCGGTCGAGGAAGTCGTCGACCGCGTCCATGTCGTAGCCGGGGCCGAAGCGGGTCGTCGCGAAGCGCGCGGAGATGACGTCGTCGGCGGTGAGCACGGCCCGATGCTATCGGCGGCATAGGCTTGCCGGTCGTGAGTGAGCAGTCGACGACCCGGGCGGGGAAGGCCGCGGACCGCTTCCCGACCGCCGCGCTCGCGGTGCTCGCGCTCGCCGTCTTCACGAACATCTCGGTCGAGATGCTCCCGATGGGCCTGCTGCTGCCCATGAGCCGCGAGCTCGGCGTGGGCGAGGGCGCGATCGGCCTGCTCGTGACGATCTTCGCCTTCACCGTCGTCGCGTCGTCCACGACGCTCGTCCGCCTGACCCGACGCATCCCCCGCCACTTGCTCGTCATCACGGTGCTCGTGGTGTTCGGGCTCAGCTGCTTCGGGTCGGCGCTCGCGCCCGACTACGCGTGGTCGGTCGCCTTCCGTGTCGTGGGCGGCATCGTGCACGGCGTCTTCTGGACGGTCGTGGGCGCCTATGCCGCCTACCTCGTAAAGCCCCACCAGCTCGCGCGCGCCGTCGCGATCACCTCGGCGGGCGGCTCGTTCGCCTACGTGCTCGGGCTGCCGCTCGCGACGCTGCTCGGCCAGCTCATCGGCTGGCGCTGGTCGTTCGCGCTCTTCGGCGCCGTGTGTCTCGCGGTCGCGGTGGCCGTGTGGCGGCTGCTGCCGCCCGTCGACCACTTGCGCGACCGAGCCACGACCTCGACGGGCTCGATCGCGCTGCCCGATCCCGAGCCGGGCAAGAGCGTGCGCGGCGTCGCGCTCGCGATCCTCTCGACGACCGTCGTCATGCTCGGCCACTACGCGCTCTACACCTACGTCTCGCCGTTCCTCGTGGATCACGCGGGCGTGCCCGAGTCGTGGCTCTCGGGCGCGCTGTTCGGCTACGGCGTCGTCGGCATCGCGGCGGTGCTCGCGATCGCGCTGTGGCTCGGCAAGCGGCCGACCGCGGCGACGCTCGCGATGCTCGTCGCCGGCATCGCGGCGATGCTCGCGCTCGGGCTCTCGCAGCACGTCGTGCTGACGGTCGCGGCGGTGATGCTGTGGGCGTTCTCGCTCGGCGCGCTGCCGGCGCTGCTGCAGACGCGGCAGCTGCAGGCGACGCCCGAGCGGATGCTGCAGCAGGCGACCGCCTGGTACACGACGGGCTTCAACGTCGGCATCGGCGCGGGCGCGCTGCTCGGCGCGTTCGTGCTCGAGTCGCTCGGCGTCGGCGCGCTGCCGTGGGCGCTGCTCGTCGGGCTCGGGATCGCGCTCGTGCTCGTCTCGAGCGACGTCGCGCTGCACCGGCGCGACCTCGCGCGGCTGCGCTGACGCGGCTCCTCGGGGAGCGGGTCTCAGCTCAGGCCGGCGGGCACCGCGGCCGCGAGCGCGGCGCGCACGGCCGCGATCGCCGGGTCGCCCTCCGAGGCGGCGCGCGCGGCGGTGAAGACCTCGCGCCGGGGTGCGCCCGGCAGCTCGACGATGCGGAAGCCGACCTCCGTGCCGACCCACGTGAGGTCGTTCACGATGCCGACCGCGTGGCCCGTCTCGATGAGCCGCATCTGCGCCTGGAGGTCGGCGGTCGCGAAGCGCACGTCGGGCTCGAAGCCCGCGACCCGGCACTGCTGCTCGCCGAAGTGCCGCGACGCGGCGCCGACGGGCTCCATGACCCACGCGTGCGCGGCGGCGTCGGCGAGCCGCTCGATGCGCGAGTCGGGCGGCACCGCGAGCCGCAGCGCGTCGGTCGTGAGCAGCTGCCGGTCGAGGCCCGCGTGCTGCGGTGCGGCGTGCCCCGGGTACTGCTCGGCGACCACGAGGTCGAAGTCGCCGACGAAGGTGTCGTAGAGCGCCGTCTCGGGCTCGCGCTGCACCATCTCGACCCGCACCTCGGGCGCCTCGTCGGCGAGGATCCGCAGCATGTGGGGCACGAGCCCGAGCGCTGCCGACTGGAACACGGCGATGCGCACGGTGCCGACCGGCCGCCCGAGCGACGCGGCGACGGCGCGCTCGGCCGCCTCGAGACCGGTGAGGATGCCCTCGGCGTGCTCGGCGAGGAGCTCGCCCTGCGCGGTGAGCGCGAGGCGCCTGCCCTGCTTGCGCGTGAGCGGCACGCCGACCTCGCGCTCGAGCGCGGAGAGCTGCTGCGAGACGGCGCTCGGCGCGTAGGCGAGCGCGGTCGCGACCGCGGCGATCGTGCCGCGCAGGCGCAGCTCCCGCAGCAGCCGCAAGCGTCGGACGTCGAGCATTCGGCCCTCCCGAGAAGCATCGCGAATCACGACGGATATCCATCGCGAACCGTCACTGTACGCGACGGTTGCGCGAGCGCATACTGGCCCCGGCGTGCCATCGCACGCAGACGACGACGCGAGCCGCACGACGGCAGGAGGAGGGCAGCCGCATGGGCGCAGCAGCCACCGGGACGACAGCGACCACGACCGCCGAGACGACCGCCGAGCGGCACGACGCGGTCGAGCCGAGCACCGGCCTCGACGCGGCGGAGCTCGAGCGCCTGCGCGCGCTCGCGCCGGCGATCGTCGCGCAGGTGCGCTCGTGGCTCGAGGAGGCCGAGCGCATCCCCGCCGACGCGAGCGCCGAGCAGCTCGCGGGCGTGCTGCGCGACCCCAAGGGCCTCGACTTCGCCGTGCGCTTCGTCGACGGCGTCGTGCGCCCCGAGGACGTGCACGTCGCCGCGCAGACGCTGCGCGAGATCGGCGGCATGGCGCCCGGCTTCCTGCCCTGGCCCATGCGGCAGGCGCTCAGGCTCGGCGGCGGCGTCGCCCCGCTCGCCCCGCACGTCGTCGTGCCGATCGCGCGACGCGTGCTGCGCGAGATGGTCGGCCACCTCATCATCGACGCGACCGACGCCCGCCTCGGCAAGGCGATCGAGCGCATCCGCGCCACGGGCGCCCGACTGAACGTCAACCTCCTCGGCGAGGCCGTGCTCGGCGACCGCGAGGCGAAGCGCCGCCTCGACGGCACCCTCGCGCTCATCGAGCGCCCCGACGTCGACTACGTCTCGATCAAGGTCTCGGCGACGACCGCGCCGCACCAGCCGTGGGCGTTCCAGGAGGCCGTCGACCACGTCATCGAGCGGCTGCTGCCGCTCTACCGCCGCGCGGCCGCGACCGGCACGTTCATCAACCTCGACATGGAGGAGTACAAGGACCTCGAGATGACCATGGCGGTCTTCACGCGGATCCTCGAGACGCCGGGCCTCGAGCAGTACCGCGGCGGCATCGTGCTGCAGGCCTACCTCCCCGACGCGCTGCCGGCGATGCAGCGCCTGCAGGCGTGGGCCGGCGAGCGCGTTGCCGCGGGCGGCGCCCCCGTCAAGGTGCGGCTCGTCAAGGGCGCCAACCTGCCGATGGAGCGGGTCGAGGCGTCGCTGCACGGCTGGCCGCTCGCGACCTGGCACACGAAGCAGGACAGCGACACGCACTACAAGCGCGTGCTCGCGTGGTCGCTCACGCCCGAGCGCATCGCGAACGTCGAGCTCGGCGTCGCGGGCCACAACCTCTTCGACGTCGCCTTCGCGTGGCTGCTGTCGAAGGAGCGCGGCATCGAGCGCGGGCTCGACTTCGAGATGCTGCTCGGCATGGCGCAGGGCCAGGCCGAGGTCGTGCGCCGCGACGTCGGCGGGCTGCTGCTCTACACGCCCGTCGTGCACCCGAGCGAGTTCGACGTCGCGATCGCCTACCTCATCCGCCGCCTCGAGGAGGGCGCGAGCCGCGAGAACTTCATGTCGGCCGTGTTCGAGCTCGCGCGCGACGAGGCGCTCTTCGAGCGCGAGCGCGACCGCTTCCTCGCCTCGCTCGACGCGCTCGCGGCGCCCGCGCCCGCGACGCACCGCACGCAGGATCGCAGGGCAGTGACGACGGCGGATGCGGTCGACGCCCCCGAGGACGGCTTCCGCAGCGCCCCCGACTCCGACCCGTCGCTGCCGGCCAACCAGGCGTGGGCCGCGAGCATCCGCGAGCGCGCGAGGTCGTCGCGGCTCGGCGTCGACCTCGTCGAGGCCGCGACGCTGCGCGAGGCGGCGGAGCTCGACGCGACGATCGAGGCCGCGATCGAGGCGAACGCCGCGTGGCGGGCGCTCTCCGGCGACGAGCGCGCCACGATCCTGCACCGCGCGGGCCGCGAGCTCGAGGCGCGCCGCGCCGAGCTCATGGAGGTCGCGGCCGCCGAGGCGGGCAAGACGCTCGACCAGTCCGACCCCGAGGTCTCCGAGGCGATCGACTTCGCTCACTACTACGCCGAGCGGGCGCGCGACCTCGACCGCGTCGATGGCGCCGTCGCGGTGCCATCGCGGCTCATCGCCGTGACGCCGCCGTGGAACTTCCCGATCGCGATCCCCGCGGGCTCGACGCTCGCGGCGCTCGCCTCGGGCGCATCCGTCATCGTCAAGCCCGCGCGCGCGACCGCCCGCACCGGCGCCGTGATGCTCGACGCGCTGTGGGCGGCGGGAGTGCCGCGCGAGGTGCTGCACTTCGTGCAGTTCGCCGACCGCGGCCTCGGCGACCAGCTCATCGGCGACGCGCGCGTCGACCGCGTGATCCTCACGGGCGGGTTCGAGACCGCCCAGGCCTTCCGACGCATCCGCCCCGACCTCGACCTGCTCGCCGAGACGAGCGGCAAGAACGCGATCATCGTGACGCCCTCGGCCGACTTCGACCTCGCGGCCAAGGACATCGTCGCGAGCGCGTTCGGCCACGCGGGGCAGAAGTGCTCGGCGGCGTCGCTCGCGATCCTCGTCGGCCAGGCGGGGCGCTCGAAGCGCCTGCACAGCCAGATCGTCGACGGCGTGCGCTCGCTCGACGTCGGCTACCCGTGGGACGCCGACAGCCAGATGGGGCCGATCATCGCGCCCGCGGAGGGCAAGCTGCTCGAGGGGCTGACGACGCTCGGAGAGGGCGAGTCGTGGATCGTCGAGCCGAAGCAGCTCGACGACAGCGGCAAGCTGTGGAGCCCGGGCCTGCGCGCCGGCGTGCAGCGGGGGAGCGAGTACCACCGCACCGAGTACTTCGGCCCGATCCTCGGCATCATGCGCGTCGAGACGCTCGAGGAGGCGATCGAGCTCGTCAACGACGTCGACTACGGGCTCACCTCCGGCATCCACTCGCTCGACCCCGACGAGATCGGGCTGTGGCTCGAGACCGTGCAGGCGGGCAACCTCTACGTCAACCGCGGCATCACGGGCGCGATCGTCGAGCGCCAGCCCTTCGGCGGCTGGAAGCGCTCGGTCGTCGGCCCGACGACGAAGGCCGGTGGCCCGAGCTACCTCTTCCCGCTCGTCGACTGGCGCTCGGCCGAGGCGCGCGAGACCGCCCCGATCGAGCTGCCCGCGGTGCAGGCGATCGTCGACGCGGTCGAGTCGCTCGTCAAGGCGACGGATGCGTCGGTCACGGCAGCCGAGGCGGAGGCGCTCGCGCGCGCGGCTGGCTCCGACCAGCACGTGTGGGCGACCGAGCTCGGCGTCGCGAAGGACGTGCAGGGGCTCTCGGCCGAGCGCGACATCCTGCGCCACCTGCCGATGCCGGGCGTGACGATCCGGCTCGCGGAGGGCGGCCGCGTCGCGCAGCTCGCGCGCTCGGTCGTCGCCGCGCTCCGCGCGGGCGCCGAGGTGCGGGTCTCGACCGCGATCGAGTCGGCGCCCGCGGTGCGGGCGGCGCTCGCGGCGGCGGGCGTGCCCGTGACGGTCGAGGACGACGCGGCCTTCCGCCGCTCCGCGCAGCGGCTCGAGCAGGGCCGCATCCGCTACCTCGCGGCCGACGACGCGGTCGCGGCCGGCGTGCGGGCGATCGCCGAGGCGGTCGAGGGCCGCCCCGACCTCGCGATCGTGTCGCACCCCGTGACGGAGGCGGGCCGCGTCGAGCTGCTGCCGTTCCTGCGCGAGCAGGCGATCGCGATCACGGCGCACCGCTTCGGCACGCCGAACCACCTGACCGACCACCTGATCTAGGCGCTCGTCGCCGCGGAGGGGTCTCGCTCGCTCGAGCGGGACCCCTTCCGCCGTCCGGGACCCGGTGCACCAGGTCCCGTTCGGTGGGAGGGATCCCATCGCGCAGGTCGGTCAGAGCACGAGGTGCTGGCGACCGTCGATGAGCTCGCGGGCCGCGTCGAGGTGGCCGGCGTGCGTCGCCGCGTCGAGGACCACGTGCAGCAGCACCGCCTCGAGGTCGGCGAACCGCTCCGCCGGCCACTCCGGCTCGCGGCGGCGGGGCGGGGCGCCGAGCGGCAGCGCGGCGAGGATCGCATCCGAGCGCGCGATCGCCTCGCGATACTCCGCCACCACGGCATCCGTCGACTCGTGCGACTCGACGCGCCAGTCGGCGGGCCGCCCCTCGTCGAGCTCCGGCTGGTCGACAGGCCAGTAGTCGAGCGGCTCGCCGGCGACCACGGTGTGGAACCAGTAGCGCTCGCCGCCGAGCGTGAGGTGCCGCACGAGCCCGATCGGAGACCAGCCCGACGGCAGCACCGCGGCGCGCAGCTGCGCGTCGCTCAGCCCGTCGATCGCGGCGAGCACGTGCTGCCGCTGCGCGTCGAGCGCGCCGAGCAGCAGCGAGCGGGAGCGGTCGCCGTCGTCCATGCGCCGATCCAAGCACGCCCGCGCATCCGCCCGCTCGACTGGCTCCGTCGTCGCCAGCCGCTCAGCGCCGCGGCCGGCGAGGCCGGGCTCAGCCCGCGGCCCAGCCGCCGTCGTTCGGGATGATCGCGCCGTTGACGTTGACCGCCGCATCCGAGGCCAGGAACGCCGCGAGGTTCGCCTGCTCGATCGGCTCGGCGTTCCGCAGCGCGCCCTGGTGCACGGGGCCGAGCGCCGCGAGCCCCTCGTGGTCGATGCCGCGCTGCACGTCTTCGGTCATGACGTTCGTCGCGACGCCGCCGGGGCAGATCGCGTTCGCGCGGATGCCCTGCTTGCCGTACATGTAGGCGGTGTTGCGGGTGAGGCCGACGAGCCCGTGCTTCGAGGCGGTGTAGGCCGCTCCCGCGGCGGCCCCGCGGATGCCCGCCGCGCTCGAGACGTTCACGATCGAGCCCGAGCCCTGCGGCAGCATCACCTTGAGCGCCGCGCGCGTGAGGTAGAACGGCGCGTTGAGGTTCACGCGCATGATGCGCTCCCACAGCGCGTCGTCGACGTTCGCGGCGCCCGCGAAGTGGTCCATGATGCCGGCGTTGTTGACGAGCACGTCGAGGCGGCCGTAGCGCTCGACCGCCGCCGCGACGACCGCGTCCGCGACGGCGACGTCGCCGATGTCGCCCACCATGGCGGATGCGGTGCCGCCGGATGCCTCGATGCTCGCGACGGTCTCGTCGGCGGTCTGGGCGATGTCGCTCACGACGACCTTCGCGCCGAGCTCGGTGAACAGTTGGGCGGTCGCGCGGCCGATGCCGCTGCCGCCGCCGGTGATGATCGCGACCTTGCCGGTCAGGTCGATGACGCTCATGCAGTGCTCCTTCTTCGTCGAAGTGATCGATCGCCAGCATCCGGCCACGCGCACGGCCGTGTCAATGAGGTTCGCTCGACCCGACGCATCCGTCGTCGCCCTCCTCGCGCGGGCTACGATGGGAGCGGCCGTGACTGGCGCAATGGTGGAGCACCACCGGGGAGCGGCCGAGCAGCCGCCGCGCGCCTGGGCATCCGAACCAGCGACGCGCGCCAGCGCCCCCAGCGAAGGAGCAACCGTGACCGACCGCCTGCCCTCCACGTTCAACTCGCCGCTCACGGAGGTCGATCCCGAGATCGCCGCGGTGCTGCAGCTCGAGCTCGACCGCCAGCGCGACTACCTCGAGATGATCGCGAGCGAGAACTTCGTGCCCGTCGCGGTGCTCGAGGCCGCCGGATCCGTGCTCACGAACAAGTACGCCGAGGGCTACCCGGGCCGCCGCTACTACGGCGGCTGCGAGCACGTCGACGTCGCCGAGTCGCTCGCGATCGAGCGCGCGAAGGCGCTCTTCGGCGCCGAGTACGCCAACGTGCAGCCGCACTCGGGCGCGACCGCCAACGCCGCGGTGCTGCACGCGATCGCTCGCCCCGGCGACACGATCCTCGGCCTCTCGCTCGACCACGGCGGCCACCTCACGCACGGCATGAAGATCAACTTCTCGGGCCGCCTCTACGACATCGTCGCCTACGGCGTCGACGAGGCCACGAGCCGCGTCGACATGGACGAGGTGCGCCGCCTCGCGCAGGAGCACAAGCCCAAGGTCATCATCGCCGGCTGGTCGGCCTACCCCCGCCAGCTCGACTTCGCCGCCTTCCGCGAGATCGCCGATGAGGTCGGCGCGCTCCTGTGGGTCGACATGGCGCACTTCGCTGGCCTCGTCGCCGCGGGCCTCCACCCCAACCCCGTGCCGCACGCGCACGTCGTCTCCTCGACCGTGCACAAGACGATCGGCGGCCCCCGCTCGGGCTTCATCCTCACGAACGAGGCCGACATCGCGAAGAAGCTCAACTCCGCGGTCTTCCCGGGCCAGCAGGGCGGCCCGCTCATGCACGTCATCGCCGCGAAGGCGACCGCGTTCAAGCTCGCGGGCTCGGAGGAGTTCAAGGAGCGCCAGGAGCGCACCCTGCGCGGCGCGCACATCCTCGCCGACCGCCTCATGCAGGACGACGTGCGGGATGCGGGCATCACCGTGCGCTCGGACGGCACCGACGTGCACCTCGTGCTCGTCGACCTCCGCGACGCGGCGATCGACGGCAAGCAGGCCGAGGACCTCCTGCACGAGATCCGCATCACCGTCAACCGCAACGCGGTGCCGAACGACCCGCGCCCGCCGATGGTGACGAGCGGCCTCCGCATCGGCACGCCCGCGCTCGCGACGCGCGGCTTCGGCGACGAGGAGTTCACCGAGGTCGCCGACATCATCGCGCTCGCGCTGCTGCCTGGGGCAGACCTGGATGCGCTCCGCGCGCGGGTGGCGAAGCTCGCCGACGCGTTCCCGCTCTACCCGGGCGTGGGCCCCTCGGGCCAGCCGGAGGCGGTGCACGAGCTCGGCTCGAGCGTCGACCGATGACCGCGCAGCTGCTCGACGGCAACCGCACCGCCGCCGCGATCAAGGACGAGCTGCGCGATCGCGTCGACGCCCTCCGCGGCAAGGGGCTAGTGCCCGGGCTCGGCACGCTGCTCGTCGGCGACGACCCGGGCAGCCAGTCGTACGTCAAGGGCAAGCACCGCGACTGCGCCGAGGTCGGCATCGAGTCGATCCGCGTCGACCTGCCCTCGAGCGCGTCGATCGCCGACGTGCAGGCCGCGATCCGCGACCTCAACAGCGCGCGCGAGGTGACGGGCTACATCATCCAGCTGCCGCTGCCCGCGGGGCACGACGAGCACGCGATGCTCGAGCTCATGGACCCGGCGAAGGATGCCGACGGCCTCCACCCCGAGAACCTCGGGCGGCTCGTGCTCGGCGTCGACGGCCCGATCGACTCGCCGCTGCCGTGCACGCCCGCCGGCATCGTGCAGATGCTGCGGCGCCACGACATCGAGATCGCGGGAGCGACGGTCGCGATCGTCGGCCGCGGCCTCACAGTCGGCCGGCCGCTCGGGCTGCTGCTGACGCGCAAGGGCATCGACGCGACCGTGACGCTGTGCCACTCGCGCACGCCGGATCTCGCGGCGCAGGTGCGCGAGGCCGACATCGTCGTCGCGGCGGTCGGCGTGCCGGGGCTCATCAAGGCCGACTGGGTCAAGCCCGGCGCGGCCGTGCTCGACGTCGGCATCACGCGCGGGCTCTCGGCCGAGACCGGCAAGGTCAAGCTGCTCGGCGACGTCGACCCGGGTGTGCGCGAGGTCGCCGGCTGGATCTCGCCCGTGCCCGGCGGCGTCGGCCCGATGACGCGCGTCATGCTGCTCGACAACGTCGTGCAGATGGCGGAGAAGGCGGTGCGGTCGCGCTAGCGGCCGCCCCGCCCTCCGCTCGTCGTGCAGGGCCGGAGTCCCCGCCCTCCGCTCGTCGAGTAGGGCCGCAGGCCCGTGTCGAGACGGGTGCGACGTGGTCTCGATGCGCCCGGCCTACGGCCGGGCTGCTCGACCAGCGTGGGCGGAGCGGCCGGGCTGCTCGACCAGCGGGAAGGGGCCGCTCAGCGCGTGTACGCCTCCCGCAGCGCGGGGTAGTAGTCGTCCCACTCGGGCATCGGCTGCCCGTCGAGCGCGGCGACGAGCCGGTCGAGGTACCACTCCCAGCCCGGCCCGATGTCGGGCAGCGCCGCGAGCGCGACGTCGTGGTGGGTGAAGCGCACCGTCGTGCCGGATCCCTGCTCGTGGCCGCCGTCGATGAGCTCGACCTCGAGGCTCCACGAGCCGTGGTCGTCGTTCGTGACGACCGCGAGGTGCTCGGGCGCGGCGCAGTCGATGATCTCGACCGCGATCGTCGCGTCGCCCTCCTCGGCGCTCATCGCGACGACGACCTCGCCCGAGTCGGGGTCGCCCGCGTAGCCGCCGAACCACATCCCGAGCTCGCGCGATTCCGCGAAGTAGGGCCAGACGGCGATCGCGTCATGCGGCACGCGGCGCTCAAGCACGAGCTCCGCCGTCTCGCCGTGCTCGATCACGGTGCCCGTCGCCTCGATCGCCATGCGGCTCCCTCCGCTCTGGGCCGAGCCTACGCATCCGCCCGCGCCGCGCGCCAGAGCGGCTACCGCGCGAAGGCGTCGACGTAGAGGCGGATGCGCTCCGAGTAGGTCGCGGCGTTCCTCGCGATCGCGCGCCGCTCGTCCTCCGTCGTCTCGCGGCGCACCTTGCCCGGCACGCCCGCGACGAGCGAGTTCGGCGGCACGACCGTGCCCTCGGTGACGAGCGCGCCCGCGGCGACGATCGTGCCGGAGCCGATCACCGCGCCGTTCATGACGGTCGCGTGCATGCCGATGAGCACGTCGTCCTCGACCGTGCAGCCGTGCACGACCGCGTTGTGGCCGATCGAGACCCGCGCGCCGATCGTGAGCGGCGAGCCCTTGTCGACGTGCAGCGAGCAGCTGTCCTGCACGTTCGAGTCGTCGCCGATCGCGACGGCCTCCTCCTCGGCGCGCAGCGACGCGCCGGGCCAGATGCCGACGCGCTCGCCGAGCGAGACGGCGCCGGCGATGACCGCGCCCGGCATGACGAGCGCGCTCTTGGGCACATGGGGCACGCGGTCGGGCAGCGGGATGATCGTGGCGCGCTCGTGGACGGTCATGGCGCCAGGGTACGCGCGTACGGTAGGGGCATGCGCACGTCGCCGACGAGGGTCGAGTCCCTCGAGCCGCAGCAGGTGTTCGTCTTCGGCTCGAACGCCGAGGGGATGCACGGGGCCGGTGCCGCTCGCACGGCGATGGAGCGCTTCGGCGCGGTGTGGGGCGAGGGGCACGGCCTGCACGGGCAGTCGTTCGCGATCGACACGATGAGCGGGCTCGGGGTCATCGAGCGCGAGGTCGGGGCGTTCCTCGCCTTCGCGGCCGAGCATCCCGAGCTTGAGTTCCTCGTCACCGAGATCGGGTGCGGCATCGCGGGCTTCACGCCGGCCGAGATCGCGCCGCTCTTCCGCGGCGCGGGCGACAACGTGCTGCTGCCGGAGCGCTTCGTGGCCGTGCTCGAGCGGGGCGCCGACTAGCGTTGGAGCGGGCGCGCGGCGCCCGCGCCCCCGTAGCCCAATCGGCAGAGGCAGCGGACTTAAACTCCGCGCAGTCTGGGTTCGAGTCCCAGCGGGGGCACCCGGCCGCCGCGGCCGCGTCAGCGCTGCTGCCGGCGCCGGTAGTCGCCGCCCGCGGTGCGCTCGACGAGCCCCTCCTCCGCGAACGCGTCGAGCCAGCCCCGCATGGGCCACGTGCCCCAGCGGTCGCGGAAGAGCGCGCCGTTGCGCAGGATCGCGTCGAGGTGGCGCCGCGGCGGATCCTCGATCGGGTGGTGCTGGTGGAAGGCCCGCGCCCCGCCGATCCACGCCATCGGGATGCCGAGCTCGCGCGCTCGCCACGCGAAGTCGGTGTCCTCCCCGCCGTAGCCGACGTAGCCCTCGTGGAAGCCGCCGATGCGGTGCCACAGCTCCGCGCGCAGCGCGAACGACAGCGACCAGAAGAGGTCGTGCGAGCCGCCGAGCTCGATCTCGCCCGGCGCTGGAGCCGGCCGGGCCGGATGCGGTCGGTCGAGCGAGGGGAGCCGGTCGAGCTCGTAGCCCTCGCGCGGCGGGGGATCGAGGTAGGTGACGGGGCCGGAGAGCAGGCTCTCGCGCGTCTCGGGCGCCTCCGCGGCCCGCGCGTACGCGTCGACGAGCGCGGGCGCGGGCAGGCAGTCGACGTCGAGCAGCACGAGTACGTCGGCTCCCGCCTCGAGGGCGGCCTGGGCGCCGAGGTTCCGGGCCCGCGCGAGCGGCAGGCCGCGCTCGTCGCCGCCGGTCTCGACGACGCGCACGTCGCCGCGCTCGCGCGCGGCGCTCGCGAGCGCCGGGTCGTCCATCGTGACGAGGATGCGCTCGTCGGGCCGCCGCTCGGAGCGCGCGAGCGCGGCCTCCTGCAGCGCCCAGTGCTCGTGCCGGCCGTGGGCGATCGTGATGACGGCGACGCGCGTCACCGGGTGCCGCTCCGATCGGCCACGGCCGCGATGACCGCGGCGGCGCGCTCGGCGCCGCGCCCGTCGTTCCAGGCCCGCCACGAGCCGGCGTCGAGCGAGTCCGCGCGCTCGAGCAGGGCCGGCCACCCCGTCGTCGGCCACTCGGCCTCCACGAGCGCGGGCCAGCGCTCGTCGGCGAGCACCGAGGCCGTGCACCGCTGCTCGTCGTGCGGCCGCGGCTGCGGGATGACGATCGCGGGGCGCCGCGCCGCGGCGACCTCGGCGATCGCGCTCTCGCCCGCGTGCGTGACGACGACGGATGCGTCGAGGAGCGCCGACCACGGATCGTCCGTCCACGACCCGTTGGCACCGAGGTGGGTCCACTCCCAGCCGGGCGTCTCCCCGCGGGCGCGAGCCACCGCATCCGCCGTGAACTCGTCGCCGCCGGCGCCGCCGAGCACGACGACGCTGCGGCGCTCGCGAGCGGCCGCGGTCGGCTCGGTCGGCGCGAAGCGCGAGATCGCCCCGACCGCGTGCACGCGCGAGCGGAGCGCCGCGTCGCCGAGCGGGTCGGCCTCCCGCGGCCAGGCGCCGATGAGCTCGTCGGCGATCGCGAAGCCGAGCTCGTGCGCCGGGTCGGCGCGATGCCCCGGCATGGCGACCGTCACCACCGGCACGCCGTGCAGGCGCGCGAGCAGCGCGACCTCGACCGACACGTCGACGACGATCGCGGCGGGCCGGTGCTCGTCGATCCACCGCGCGATGCGCGCCATGCGCGCGCGCAGGCCCGGGTGGCCAAGCGGCACCCAGTGCAGCCGCCCGCGCGCGTCGGCGTCGACGGCCGGCGGACCCGCGTCGTCGGCCGGCAGCTGCACCCAGTCGCCAGCCCAGTCGGGCGGCGCGGGCAGGCTCGAGAGCCCGGTGACGGGTCGGTCGAGCGCCGCCGCGATCGCCGTCGCGCGCGAGCGGTGCCCGCGGCCGTGGTGGTGCACGTAGTAGCCGATCACGCCGCTCGCCGCTCGTCGGCGAGCGAGGCGTAGCAGCGCTCGTAGGCCTCGACCATCGCCTCGATCGAGCAGTGGGCGACGGCGTGCGCGCGCGTCTCGGCGCGCGAGAGGGCGCTCGCCTCCCGCATCGCGCGCGCGAGCTCGGCGGAGTCCTCCGAGTGGCACAAGCGGCCGCTCTCGGGCGAGATGACCTCGGTCAGGCCGCCGCGCGCGAGGGCGGCGACCGGCGTGCCCGCCGCCATCGACTCGGCGGCGACGAGGCCGTACGGCTCGTCCCACGACGGGGTCACGACGGTGACCGAGGCCTCGCCGACCCGCTGGGCGAGCTCGACGGAGCCGAGGTGCCCGAGGTAGCGGATGCGCGGGCCCCCGTCGCGCGAGCCGAGGTGCGGGGCGACCTCGGCCTCGAAGTACGCGTCGTCGAGCACCGGCCCGGCGAGGTCGAGCGGCATGCCCGCGAGCTGCGCGGCGCGGATCGCGAGGTGCGGCGCCTTCTCGGGCACGAGCCGGCCGAACCAGATCGCCGGTCCGCCGCCCGGTCCCGGCTGCCAGCGGGCGGTGTCGACGCCGTTGAGCACGACCGAGGCGCGCACCGAGTCCTGCCACTGGCGCGCGGTGAAGCCGCTCACCGCGACGAAGCGCGAGCGCTCGGACGCGTAGGGCAGCGCCGACTCGAGCCACGGCGTCGGCGGCGTGTGGAGCGTCGTGAGCATCGGCACCTCGATCGCGCTCGACATCGCGACGGGCAGGTGGTGGAGCGAGTTGTTGTGGATGACGTCGAAGCGATCCGCGCCGGTGGCCGCGAGCTCGAGGCACAGCGCGAGGTAGGCGTGGTGCTCCTGCATCCACTGCAGCGGCGGGGCGCCGACGTCGCGGCGCGCGCCGGCGGAGGGCTCGAAGCGCTCGGCGATGAGCGTGCGGGCGCCGAGCGCGGGGTCGGAGCCCTCGCCCGCGAAGAGCGTCACCGAGTGCCCGCGCTCGATGAGCGCGCGCGCGAGCGCGTGCGTGTGCGCCTCGAGCCCGCCGACGAAGGGCTCGGCGACCGGGAAGCGGCTCGAGGCGATGAGGCAGATGCGCAGCCCGCTCACCGCACGAGCTCTCCGTAGAGCTGCGCGTGCGCGCGGGCGACCGCGTCGCGCTCGGCGATGCGCTCGGCGATGCTCGCCGGCGCGGGCGAGCCGGCGGCGTAGGCCGCGAGCACGGCGGAGCGGAGCGACGCGGGGTCGAAGTCGTCGTCGCGGTTGCGGTACTCGAAGACCGGGCCCTGCTCGCGGTAGTAGCCGCAATCGGGCGCGATGACCGCCGTGCCGAGGTCGCGGCACGCCTCGAGCCAGCCCGAGTGGGTGCCGAACCGGTAGGGCAGCACCGACACGTCGAGCGACGACAGGTAGGCCCACAGCGCCGCGTCGTCGAGGAAGTCGTGCACGTGCAGCTCGAGCAGCCCCGCGGCGGCCTGCTGCTCGAGCAGCTCGGCGAGCGGGCGGTCGTGCCGCTCGCCCGGCCGCAGCACGTCGGTGTGGCCGTTGACCTGCAGCACCGCGCCGGGCAGCTCGCGCACGATCTCGCTCAGCGTGCGCACGACCGGGAGCGGGTTCATGCTCGCGCGCAGGCTCTTGACGTGCACGCCGATGCGGAACGGGTCGCCGGGCTCGCGCGGCGGGCGAGCGGATGCCCTGCGCATCGTCTCGAGGTCGACGACGTGGGGATGCGGCAGCACGCGCGCCTCGACGCCCCACCGGCGCCGGATCTCGGCAGCGGCGCCGGGCGTGAGCGTCACGAGCGCGTCGGCAGCGGGGATGAGCACGTCGAGCTGCGCGTCGTGCGCCTCGCGGGTCTCGTGGTGCGGGTTGCGGAGGTCGTGCACGGTGTAGACGAGCGGGCGGCCGGTCTCGCGCAGCGCCTCGACGAGCTGCTCGAGCTGCGCCGGCGTGCGGGCGTCGAAGCCGAACTGCAGGTGCATGAGGTCGAAGCCCGGGTTCGCCCGCACCCATGCGGGCTCGAGCATCGTCGGCGGCCACCACTTGGCGCCCGCGGGCCTCGCGGGGTCGTCGGGATTCGGATCGTCGAGCCGCTCGATGCGCGGCTCGTCCTCCGCGTCGTGCACGGGCGCGAGGTGGTACACGTACACGTGCGACGCGGGCACGGAGGCGACGCGGATCGTCCGGCGATCGGCATCGATCCCGGTCGCGACCTCCCGGGTCGCGGTCGAGCCCGTCATCGCCCTCGACCTCGCGTCCGCACCGGCGTCACCTGCGCCATCCCGATCTCCTGCACAGTCAGCATCCTCGGCGGTCATCCCTGGAGAAGTGCTCACAGACCTGAGCGTCGCTCGCCGCACCGTGCTCTCAGAACGTTGCTCCTCCCAGAGAAGTGAAGTAGAACCGCTTCTTAGGGGGACGGCCTCGGTGCTGAGGTCGACCCGGAGGAAGGGGATCGATGTCGACCATCGCCGCCGCCGGCTCGGGCAAGCGCAAGGCGCGCCCGCCGAAGCCTCCGAAGCAGAAGCTGGGGTCGCTCCGCCGCAAGGAGGCGGTCGCCGGCTACCTCTTCATCTCGCCCTGGATCATCGGCTTCCTCATCTTCACGCTCGGCGCGATGGTCTACAGCCTCGTCATCTCGTTCAGCTACTACCAGCTCGCGACCAACACGGCGCGGCCGGCCGGCTTCGCGAACTACGAGCGCCTCCTCGAGGACCCGAAGGTCATGGGCTCGCTCGGCAACACGCTCTTCTACGCCGTGCTCGCGGTGCCGTTCGAGATCGTGCTCGCGCTCGGCCTCGCGATGCTGCTCAACAGCGTGCGCCGGGGCGCGGGCTTCTTCCGCACCGTCTTCTACCTGCCCAAGATGACGCCGACGGTCGCCACCGCATCCATGTTCCTGCTGCTCCTCAACGGCAACCAGGGCGCGATCAACCGCGGGCTCGCGGCCATCGGCATCCAGGGGCCGCAGTGGTTGCTCGACCCGGACTGGGTGAAGCCGTCGATCGTGCTCATGACGCTGTGGGGCGTCGCCGGCACGATGGTGATCTTCCTCGCCGCGCTGCAGAACGTGCCGACCGAGCTCTACGAGGTCGCCGAGGTCGACGGCGCGGGGCCCTTGCGACGCTTCTGGAACATCACGCTGCCGATGATCTCGGGCGCGGTGTTCTTCAACGTGCTCGTGCTGACGATCGCGGCGTTCCAGGTCTTCGACCAGGCCTTCCTGCTCTTCCACCGAGATCAGGTGCAGGGGGCATCGGATGCGTCGCTCTTCTACGCGATCTACCTGTTCCAGCAGGCGTTCCGGCAGTTCGACTTCGGCTTCGCCTCGGCGATGGCGTGGCTGCTCTTCGTCATCATCGTCGCGATCTCGCTCATCCAGGTGCGGGTCGGCAACCGGTTCGTCTACTACGAGAGCGAGCGCTGAGATGGCTTCGCAGACGCCCATCAAGACGGTGCAGGCGGCCGCCGCGGTCGCGGAGGTGCCGCCCGAGGACGTGCAGGTCCGCCGGCGCAGGAAGTGGTTCGGGGATGCGCGGGGCCAGTCGCTCACGCCCATGGGCTGGGTCGGCCAGATCGTGCGCTGGGTGCTGCTGCTGCTGTTCGCGGCGCTGTTCATGTACCCGCTCGCGTGGCTGCTCGCCGCGAGCCTCAAGCCGCGCGGCGAGGTCTTCGACAACCGGCTCATCCCCAACACGTTCGTGCCCGAGAACTACCTCGTCGCGTTCGACGAGATGCCGCTCGCCAACTGGATCGGCAACAGCATCTTCATCGCCGTGCTCGCGGCCGTGCTCGTGGCCGTCTCGAGCTCGCTCGTCGCCTTCGGCTTCGCCTACTACCGCTTCCCGGGCCGCGGCGTGCTCTTCGGCATCGTGCTCGCGACGATGATGCTGCCGGGCGCGGTCACGCTCGTGCCGCAGTACCTCATCTGGAACCAGCTCGGCTTCGTCGGCACGCACGTGCCGCTGTGGGGCGCGAACCTCTTCGGCTCGGCGTTCTACATCTTCCTGCAGCGGCAGTTCTTCCTCGGCTTGCCGCGAGAGCTGTTCGAGGCGGCGAAGCTCGACGGGCTGAGCGCGTGGGGCCAGTTCTGGCGCATCGCGATGCCGCTGTCGGTGCCGTCGTTCGTCATCATCCTGCTGTTCGAGTTCCAGGCGAGCTGGAACAACCTGCAGGCGGCGCTCATCTACCTCAACACGGGCTCCCAGGAGGGGTACACCGTGCCGCTCGGGATCGCGAGCGCGATGACGAAGTACAGCCCGACCGCCGGCGGCCAGGGCGACTACCAGTACGTGATGGTGGCCGCGGTGCTCGTCACCATCCCGATGCTCATCCTCTTCGCCTTCGGGCAGCGGTCGTTCATCACGGGCATCGCGACGACCGGGCGCAAGGGCTGAGCCGAGTCGGGCCGGCGCGCGTCCCGCGGGCGACACTCCGGTACCACCCAGCGCGCGAGGTGGTACCGCTTGGTCGCTCGCGCGGCTTGCGGGCGACGCTTCGGTACCACCCAGCACGCGGGGTGGTACCGCTTGGTCGCTCGCGCGGCCCGCGGGCGACACTCCGGTACCACCCAGCAGCAGCGGAAAGGCCGGCGCTCAGCGGAGGCGCGCCTCGTGCGCGGATCGGCAACCCCGTCGCGGCCACCGGCTAGGCGCATCGGCGAGCATGGTCGCAGCCGCTCGACGTGGAGCGGCCCGGAGGAGGAACGATGGAGACCTACGAGAGCCTGCTGGCGGCGGTGACCGTCGAGGACGGGACGCCGGTGATCGACCCCGCGACCGGGCAGGTGTTCGCCTACGCCCCGAGCGCGACGCTCGACGACCTCGACCGAGCGATCGACGCGGCGCGCGCGGCGCAGCCCGCGTGGGCGGCGCTGAGCGACGACGAGCGCCGCGCGGCGCTCTCCGCGGCCGCCGACGAGATCGAGGCGAGCTCCGAGGCGCTCGCCCAGCTCATCGCGCGCGAGCAGGGCAAGCCGCTCAGCGGTCCGGGAGCCCGGTTCGAGGCCGGCGCCGTCGTCGCATGGCTGCGCGCGACCATCGCGACCGAGCTCGAGCCCGAGGTCGTCGTCGACGATGGGCAGGCGAAGGCGACCGTCTACTACCGCCCGATCGGGCTCGTCGGCGCGATCGGGCCGTGGAACTGGCCCGCGATGATCGCGACGTGGCAGTTCGCGCCGGCGCTGCGGATGGGGAACGCCGTCGTCATGAAGCCGAGCGAGTACACGCCGCTGAGCGTGCTCGCCACGGCGCACCTCGTGAACCGGCACCTGCCGGAGGGACTCTTCTCGGTGCTCGCGGGCGACCGCGAGCTCGGCGAGGCGATCGGCAAGCACCCCGCGTTCGGCAAGGTCACCTTCACCGGCTCCGCGCGCACCGGCCAGGCGATCATGCGGGCCTCGGCCGACAACCTCACCCGGCTCACGCTCGAGCTCGGCGGCAATGATCCGGGCATCGTGCTGCCGGACGTCGACCCGAAGGCGATCGCCGAGGGGCTCTTCTGGGGCGCGTTCATCAACACGGGGCAGACGTGCGCCGCGCTCAAGCGGCTCTACGTGCACGAGGACGTCCACGACGACGTCGTGCGCGAGCTCGCGGCGATCGCGAGCGCCATGCCGATGGGCCCCGGCATTGACGAGCAGAACGTGCTCGGCCCGCTCACGACCGAGCAGCAGTTCGGCGTGGTCGACCGCCTCGTCGAGGACGCGAAGGCGCGCGGGGGCCGAGTCGTGGTCGGGGGCGAGCCCGACCGCGCGGCGCCGGGCTGGTTCTACCCCGCGACGCTCGTCGAGGGGCTCGACGACGAGGCCGACCTCGTGCGCGAGGAGCAGTTCGGGCCGGCGCTGCCGATCCTGAAGTACTCCGACGTGGAGGAGGCGATCGAGCGGGCCAATCGCGGCGACGCCGGGCTCGGCGCGAGCGTCTGGTCGTCCGACCCGGAGCGCGCCCGCGAGGTGGCCGCGCGCATCCAGGCCGGCTCGGTCTGGATCAACTCGCACGGCACGATCCACCCGATGGCGCCGTTCGGCGGGGTGAAGGGCTCGGGCTACGGCCTCGAGTTCGGTGTCGAGGGGCTCAAGGCGATGGGCGTGCCGCAGGTCATCCACGGCTGATCGATCCGACGACGGGGGCCCGAGCGAGCGCTCGGGCCCCCGTCGTCGTCGGCCGGTCAGCGGATCGCGACGCGGTCCTCGCCGTCATGGCCGTGATGGCCCTCGTGGCCGCCGCGATCGTCGTGGCCGCCGTGCCCATGAGCGCACTGGCACGCGTCGCCGCAGCCGCACCCACGCATCGCGTCGGGCACGTCGAGCGCGGGGTTGCGGTCGAGGAAGCCGTAGGGCTTGAGCCAGAAGCCGGAGTAGTCGACCGGCATGATGGGCCAGTCCTCGGGCCGGGGGATGTGGGTGAGGCCGAAGGCGTGCCACACGACGAGGTCGCCGCCGTCGACGGCGCCGCCGGCCTCGATCGCCTCGGGCAGCCCCGCGCCGCCCGCGTGCTGGTTGGGATAGCGGCCCGCGGGGAAGAGGTCGTCGTCGCGATGCGCCGTGACCCACAGGTGCCGCGTCGCGAACGTCGCCCGGCCCCACACCGTCGAAGCCGGGTCGGCCATGAGCGTCGCGCGCGCCTCGGGGATGAGCTGGTACTCCGTCGGGCGGCCGACGGCGTTCGTGCGGCTCGACGAGCCGATGTGCCACGTGCGGCCGAGGGCTCCGTCGCCGACCAGCCCGGCGGGCTCCGCGATCCGCTCGCGGCGGTAGCCGAAGGCGTTGCCCCACGGGTTCCGCTCGCCCATCGGGATGCGCTCGAGGTCGACCTGCTCGACGTAGTTGTCGGTGCCGTCGACGTCGAAGTCGAGCCGCGCGCAGAAGATGTGCTGGTGGATCGGCGCGTAGAGGGCGGGCGCGATCTCGGTCGCGTGCGGCAGGTCGAGACCCGGCGCATCGGCGCCGCAGAAGACGATGCCGGTCGCCTTCGCCTCGAACTGGATCGAGCCGTCGAGGTAGAGGTACCAGAAGAAGCCGTAGTCGTAGTTGCCGACCGTCGCGAAGTAGGAGATCACGAGCCGCCGCGAGCGGCGCCCGTGCACCGTCTCGCCGTCGAGCTCGCGATGCTTCCACAGCACCCCGTAGTCCTCCTCGTGCATGCAGACCGCGCGGGGGATCGTGATCGACTCCCCGGTGTCGGCGGCGAGGTGCGCGTCGAAGTAGTGGATGGCGCCGAGGCAGTCGCAGCCGAGCTGCAGCGCGTTGGCGTTCTTGCCGAGGTTGTACTCGCCCGCGTCGAAGTAGCTGATCCAGCGCCGGGTCTCGGTCGTGTCGCCGTAGGGCACGACCATCTCCGGCACGCTCGCCCGGTGCAGCACGCTGCGCAGCTCGTCGCCGTCCTGCCAGCCGAGCTCGTGCAGCACGAGGCCTTCGCGCATCGAGAACCCGACGCGGAACCGCCACTGCTCCCAGGTGACGGCGGCGCCGTCGACGCTGAAGCTCGGACCCTCCGGCATCGTGATCTCGAGCGGCTTGAGCGAGCTGCGCCGCTCGCCGACCGCCGCGTCGTCGTAGTTCGCGTCGAGGTGGGGCAGCGGCACCTGGCGCTCGTCGACGAGCTTGACGACCTTCCGCGCCGTCACGTCGACCATGAGCACGAGCCCCTCCACGGGGAACGACCACGGGTTGTCGCCCTCCGCCGGCGGCATGAAGGTCAGCGAGCGCATCATGCGCCGACCGACCTCGTCGACCTCGCCGAACTGGCCGGGCGCGAGCGGCACGACGAGCGCGCGATCCATCTCGGTCAGGCCGCGCGCCTCCATCGCCCGCCGCCAGCCCGCATCCGCCTTCACGACCTCGTCGACGAGCTCGTACTCCTCGAACAGGTAGGGCGGCTGGCCGTAGGGGTGCTCGCCGGTGGGGAGCACCTCGACCGACTCGACCCGGTCGTCGTCGAGCGAGACGACCGCTTCGCGCACCCGGCCGGAGCCGGTGTCGAGGAGCGTCGAGAGCACCCGTCGCCCGAGCGGCGCGCCCGGCCGCCACGCCGCGAGCGCCGCCTTCGACGGCTCGAGCAGCACCTGCAGCGGGAACCGCGTGTCGGGGGCGAGCTCGCCGGCCGCGTCGAGCGCGGCGCGCACGCGGTCGATCTCGGATGGCGTCAGGCCGTCGAGCGGATGCGTCGCCTCGAGCACGTGCGAATCGCGCGCGCCGTGCGTGTGGGTTGCGTCGGGCATGGGACCTCCTCGTCGAGCGTCACGCCCACGGTAGGCCGGGCGGGCCGCGGCGGCTTGCCCGTCAGTGCAGGCTGCTTGCCGTCCGCCGCTCGTCGGCCAGCACGGGAGGGCGTGGGGCGCTCGACGCCGGCTCGAGCGCCGTCGCCGACCGGTACTCGCTCGGGCTCTGCCCGAACGTCGTGCGGAAGAGCCGGGAGAAGTGGGCGGGGTTCACGAGGCCCCAGCGCGCGGCGATGCGGGCGATCGGCACGTCGGCGAGCGCGGCGTCGGCGAGGTCCCGACGGATGTGCTCGAGGCGGCGCTCTCGGATCCAGCCGGCGACGGTGATGCCGTGCTCGGCGAAGACCGCGTGCAGGTGCCGCGTCGAGATGAAGTGGGCGCTCGCGATCGTCGCGGGGGAGAGCTCCGGATCCTCGAGCCGGCCGTCGATGGAGTCGAGCATCTCGTGCAGCAGCTGCCGGCGCGGATCGCGCGGCACGCCCTGCTGCAGCTGCGTGGAGAGGAGCGTCATGAGCAGGTCGAGTCCCGTGCGCGCGAGCCGCTGCCCGTTCGCCCCCGGCAGCTCCGTGAGGCTGTGCGCGAGCCCGACGAAGAACGGGTTCACGACGCGGCCGAGCGGCGACTCGAGCGGGAACGCCGTCGCCGTCACCGCGGCCAGCTCGTCGCGCGGGATGTCGAGGTAGCCGCGCGGGAAGGTGAACACCAGCAGGCTCGTGCTCCCCTCGAAGCGGAGCGAGTAGGGGCGCGAGGTGTCGTAGATCGCGAGGTCGCCGGGGTGCAGCAGCGCGGCCCGGCCGTCCTGCTCGACCAGCTCCTCGCCCTCGAGCTGCAGGCTCACCTTGATGAGGTCGCTCGGGCTCCGCCGCACGAGCTTCGGGGTGCGCGCGACGATGCTCGCGCTGTGCTCGATGCGGAAGACCGACACCTCGCCGACGTCGGTGCGCGAGCTGCGGGCCCAGAACGGGCCGTCGCCGAGCGGATGCACGTCGAGCGGCACGAAGCTCGCCGCGACCTCGCGCCGCCACGCCGCGATCCCGAAGGCCGCGCCCTCGAGCGGCGGGAAGTCGAACATGCCGGTCAACGCTCCTCCTGCGCCGCGCTCCAGCGCGCGGTTGCCCAGAGGATAGCGCTCAGCCGAGATGCAGGATCGTGCGCGCGGCGTCAAGCGTGCGGCCCCCGTTGACTACGTCGACCGAGCGACGATCGAGCCACCTTCCGATGACAGCAAAGGAGCTGCCATGGCCATCGCATCTCAGCAGGCGGGCGTCGGCTCGCCGTCCGGCACCGCCCTCGGCGGCGGCGTCGCCCGCCTCGGCGTGCCGGGGATCGTCCTCATGATCATCGCTGCGTCGGCGCCGCTCACGGTCGTCGCAGGCGGCGTGACGACGAACTACGCGGTCTCCGGCATCACCGGCGTGCCGCTCGGCATGCTGCTGCTCGCGTGCGGGCTGCTCGTCTACGCCGCCGGCTACGTCGCGATGAGCAGGCACGTCCGCAACGCCGGCGCGTTCTACGCCTACATCGCTCGAGGCCTCGGCCCGGAGGCGGGGGTGGCCGGCGCCTGGGTCGCGCTCGTGGCGTACAACGCGATGCAGATCGGCATCTACGGCATGCTCGGCTTCGCCACGTCGAGCTTCGTGGCCGCGAAGACGGGCCTCGAGATCCCGTGGTGGATCTTCGTGCTCGTCACGATCGCCCTCATCGCGGTGCTCGGCGTCAACCGCGTCGACCTCTCGGTGAAGGTCGTCGGCGTGCTCGTCGCGCTCGAGTTCCTCGTCGTGCTCGTGTACGACCTGCTCGCGCTCGGCACCGCGCCCGAGGGCATCTCGGCGGCGGGCTTCCTGCCCGGCGACCTCTTCGCGACCGGCATCGGCGTCGTGCTCGTGATGGGCATCGCCGCCTTCATGGGCTTCGAGTCGGGTGCCATCTACACCGAGGAGGCGCGCGACCCGGCGCGCACGGTGCCCCGCGCGACCTACACCGCCGTCATCGTCATCGGCCTCTTCTACGCGTTCAGCGCGTGGGCGATGCAGATGAGCAGCGGCCCGAGCGAGGTCGTCGCGAGCGCGCAGGCGAACGGGCCCGACCTCATCTTCGTCGAGCTCGGCGAGCGCGCGGGGACGCTCATCGCCGACATCGGCCAGGTGCTGTTCATCTCGAGCCTGCTCGCAGCGCTCATCTCGTTCCACCACGCGGTCGCCCGCTACGCGTTCGCCCTCGGTCGCGAGCACATGCTGCCGCGGGCGCTCGGTCGCGCGAACCGTCGCGGCGCGCCCGCGCTCGGCTCGATCGGGCAGTCGCTGCTCGCCGCGGCCGTCGTCGTCGGGTTCGCGATCGCCGGCACCGGGAGCGAGCTGGGTCCGCTCTACCCGGTGCTCACGCTCTTCACCTGGCTCACCAACCTGGGCGCGCTCGGGCTCATCACGCTCATGGCGGTCGTGTCGATCGCGGTGATCGGCTTCTTCCGCCGCGATCGGCGCGACACCACGACGTGGTCGAGGCTCGTGGCCCCGGCCATCGCCGCGGTGTTCTTCGCGACCGTGTCGGTGCTCACGCTCATGAACTGGAACCTGCTGCTCGGGCAGGAGGAGTCGACGCCGCTCACGTTCGTCCTGCCGGGCCTGCTCGTCATCGCCGCGGTCGTCGGCGTCGCCATCGCGATCCACGCGCGCCACCGCCGACCGCACGCGTTCGAGTCGATCGGCACGGGCGTCATGCCCGCGCTGCGCGCCGAGGACTGAGCAGCCCGGACAGCACGCGAGAGGGGCGCCCGACCCGCAGGTCGAGCGCCCCTCTCGCGGTGCGGGCGGCCTACTGGCCGCCGACCACCTGGTCGTGCGCGCGCAGCGCGGCCTCCTGCGCCTGGCCGAGCGCCTCCTCGGGGCTCGACTCACCGAGGAGCGCCGACGTCACGGCGTTCTGCAGCTCCGACTGGATCTGCTGGCCGGCGGGCGATGCCCCGAACGACTCGCCGTCCTCGGCCACCTCGTAGTAGGTCGAGATGACGTCGTCGAAGCCGGCGAAGCCGGCCGCGTCGGCGAACTGCTCGCGCAGGTCCTGGTCGACGTCGGGCGATCCGGTGAACAGGCCGGTGTTGATGCCCTGGCGCTCCGGGTTCGACGCGGTCGTCTCGGCGCGCGCCTCGCCCGCCGCCTGCCAGGCTTCGGGAGAGGTGAGCTCGAGCGCCCACGCGCACCCCGCGGACGGGTTCTGCGCGTTCGCCGGGATGACGAACGCCTGGCCCGAGGCGGCGGTGATCGGCTCGCCGTCCTGCGCCATCATCGGCACGGCGGCGATCTCGATCTCGCCCGCGTACGGGGTCAGCACGTTCGGGTACCACTGGTCCCAGATCGCGGCGCCGACCGTGTCGTTCACGAACGTGTTGCCATCGCCGAAGACGTCGAAGGAGTCGACGAAGCTCTTGACGTTCGCGTAGCCGCCCTGCGCGTCGTAGAGCTCCTGCAGGAACTCGACGGCCTCGACGTTCTCCGGGCGGTCGAGGCTCGGCCGGCCCTCGTCGTCGACGATGCCGCCGCCGAAGCTCATCATCCAGAGCGCGGCCTTCGAGACGCCCTGCGGGTCGAAGCCGATGCGGGTGGGGTTGGTGCCCTCGAGCACCGTCATCCGCTCGGCCGCGGCGAGCAGCGCGTCGGGGTTCGACGGGTCGATCTCCTCCTCGGTGACGCCCGCGTCGTTCAGCACGCGCATGTTCAGCAGCACGGCCGGCGGCTGGTAGAACTGCGGCACGCCCCAGACCTGGTCGTTCCACTCGACGTCGTCGACGACCTGCTCGTACCAGCGGTCGTCGGGCTCGACGCCGTGGACCTCGAAGCACGCGTCGAGCGGCGTGATGAGCCCTTGCGCCGCGTACGTCGCGACGAAGTTGCGGTCCATCTGCACGACGTCGGGCACCTGTCCCGAGGCCGCGAGCGTGGTGAACTTCTGCGCGTCGAACGCCGTCGCGTCGATCTCGATCGTGGTGTCGGAAGCGCCGAGCACCTCCTCGGCGTGGTCCAGCCGCGACTGGCCGACGTCGTCGGCGTTCTCGAAGCCCCACGCGCTCACGGTGCCGGAGTACTCGGTCGAGAACTCCGCGGCCGCGGCATCGTTGCCGCCTCCGCCGCCGCACGCCGTCAGCGCCAGTGTCGCGGCGAGCGCCGCAGCGCCCGCACCCAGCCTTCTGCTCGTCATCTCATGCCTTTCGACCGATCCCGCGAAGGGGGCGGTCCGGCACCCTTGCCGGGCCGCTCGTTGGACGGAACATACACCGGCTCCCCGGGAGAAGTGGGGGACAGCCGAGAAGTGCGCGGCATCTCCTATGCTCGCGGCATGCGGCCTCCCACCGGACAGCAGTTCACGATCGCCCACGACGTCGATGGCAAGCGGATGCGCGCGACCATCACCGAGGTCGCGGCAGGTCTGCGCGAGCTCACGATCGAGGGGCTCGACCTCGTCGAGCCGTTCCCGGAGGACGCCCGGCCCGCGAAGGCGCAGGGCATCGTGCTCGCCCCGTGGGGCGGGCGCGTCGCGGGCGGCGACTGGCGGCTGCACGGCGAGGTGCAGCGGCTGCCGATCACCGAGCGCGACAAGGGCAACGCGAGCCACGGGCTGCTGCGCTTCGCGCCCTACCGGCTGCTCGAGCAGTCGGCGTCGCGCGTGCTGCTGCAGGCGACGATCTACCCGCAGGCCGGATTCCCGTTCCTCATCGACACCTTCGTCGCGTACGAGCTCACCGACGACGGGCTCGTCGTCACGCATGAGGCGATCAACGGCGGCGCCGGGCGCGCCCCGTGGGCGTGCGGCGCGCATCCGTTCCTCGCCGTCGGCGGCACGCCGGCCGACGAGCTGACCCTCACCGTGCCGGCCGAGCGGGTGTTCAACGCCGTCGACCTCATCCCGACCGAGGAGACGCTCGTCGACGCGATGGATGCGTCGGCGCCCGACCTGCGGACAGGCCGCCGGCTGTCGGAGCTCGACATCGACCACAACTACGGCGGGCTCGACTTCATCGACGGCGTCGCGACCTCGACGCTGCTCGACGAGCGCGGGCGCGGCGTCGAGCTGTGGCAGGACGACGCCTTCCCGTACACGGTCGTCTTCACGCCGCGCGAGTTCCCCGCGCCGGACGGCCCCCGGCACGCGGTCGCCGTCGAACCTATGAGCGCGCCCGCGAACGCGCTCAACTCGGGGCACGGGCTCGTGTGGCTCGAGCCGGGGGAGTCGTGGCGCGGCCGCTGGGGGATCGCGCCGGTCGGCATCTGAGTCGGCGGCATCCGGGCTCCCAGTCGGCTCCCACTCGCCTCCCACCCGCCGTGGCTAGCGTCGACCGCATGGCCATCGACACGAAGCTCCGCGCCCCTCTGCTCATCGCCGTCGCAGCGACCGGCACGCTCGCCCTCGCATCGTGCAGCGGCGAGGCCGGCAACCAGCAGCCGCAGCGCTCACCCGAGCCCGTCGCGACGAGCGCCGTGCCCGACGCGAGCGAGAGCGGCAGCGGCTCGAGCGCCGAGCCGAGCGAGTCCGGTCGCGGGATCGAGGGCATCGAGTCGGCGATCGCCGCGATCGAGCGCGCCGAGGAGGAGACGGGCGGCGTCGCCTACGAGATCGACAACGAGGACCAGGACCGCGCTTGGGAGATCGACATCGCTGACGGCACGCGCCAGATCACGGTGATCGTGAGCGGCGACGGCTCGTCGATCGTCTCGACCTCCGACGACGCTGAGGAGGTCGACGCCGACGACCGCGCCGCGCTCGACGCGGCCGGCATCACGCTCGTGGAGGCACTCGAGGCGGCGGCCGACGAGATCGGCGAGGGCAGCGCCTTCGACGACGCCTCGCTCGAGGACGAGGGCGACGCGCAGGCGTGGCAGGTCTCGTTCGAGGACGGCGGCGAGGTCTTCGTCTCGATCGCGGACGGCTCGATCCTCCGCGTCGACGGCATCTGACGCTCGCGCGAGGCCGCCCCGCACGGCGCGGGGCGGCCTTCGCATGCCGGCGGCGCTATAGTTGATCCCGGTACAGAAATAGCGATCGGCGGGCGCCGCCGGCGACGGGGAGCAGGCGGACCATGCAAGCGAGCGGCGCGCCGATCGTCGAGCTCGCCGCCGTCTCGAAGCGCTACCGCGGCGCTGACGACCCCCGCCCGGCGCTCGACGACGTCGACCTGACGATCCACCGCGGCGAGATCTTCGGCGTCATCGGCGAGAGCGGCGCGGGCAAGTCGACGCTGCTGCAGGTGCTCAGCGGGCTCGTCGTGCCGGACGCCGGCCGCGTCACCGTCGCCGGCCGCGACGTCGGGGCCCTCGGCAGGCGCGGGCTCCGCGAGCTCCGGCGCGACATCGGCGTCGTCTTCCAGGGCATCCACCTGCTCAGCAGCCGCACGGTGCGCGACAACGTCCGCCTCGCGCTCCAGCTCTCGCCTCGGAGCGAGCGGCCCTCGCGAGCGGCGCAGGCCCCGGCTGTCGACGAGATGCTCGAGTTCGTGGGCCTCGGCCATCGCGCCGGCCACTACCCGGCGCAGCTGAGCGGCGGCGAGCGGCAGCGCGTCGGCCTCGCGCGAGCGCTCGTCGCGCGGCCGGCGCTGCTGCTGTGCGACGAGCCGACCTCGTCGCTCGACACCACCACGACCGCCGACGTGCTGCGCGTGCTCGCGAGGGCGCGCGACGAGCTCGGCTCGACCGTCATCGTCATCACGCACGACCTCGACGTCGTGAAGGCGCTGTGCGATCGCGCGGCCCTGCTCGAGCGCGGCGCGGTGCGCGAGCTCTTCACCGTGGCCCGCAGCGACTACCGGTCGATGCCGAGCTACCGCGAGCAGGTCCGCCGGGAGCTGATGTAGGTGGAGTGGATCACGGAGCTGTTCGCCCAGCACGGCGACGCGATGCTCAAGGCGCTCGCCGAGACCGGCTACATGCTCGTCGTCTCGCTCCTCGCCGCCGTGCTCGTCGGGCTCCCGCTCGGCATGACCGTCTTCCTCACCGCCCGCGGGGGCCTCGCCGAGCACCGCCCGGTGTGGTCGGTCGCGAACATGTACATCAACATCGTCCGCTCCTTCCCGTTCCTGCTGCTCGTCGTCTTCCTCATCCCGTTCACGCGAGCCGTGATGGGCACGAGCTTCGGCACGCAGGCCGCGACCCTGCCGCTGTGCTTCGTCGCGGTCGCGATCTACGCGCGGCTCGTCGAGCAGATCCTGCGCGAGATCCCGCCGGGCATCTCGCTCGTCGCGCGCACGATGGGCGCGACCGTGCCGCAGGCCGTGCTGCGCGTGCTGCTGCCCGAGGCGCGCTCCGGGCTCGTCTACGCGCTCACGTCGGCGTCGATCAGCCTGCTCTCGTACTCGACGGTGCTCGGCGTCGTCGGCGGCGGCGGCATCGGCGACTTCGCGATGCGCTACGGCTACCAGGAGTACAACGACGCGCTCATGTACATCACCATCGCCGTCATCGTCGTGTGCGTGCTCGCGCTGCAGGGCATCGGCCATCGCATCTCCGTGCGGCTCGACCGCCGCTGAGCCGCCCGACCTCCAACCACCGAAGAAAGCAGGATCACCGTGCGTTCCAACACCGTGCCCTCCACCACCAAGCGCTCCGCCGCCCTCCTCGCCGCCGCGACCGCATCCGCCCTCCTCCTCGCCGGCTGCGGCGCCCAGCAGGCGGACGCCCCCGGCGCCAGCGACGGCGCGGCCGCCGAGCCGACGACCATCCAGGTCGCGGCGGTCACGTCGCCCATGACCGACGTCGTCGAGGCGGCGGGGGAGGCGATCGGCGACGGCTTCGAGATCGAGCTCGTCGAGGTCTCCGACTACGTCACCGCGAACACGCTGCTCAACGACGGCGAGATCGACGCGAACTTCTCGCAGCACGTGCCCTACATGGAGGGTTTCAACGCCGCGAACGACGGCACGCTCACCGGCGTGCAGCCGGTCTACAACTTCGTCATCGCCTTCTACTCGAAGACCCTCGACGACATCGCCGATCTCCCGACGGGCGGCACGGTCGCGATCCCCGACGACGCGTCCAACACCGGCCGCGCGCTCAAGCTGCTCGCGAGCGAGGGCGTGATCGAGCTCGACCCGGCGGTCGACCCCTACGAGGCGACGGTCGACGACATCGCCTCGAACCCGAAGGAGCTCGAGTTCCTGCAGATCCCGATCAGCTCGCTCAACACCGCCTACGAGGAGGCCGACCTCGTCTTCCAGTGGCCCTCGCACATCTCGGCGCTCGGGCTCAACCCTGAGGACGACGGCCTCATCACCGAGCTCGACGACACCTTCGCCCTGCATGTCGTCGTGCGCGAGGAGGACGCCGACTCCGAGGCGACCGCCGCGCTCATCGAGGCCTTCACGAGCGACGAGGTGCGCGCGGTGATCGAGTCGAACGAGACGATCGAGGTCGCGTTCTAGGCCTCACGCGGGTTCGACCGGCTGGCGGAGGATGGTCCGCCGCTTGGCCGGCTCGACCCTGCGGGCGTCGCTGAGGTAGATCTCGTGGTGGCGCCCGCGGGGGCGGAGGCCGTGGGCGGGCAGGATCTCGTCGTGGATGCGTGCGAGCACCGGACCCTCGTCGTCGAACGCGCCGACGTGGAGCGTCTGCACGCAGCGGCCCTCCTCGAGCCGCTCGAGGCGGACGTCGGCGAGCCGGGCCGCGGAGGAACCCTCCGGCGCGCCCTTCGCGGCGACCCGCTCGCGCGCCGCCTCGAGCATCGCCTCGTCGATCCAGTCGGGCTGCAGGATGAGCAGCGTCCAGTCCCACCGGGTCTTGTCGCGCGCATCCGTGAACGACGACCAGTCGTCGGCCGACCACAGCCCCTCGAGCGGCATGACGGTGAAGTCGCGGCCGAGCTCGCGCTTGCTCGCCATCTTCAGCGCGTACGCGAGCGGGTAGAGCGCCGCGACCGCCTCGGCGAAAGCTGGGCCGTTCGGGTCGCCGTGCCCGTCGATCGCGAGGTACGACAGCGGCGGCACGTCGACGAAGCGCACCTCGCCCTGCTTCGCGCGGTAGGCGTCGAGCTCCCGCTTGAGGTCGATCTTCGCGGTCATCGCGCTCCTCGCGATCGGCAGTGGGCCCGGTGGGGCTCGAACCCACGACCAGCGGATTAAAAGTCCGATGCTCTACCGACTGAGCTACAGGCCCGTCGCTCCAGGATAGGTGCGCGAAGGGAGGGTCAACCGCTAGGCGGATCTTCGGGCCTGCACCCTGTCGAGCGGGCCGACCATCCGTCAGGCTTGTCGCGTCCCCGCAACCGATGGAAGCCGCAACCTGTGAACACGCCCGCGCGCACCGCGACCCGCATCGCCGACGAGCCCGACGAGGGCGCCGGCACGCTCGTCGGCGACCCCGACCGGCAGCGGCTGCTCTCGACGACCGATCCCGCGCGAGGGCTCACCGCGGCCGAGGTCGCCGAGCGCGTCGCCGACGGCCGCGTCAACCGGCTCGCGAACGCCTCGAGCCGCTCGCTCGCCTCGATCCTGCGGGCCAACCTCTTCACGCTCTTCAACCTCGTCATCGCGGTGTGCACCGCCGTGCTGCTCGTGCTCGGCCGCTGGCAGGACGCGCTCTTCTCGTTCGCGGCGATCTCGAACGTGCTCATCGGCGTCGTGCAGGAGTACAGCGCCAAGCGCAAGCTCGACGACCTCGCGCTGCTCCACGTCGCCCGCAGCACCGTGCTGCGCGACGGCGAGGAGCACGACGTCGCGATGGAGGAGCTCGTGCAGGACGACATCCTGCTGCTGCGCCGCGGCGACCAGGTGCCCGCCGACGGCGTCATCGTCGCGACCGAAGGCATCGACCTCGACGAGTCGCTGCTGACGGGCGAGTCGGAGCCGCAGCTCAAGCACGCCGGCGACGGCGTCCTCTCGGGTTCGGCCGTCTCCTCCGGCTCGGCCGCGGTGCAGCTCACGAGCGTCGGCGGCGACTCCTTCGCGGCGAAGCTCACCGCCGAGGCGCGCCGCTTCTCGCTCGTGCACTCCGAGCTGCGCAGCGCCCTCAACCGGGTCGTCAAGTGGATCTCGATCGCGCTCGTGCCGCTCATCGCGATCGTGCTCAACGGCCAGATGCAGGCGCGCGGCGGCTGGGAGGCGGCGATCGCGAGCGGCGAGTGGGAGGACGCCGTCGTGCTCGCGATCGCGGCGATCTCCGCCTCGGTGCCGCAGGGCCTCATCCTCATGACGTCGATCGCCTTCGCCGTCGCCGCCGTCAAGCTCGCCCGCAGCCAGGTGCTCGTGCAGGAGCTCGCGGCCGTCGAGGGCCTCGCGCGCGTCGACGTCATCTGCCTCGACAAGACGGGCACGCTCACCGAGGGCGACATCGAGCTGCTCGAGGCGACGCCGATCGGCGCCGACGGGTCGGTGACGGATGCCGTTCCGGCGACCGCGCTCGAGCGCGCCTCGGGCGCGTGGCCGCTCGCGCTCGCCTGGTTCGGCCACGACGAGAACGCCAATGCGACCGCCTCCGCGATCCGGCCGCTGCTGCCCGACCCGGCGCTGCGGCCGAGCGCCGTGATCGGCTTCTCCTCGGCGCGCCGCATGAGCGCCGTCGCGTTCGACGGCGGAGCCGTGCGCGGCACGTGGGTGCTTGGCGCTCCCGAGTCGGTGCTCGGCGACGACGGCGAGAGCCCGGCCGCCCGGCGGGCGCTCGAGATCGCCGCCCTCGGTCGCCGCGCCCTCGTGCTCGGCCGCGCGGCGCATCCCATCGACCCCGACGAGGCCGAGCGGCTCGAGCTGCCGCCGCTGACGCCGGTCGCTGTGCTCGCGTTCGGCGAGCACGTGCGCGACGACGCGCCCGCGACGCTCGACTACTTCCGCGAGCAGGGCGTCGAGGTGCGCATCCTCTCGGGCGACCACCCGCGCACCGTCGGGGCGGTCGCGCGCCAGGTCGGCGTGCCGCTCGAGGGCGACGCGTTCGACGCGCGGCAGCTGCCCAGCGATGGGGAAGCGCTCGCGGCGGTGCTCGCCGAGCACCACGTGCTCGGCCGCGTCACCCCTGGGCAGAAGCGCGGCATCGTCGAGGCGCTGCAGGCGCAGGGCCGCACGGTCGCGATGACGGGCGATGGCGTGAACGACGCGCTCGCGCTCAAGACCGCCGACCTCGGCATCGCGATGGGGGAGGGCGCCGCGGCGACGAAGGCCGTCGCTCGGCTCGTGCTGCTCGACGGCCGCTTCTCGCACCTGCCGCGCGTCGTCGACGAGGGCCGGCAGGTGATCGCGAACATCGAGCGCGTCTCGCGCATCTTCCTCACGAAGACGACCTACGCGTTCACGATGGCGCTCGTGTTCGGCGCGCTGCTCATGCAGTACCCGTTCCTGCCGCGGCAGCTCTCGGCGACCGACGGGCTCACGATCGGCATCCCCGCCTTCTTCCTCGCCCTCATGCCCGCGGCGACGCGCTACGTGCCGGGCTTCCTCTTCCGCAGCCTCCGGTTCACGGTGCCCTCCGGCATCACGATCGCGCTCTCGGTCGTCGCCGCGACGATGCTCGGCCGTGAGGCGGGGCTCGACGAGCGGCAGGTGCAGACGGCGGCGGTCTTCACGCTCACGGTCGGCGGGCTGTGGGTGCTCGGCATCGCGTGCCGCCCCTTCACCGCGGTGCGCGCGCTCATCGTCGCGGTCATGATCGCGGGCCTCGTCGCGGCCGTGACGGTGCCGATCGTGCGCGACTTCTTCGAGTTCCAGCTGCCGCCGACGCCCATCATCGCGTGGTCGATCGCGATCGGCCTCGCCGCGAGCGCGCTCATCGAGGTGTGGCACCGGCTCGCCCCGAAGCTGCCGCCGGCGATCGTGCGCTCGACCTAGGCGGACCTGCCGCGCACAGGCGGCATCCGCGATGATGGTGGGCGATGGCCGACGACTTCCACCGCCCGACCCGCTTCTCGAACGACTGGTTCGAGCGGGTCGAGGGCGACGTCGACCCGGTGCTGCGGCTGCAGCTCGCCGCCGACACCGCGCAGGCGCTGCTCTCGCGCGTGCGCGCCGGCGCCGACCCCGAGGTGGTCGAGCGCATCCTCGAGCTCGCGCGCGAGGACGGCATCGACACGGTCGCGGAGCTCTGGTCGCACGCGCGGCCGCACTCGCTGCCCGGCGCGCTCTGGCGCGTCAACCTGCTGCACGCGCTCGTGACGCAGCGCGCGGCCGAAGCGGCGGTGCTCTACCAGCAGGGGGCGGATGCGCTGCAGACGGCCGCGCCGGTCGTCGCGGGCGTGCCGGCCCCGGCGAGCCCCGAGGAGCTGCGCTCGCTCTCCGAGACGATCCTCCGCGGCGTCTTCACCGGCGACTTCGCGCTCGCCCTCGACCGCGCGGCGGCCTTCGCGGTCGTGACGGCCGCGGGAGCGGTCGAGTCGGCCCACGTCGACGAGCCGACGAACCCGGAGCGGGCGCACGAGCGCACCCGGCTCGCCGCCGCGCTCACCGACGTCGCCGACGACCTGCGGGTGTGCGCGCGGCTGTGGCGCGACGACTCGCTCGCCTGACCCGCCCGGCTCGCCCGACGCATCCGATCGACGCCGTAGGCTGAAGCGGTCCGCGCACGGGTCGCGGTCGGAATCGGAGATCGCCATGGCACGCCGCCCGCTCGCAGCCGCACTCGTCCTGGCCGCCGGGGCGCTCGTGCTCACCGGCTGCATCCCCGAGCCGCCGGCGATTCCGCAGTCACCGGTGCAGCCGGCCGACCCGCAGCCCACTGACCCCGCGCAGCCGAGCGAGTCGGCGGACGCACCCGACAGCGGCGCGCCGTCAGGCGACGCGAACGTCGGGCTCGGCGAGACGGTGACGGTCGACGACGGCTCCGGCGACGCGTGGTCGTTCGCGGTCACCGGCATCGAGGAGAACCCGCCGGTCGAGTCGGGCTCGCCCGAGAGCGGCACGCGGTTCGTCGCGGTCCTCCTCGACGCGCAGCGCGTCGAGGGCACCCTCGACTTCTCGTCTCTCTTCGACACCTCGATCATCGGCACCGACGGCGAGCAGTACCTGTGGGGGGACACGATCTTCGCGACCGCGGAGAACGACATCTTCTTCGCGATGGACGACTCCTTCTCGGGCGCTCGGGCGCTCATCCAGCTGCCGGACGGCGTCGACCCCGAGCTCGTGGTGCTCCGCTCGGTCTACGGGCACCCGCAGGTCGAGGACGTCGTCGTCGACGTGCGCTGACGCATCCGGCCGACGCGTTCGCGCTGAGCGCACGCCCAGGCGTGTCGAGCTTGCGCTCGCTAACCTGGAACAGCCGGGCCGCGTAACCCCGGGCTCCAATATTCGCCGCTTCGAGCGGCCTTCCGCCGAGAGGCGTTCGCGGCCCGGCTTCATCGTTCCCGGGCGCCGTCGCGCCCCCGGTCGAGTTCACCCGCTGTTCACCTGGCGGGCGGCTCCCCGCCACCCGGTCTTCCTACCGTGGTCGAGGCGCGCGGCTGCGTGCCGACCCAGGGTCCCAGCCCTGCACCGACCTTCCGAAGGGAACACCGTGAAGTTCACGAAGCTCGGCCGCGCTGCGGTCGTCGCCGCAGCAGGCGCGCTCCTGCTCAGCTCCTGCGCCGCCAACGAGTCCGGAGCGGACGAGGCCGCTCCCGAGGGTTCGCAGGCCGCAGGCTCGTCGCTCTCCGGCGACCTCGCGGGCGCCGGCGCTTCGTCGATGGGCGCCGCCCAGGAGGCCTGGATCGCCGGCTTCCAGACCGAGAACCCCGACGTCAACGTCACCTACGACCCGGCTGGCTCCGGCGCGGGCCGCGAACAGTTCATCGCCGGCGGCGTCTCGTTCGCCGGCTCCGACGCCTACCTGAAGGACGAGGAGCTCGAGGGCGAGTTCGGCGCGTGCGTGCCCGACACCCTCCCGGTCGACCTGCCCGTCTACATCTCGCCGATCGCCGTCATCTTCAACGTCGAGGGCGTCGACTCCCTCAACATGGACGCCTCGACGATCGCGAAGATCTTCTCGGGCCAGATCACGAGCTGGGACGACCCGGCGATCGCGGAGCAGAACGAGGGCGTCGAGCTGCCCGCGACCCCGATCCAGCCCGTCCACCGCTCGGACGACTCCGGCACGACCGAGAACTTCACCGAGTACCTCGCCGCGACCGCAGCCGCCGACTGGACCGAGGGCGTGTTCGAGACGTGGCCGTCGTCGGTCTACAGCACGAGCGAGGGCGCCCAGGGCACCTCGGGTGTCGTCGACGCCGTCTCGAACGGCACCGGCACGATCGGCTACGCCGACGCCTCGCGCGCGGGCGACCTCGGCACGGTCGCGCTCAAGGTCGGCGAGGAGTACGTGCCGTTCACGGCCGACGCCGCCGCCGCGGCGGTCGACGCGTCGCCGCGCGTCGAGGGCCGCCACGAGGGCGACATCGCCGTCGAGCTCGACCGCACGACGACCGAGGCGGGCGTCTACCCGCTCGTGCTCATCTCGTACGCGATCGCGTGCAGCGAATACCAGGACGCCGAGGCGGGCGAGCTCGTCAAGGCCTACCTGAGCTACGTCGCGTCGGAGGAGGGCCAGGCCGCCGGCCAGGAGAACGCCGGCAACGCGCCCATCTCGGACGAGCTGCGCGACGAGATCCTCGCGGTCGTCGACTCGATCCAGTAGTCATACTGGTCTGAGACCCCGCGGCACCTCGCCGCATCGACCGGCTGGGGCGCTCGTCGCCCCGGCCGGTCGCCATGACCGGCCCACCCGAATTCGCTGGAGCCCCATGACCACCGCAGCACCGGCCGCGACGACGAGAGCCTCGGCTCCGAACCGTCCAGCCGACGTCATCTTCAAGGCGGTCTCGACGACCGCCGGCGTGCTCATCCTCATCGCCCTCGCCGGCGTCGCGATCTTCCTCGTCGCGCAGGCCGTGCCCGCGATCATCGGGCCGCTCCCGGATGACGACAGCTTCTGGGCCTGGGTGTGGCCGCTCACGTTCGGCACCCTGTGGTCGGCGTTCCTCGCGATGGTCATGGCCGTGCCCATGGCGATCGCGATCGCGCTGTTCATCACCCACTTCGCGCCCCGTCGCCTCGCCTCGATCCTCGGCTACGCGATCGACCTGCTGGCCGCCATCCCCTCGGTCATCTACGGGCTCTGGGGCATCGCGGTCCTCGCGCCCTTCATGCAGCCGGCCTACGCGTGGCTCGCCGAGAACCTCGGCTGGATCCCGCTGTTCTCGCCGCCCGCTTCCGGCACGGGACGCACGATCCTCACCGCGGCGATCGTGCTCGCGGTCATGGTGCTGCCGATCATCACGGCCCTCTGCCGCGAGATCTTCCTCCAGACGCCGCGCCTGAACGAGGAGGCGTCGCTCGCGCTCGGCGCGACGCGCTGGGAGATGATCCGCATGGCGGTGCTGCCGCACGGCCGCTCCGGCATCATCGCCTCCTCGATCCTCGGCCTCGGGCGTGCGCTCGGCGAGACGATGGCGGTCGCGATGGTGCTCGCCTCGGCGGGGGCCGTGACCTTCGTCGTGGTCGGCTCCCAGAACCCCTCGACGATCGCGGCGAACATCGCGCTGCGCTTCCCCGAGGCGCACGGCATCACCGTCAACATGCTCATCGGCTCGGGCCTCGTGCTCTTCGCGATCACGCTGCTGGTCAACGCGATCTCGCGCTGGATCATCGCCAAGACGACCGTCGACGGAGGTCGCTAGACCATGACCACCACCATCAGCGCGCCGCGCCAGGCGCAGAACCCGCTCACCGCCGGCCAGCTGCCGCGATGGAGCCCGTGGGCGACCCTGCTCGGCGCGCTCCTCGTCGGCGCCGCCGTCGCGGGCCTCATCGCGGGCGCATCGGGCGCCCAGTTCAGCATCGTCACGACCGCCGTGATCGGCTTCGTGCTCTACCTCGTCGCGATCACCGTCGTGAGCCAGCTCATCGAGGGCGGGCGCAAGGCCACCGACCGCTTCGTCACCGGGCTCGTGACCGGCGCCTTCCTGCTCGCGCTCATCCCGCTCGTCTCGCTCGTCGTCACCGTCGTCGCGAACGGACTGGCGCGCTTCGACCTCGAGTTCTTCACCTACTCGATGCGCAACGTCGTCGGCGAGGGCGGCGGCGTGCTGCACGCGATCGTCGGCACGCTGCTCGTGACGCTGTGGGCGGCGATCATCTCGGTGCCGGTCGGCATCTTCACCGCGATCTACCTCGTCGAGTACGGCAAGGGCAAGCTCGCGAAGGCCATCACCTTCTTCGTCGACGTCATGACGGGCATCCCCTCGATCGTCGCCGGGCTCTTCGCCTACGCGCTCTTCGCGCTCTTCTTCGGCGAGGGCGTGCGCTCGGGCATCGGCGGCGCGGTCGCCCTCAGCCTGCTCATGATCCCGACCGTCGTGCGCTCGACCGAGGAGATGCTGAAGCTCGTCCCGAACGACTTGCGGGAGGCATCCCTCGCCCTCGGCGTGCCGAAGTGGCTGACGATCGCGAAGGTCGTGCTGCCCACCGCCCTCGCCGGCATCGTCACGGGCGTGACGCTCGCCGTCGCCCGCGTCATCGGCGAGACGGCGCCGCTGCTCGTCATCGCCGGCTTCACGACGAACATGAACTACAACGTGTTCGATGGCCGCATGATGACGCTGCCGGTGTTCGCCTACAACCAGTACGTCAGTCCGGGTGTCCAGGAGCAGGCGTACTTCGACCGCGCGTGGGCGGCGGCGCTCATCCTCATCCTCATCGTGATGATCCTCAACATCGTGGCGCGACTCATCGCCCACTTCTTCGCCCCGAAGGCCGGAAGGTAGCCCGCACATGTCCAAGCGCATCGAGATCAACGACCTCGACGTCTACTACGGCGCCTTCAAGGCCGTCGAGGGCGTCTCACTCGAGATCGAGCCCCGCTCGGTCACCGCGTTCATCGGCCCCTCGGGCTGCGGCAAGTCGACCGTGCTGCGCACGATCAACCGCATGCACGAGGTGATCGCGGGCGCCTACGTCGACGGCGAGATCCTGCTCGACGGCGCCAACCTCTACGGCGCGGGCGTCGACCCGGTCAACGTGCGCCGCCAGATCGGCATGGTGTTCCAGCGGCCGAACCCGTTCCCGACGATGACGATCCGCGAGAACGTGCTCGCCGGCGTGCTGCTCAACAACCGCCGCATGTCGAAGAGCGACCAGGACGACCTCGTCGAGCGCTCGCTGCGCGGCGCGAACCTGTGGAACGAGGTGAAGGACCGGCTCGGCATCCCCGGCTCGGGCCTCTCGGGCGGCCAGCAGCAGCGCCTCTGCATCGCGCGCGCGATCGCGGTGAGCCCCGACGTGCTGCTGATGGACGAGCCGTGCTCGGCGCTCGACCCCATCTCGACGCTCGCGATCGAGGACCTCATCGAGGAGCTCAAGCAGGAGTACACGATCGTGATCGTGACCCACAACATGCAGCAGGCGAGCCGCGTCTCCGACAAGACGGCGTTCTTCAACATCGCTGGCACCGGTAAGCCCGGCAAGCTCATCGAGTACGACGAGACGACCAAGATGTTCTCGAACCCGTCGGTGCAGTCGACCGAGGACTACGTCTCGGGCCGCTTCGGCTGATCGACTCCGCCCGCAGAGAGCCGGAAGTCTGCGCTCCTGAGTGGGCGGAACAGCAGAGTGCCGGAACTCTGCGGTGGCGCGGCCGCGGCTCGCGCAGTGCGGGACTCTGCTCGCGGGCGCGTAGGGGAGCGGGTGGTCAGTCGGCTGGCGGGCCGTGCGTCTCGAGGGCGACGAGCGAGGGCTCGGTGCCGGCGCTCACGTGCAGCACCGTGAACTCGGCCGTGTGCAGCATCGACGCGCGGTGCGTGCGCTCCGTCTCCGCCGCATCCGTCACGTGCACGACCGCCGAGACGATGTCGCCGATCACCGGCGCGTGGCTGCAGAGCACGGTGCCGCGGCGCTTGCGCACCGCCTTCGCGATGCGTCGCTCGATCTCCTCGCGCTGGCCGACGGACCACTCCTGGCTCAGCTCGTGCCGCGCCATCGCCTCGACCCCGAGCAGCGCCTCGAGCGGCTCGACGGTCTGCAGGCACCGGAGCGCGTCGGACGAGAGGATGCGCTCCGGTCCGAAGGCGGCGATCCCGCGCGCGATCGACGCCGACTGGCGCTCGCCGCGCGACGTGAGCGGACGCGCGGCATCCTCGCCGTCGAAGGAGTAGGGATCCGCGGCCTTCCCGTGCCGCAGCGCGACGATCGGGAACGTGCGCTCCTGGCCGCGCGCGAGGCGCTCCTCGAAGCGCGCGATGATCGCGGCGTCGTGCTCGTAGCTCACGCGCCGCCGCGCCTCGGCGAGGGGCAGCCAGTGCAGCGCCATGATCTCGTCGTTCGGCTCGAACGGCCGCCCGCTCCCGTCGCCGAGCGGCGCCTGCCAGTAGTAGACGACCTTGTCGCGGCCATCGGGCAGCCGGTACTCGCTCGTGCCGAGCGGCGCGCCGAGGATCACGGCGCAGCCGGTCTCTTCCTCGATCTCGCGCGCGGCGCACTCCGGCAGCGACTCGCCCGGGTCGAGCTTGCCCTTCGGGAGCGACAGGTCGCGGTGCTGCGTGCGCTCGACGAGCAGCGCCTCGACGCCGCGCTCGCCCCGTCGCCACACGAGGGCGCCCGCAGCGAGCACCGGCGGGCCGGCAGCGGCCGGGCTCACCGGCTGCCCGTGCGCTTGCGGCGCTGGATCTGGATCATGCGGTCGCGGTGCAGGTCGTCGAGCGGCGCGCCGTCGTCGTCGTAGAAGCGGCGCGTCCACGTGCCGTCGGCCTCCGCCCACCACGACGCCGTCTGCGGCGACATCGCGCGGTCGAAGTGCTGCGAGATGTCGCGCATGTGCTCGGTCGAGGTGAGCTGGATGAGCGCCTCGACGCGGCGGTCGAGGTTGCGGTGCATCATGTCGGCCGAGCCGATGAAGACCTCCTCGGCGCCGTCGTTCCAGAAGGCGAAGACGCGCGAGTGCTCGAGGTAGCGCCCGACGATCGAGCGCACCGTGATGTTCTCGCTCAGCCCCGGCACGCCCGGCTTGATCGAGCAGATGCCGCGCACCCAGATCTGCACCTCGACGCCCGCGCGGCTCGCGCGGTAGAGCGCGTCGATGAGCTGCTCGTCGACGATCGCGTTGATCTTGAAGCGGATGCGCGCCTTCCGGCCGCCCTTGGCGGCCTCCGTCTCGCGCTCGATGCGGTCGAGCAGCCCCTTGCGCAAGTGACGAGGGGCGACGAGCAGCCGCTGGTACGACTTCTCCTTCGCGTAGCCGGAGAGCTCGTTGAAGAGCCGCGTGATGTCGCGCCCCACCTTGTCGTTGTCGGTGAAGAGCCCGAAGTCCTCGTAGATGCGGCTCGTCTTCGGGTTGTAGTTGCCGGTGCCGATGTGGCAGTAGTGGCGCAGCCGGCCCTGTTCGCGGCGCACGATGAGCATGAGCTTGCAGTGCGTCTTGAGCCCGACGATGCCGTAGACGACGTGCACGCCCGCGCGCTCGAGCTGCTTCGCCCAGCGGATGTTCGCCTGCTCGTCGAAGCGCGCCTTGACCTCCACGAGCGCCAGCACCTGCTTGCCGGCCGCCGCGGCGCGGATGAGCGCCGCGACGACGGGGGAGTCGCCGGACGTGCGGTAGAGCGTCTGCTTGATCGCGAGCACGTCCGGGTCGTCGGCCGCCTGCTCGAGCAGCGCCTGCACGCTCGTCGCGAACGATTCGTACGGGTGGTGCACGAGCACGTCCTTGCGCGTGATCGCCGCGAAGAGGTCGGGCTTCTCGTCCTGGTCGCCCGGCAGGAACGACGCCGCGGTGACGGGCACGCGCTTCGTGTAGCGCAGGTCGGGCCGGTCGATGCCGGCGAGCTGGAAGAGCCCCGTCAGGTCGAGCAGCCCCGGCAGCCGGTAGACCTCGTGCTCGGTGATGCCGAGCTCGTCGACCAGCAGGTCGAGCGTCGCGGTGTCGATGTCCTCCGCGACCTCGAGCCGGATGGGCGGCCCGAACTTGCGGCGCGAGAGCTCCTCCTCGAGCGCGCTGATGAGGTTCTCGGTGTCGTCCTCGTCGATCGAGACGTCCTCGTTGCGCGTGACGCGGAAGACGTGGTGGTCGATGATCTCCATGCCCGAGAACACCTCGTCGAGGTTGTTCGCGATGAGCTCCTCGAGCGGCAGGAAGCGCTGCGCGCCGTCGGCCGCGCGCGAGAGCTCGATGAAGCGCGGCAGCACCGCCGGCACCTTGAGCCGCGCGAACTGCGGCTCCTCCTCGCCCGGCACCTGCACCCGCACCGCGAGGTTGAGCGAGAGCCCCGAGATGTACGGGAACGGATGCGCGGGGTCGACCGCGAGCGGCATGAGCACGGGGAAGATCTCGGCGTCGAAGCGCGCCGACATCGCCTGCCGCTCCTCGTCGGTCAGCTGCTGCCACGAGACGACGTGGATGCCGGCCTCGGCGAGGTCGACCTGGAACGACTCGTGCGCGGCGCGGGCGTGGCGCAGCTGCAGGTCGTGCGCGCGCTGCACGACCGCGTGCAGCAGCTCCTGCGGCGAGCGGCCGACGTTCGTCGGCACGGCGAGCCCCGTCGCGATGCGGCGCTTGAGGCCCGCGACCCGCACCATGAAGAACTCGTCGAGGTTCGAGGCGAAGATCGCGAGGAAGTTCGCGCGCTCGAGCAGCGGCACCCGCGGGTCCTCGCCCATCTCGAGCACGCGCTCGTTGAAGGCGAGCCACGAGAGCTCGCGGTCGAGGAAGCGGTCGGCGGGCAGGCCGTCCTCGGTCGCGGTGCCCTGCAGCTCGGCCGACCAGCTCGACTCGTCGTCGTAGTCGTCGAAGTCCGCCTTGTTGGCGTCGTGGAAGCTGCGCTCCTCACCGAGCGTGCGAGCCGGGCGCTCGCGGAGCGCCTCTCCGCTCGCGGGAGCGCTGGTCGCGGTGCCGTCGGTCATGGCGCCATCCTCTCAAGCCGAGGTGCGGTCGTCCTGGGTGGTCCCGTGCCGCCACCGCACGTCGATCGCCCACTGCGAGAATCCTGCCCGCCGGTAGAGCCCGAGCGCAGCCTCGTTGTCGCCCTCGACGTACAGGTGGGCCGTCGTCGCGCCCACCGCGCGCATCCGCGCGAACGCCGCCTCGAGCATCCGTCGCCCGATGCCTGCGCCCTGCCGGCCGGGCGCGACGCCCAGCACGTAGAGCTCGGCGACGTCGCCGCCCGGCTTGACCCACGCGAAGCCGTCGAGGCCGGCCTCGCCCGGCAGCACGACGAGGTTCGCGTCGTCGTGCCACGGCTCGGCCATGCGGTCGGCGAGGTCGCTCGCGCTCATGCGGCCCTGCTCGGGGTGGTCGGCGAACGACGCGGCGTTGAGGGCGAGCAGGGCGGATGCGTCATCGGGCTCGAATGCACGCACCCCCTCGGGCAAGCGGTCGGGAGCCGCGCCGCCGGCGGCGGGCGGCACGGGGGAGCGCAGCTGCAGCAGCTCGCGCACGCGGCGCATGCCGAGCCGCTCGGCGATCGCGCGCGCCGCGGGCAGGTCGCCGTGCGCCCACGCGTCGAACGCGCCGAGCTCGGCCGCGACGCGCTCGGCGAGCGCGAGGCCGAGCCCGCGACCGCGGTGCTCGGGGTGCACCGCGAGCTCGACCTCGCGGTCGGCGTCGCTCACGACCGCGAGCGCGGTCCTGTCGCCGATCGCGCGCCGCTGCCCGCGGGCGAGCTCGACGAGCGCCTGGTCGTTGAAGGGCGGCATGCCGTCGTGCGCGGCGCACGCGGCGCCGAGGGCGCGGGCGGTGTCGATCATGCGGGCTCCAGGTCGAATCGGTAGCCGACGCCGCGCACGGTGCCGATGAGGCCCTCGAGGTCGCCGAGCTTCGCGCGCAGCCGCCGCACGTGCACGTCGACGGTGCGGGTGCCGCCGAAGTAGTCGTAGCCCCACACCTCGCTCAGCAGCTGCTCGCGCGTGAAGACGCGCGAGGGGTGCGCGGCGAGGAAGCGCAGCAGCTCGAACTCCTTGTAGGTGAGGTCGACGGGGCGGCCGTCGACCCTCGCCTGGTAGCTCGCCTCGTCGATGGTGAGCCCGCTCGCGACGATCGGCTTGACCTCGGCGCGGGCGCTCAGGGCGAGGCGGATGCGCGCCTCGAGCTCGGCGGGACCGGCCGAGTCGAGCACGACATCCGTCACGCCCCACTCGGCGCTCACGGCCGCGAACCCGCCCTCGGAGAGCACGAGCAGCACGGGTGCCGCGTCGCGGTCGAGCAGCCGGCACAGCGCCTTCGCGCTCGCGAGCTCGACGGCGCCGTCGACGACGAGCACGTCGCCGGCGGGGGCGTGCGCGACGGCCTCCGCCGTGCCGGGGAGCGTCGTCACGCGGTGCTCCAGCAGCTCGAGACTGGGCAGCGCTCCCCGATCGCGGCGGGTGAAGATCACGACGTGCGCCATCAAGCCTCCTGCCGATTCCGATCCTAGGGTCTGCGCGGAGCCCGCCCGGACGGCGGCGCCTCGGCCACCGAGCGGCCCCGGTTCGACCGCCGCAGGGGACTGCGGCATGATGAGGCCATGGCGAGCAGGGCCACGTCGTGGCGGTGGGGGAGCGTGTGGCCCGTGTGGCTGCTCGCGGCCGCCGGCGCGGTCGCGGTCGGGGTGCTGCAGCCGTCCGACGGCATCGTCTGGTTGCCGATCGTGCTGGGCGTCTGCACCCTCACGGCGTTCGCGATCCAGCTCGGCGGGCCGACCGAGCCCGGCCTCGTCGCGCGGCTCTCGGCGGCGGTGTTCGGCTCCGTCGTCGTGCTCGCGCTGGCCTCCGCGGTGCTCGTGCCGCTCACGCACCTGCTCTAGCCCGCGCGCGCTCGGGGAGCGGGGGTAGGATCGAGGCATGGACGCCATCCCCATCATCGCCTTCGAGATCTTCTACCTCGGCCTGCTCGGGCTCGCCATGGTCGCGATCCTCGGCGTCTCCTACGTGGTGATCCGCAACCTCTTCAAGGGCCAGCGCTAGCGCGGTGCTCGAGCTCGATCCCACGCTGCCCGCGGAGCTCGGCCCGCTCCAGTGGCTCGTCGGCGACTGGGAGGGCACCGGCGTGCTCTCCTTCCCGGTCGGCGACCGCACGGTGGAGCACGAGTTCGGCCAGCGCGTCTCCTTCGCCCACCACGGGCATCCCTACCTCTCCTACGAGGCCTACGCGTGGCTGCTCGACGACGAGCTGACGCCGCTCGCGGCCGAGTCGGGCTTCTGGCGCCTCGCCCGCCCGGCTGAGGCGGCCGATCCCGGCCCCGGCATGCTGCCGCCCGAGGGTGAGCCGGCCTTCGGCTCGCTCGACGCGGTCGAGTCGCTCCGCCGCCCCGACGGCGCCTTCGACATCCAGGCGCTCATCGCCCACCCCGCGGGCGTCGCCGAGCTCTACCTCGGCACGATCGCCGGCCCCCGCATCGACCTCGCGACCGACGCGGTGCTGCGCGGCGCGAGCGCGAAGGAGCACACCGCATCCACTCGCATGCTCGGGCTCGTCGAGGGCCACCTGCTGTGGGCGTGGGACCTCGCGGCGCTCGGCCGCGGGCTCGAGAGCCACGCCTCGGCGCGGCTCGCGCGCGTGACGCCCGCGGGCGGCGACGAGGCGTGAGCGCGCTCGCGGCCCTCGCCTCGCGCATCCCCGGCGCGGTGCTCGACGAGACGAGCGGCCTGCCGCTGCACGTCGGCAACCCCATGGCCGAGCAGCGGCGGCTCCGGGCCGGCGCGCTCGTGCTGCTGCCGCGCGACGTGCTGCGGCTCTCGGGGCCCGACGCGCTGCCGTGGCTCGACTCGATCTCGAGCCAGGCGATCGCCGCGCTCGCCGACGGCGCCTCGACCGAGTCGCTCGTGCTCTCGCCCGAGGGTCGCATCGAGCACGCGCTGCGGCTGCGGCGCGACGGCGACGCGCTCTGGGTGATCGTCGACGCCGGCAGCGGCGACGCGCTCGAGGCGTGGCTCACGCGGATGCGGTTCTTCAAGCAAGTGGAGATCGAGCGTCCCGAGGCGGTCGTCGTGGGCACCGCGGGTGAGCCCGCCGGCCCGGTCGCGTGGCGCGACGGCTGGCCCGAGGTCGCGCCGGGCGGCGTGCGCTACGGCGAGCCGACGGGGGAGCCGTGGAGCTGGTCGGAATCGGTCCTGACCCCCGCTGAGGCCGAGGCGCTCGAGCCGGAGCGCTTCGTCGGCACGCTCGCCGCGGAGGCGCTCCGCATCGCCGCGGGCCGGCCGGGCCTCGCGGAGGTCGACGAGCGCTCGATCCCGCACGAGCTCGACTGGCTCGCGACCGCGGTGCACCTGCAGAAGGGCTGCTACCGCGGGCAGGAGACGATCGCGAAGGTGCACAACCTCGGCGCCCCGCCGCGCCGCGTGGTGCTGCTGCACCTCGACGGCTCGCAGAACGCGCCGGTCGCGGCCGGGGACGCCGTGCTCGCGGGCGACAAGGAGGTCGGTGCGGTGACGTCCGCGGCGATCCACGACGAGCTGGGCCCGATCGCGCTCGCGGTCGTGAAGCGCTCGGCTCCCGCCGACGGCGACCTCGTCGTGCGCTCCGCGGAGGGCGTCGACGTCGCGGCCGGGCAGCAGGTGTTGGTGCCGCCGAGCGCGGGCCACGCGAACCGCCCGCCGCGGCTGCCGCGGCTCGGCGCGGTGAAGCGCCCGACGCGCCCCGACGCTCCGCCCGCGTAGCGCGCCCGCCCGCGTCGCCTCCCGCCGAGCGCGTCTGCTGCGCTCAGCGGAACGGACCCGTCCTCGGCGCGTGGCGACTCGACCCGTCCCCGCCGACTCGACCCGCTGCAACGGCTCCGCTCGGCGAGCACGGGTCGCGGCGCCGCGGCAGCTCGCTCCGGCGCGGCAGCATCACGGGCGCGGCGCGACCGCCTCCCACGCGACCGTCAGCTCCCCGAGCCGCCACCGCGCGGGGCTGCCGTGCACCGGCCAGCCGGTGTCGCGCATCCGCCCGACCGTCGCGACCCACCGCTGCGTCGCCCCGAAGTCGGCGAGCGGCGCGAGCGAGGCCCACGCGCGGTCGAGCTCCGTCAGCAGTGCGTGCACCCGCTCGCCGGGCACGTTGCGGTGGATGAGCGCCTTCGGCAGCCGCTCAGCGACGACCGAGGGCGCCTCCATCGCGTCGGAGCCGAGCTCGTCGACCTTGAGCGCGATCGAGAGCGACCGTGGCCCGGTCGCATCGAGCGCGACCCACGAGCACACTCGGCCGACCTCGTTCGACGTGCCCTCGACGAGCAGCCCGCCGGGCGCGAGCCGGCCGAGCATCGCCGCCCAGTGGCCGGCGACCTCGTGCTCGTCGTACTGCCGCAGCACGTTCATCGCGCGGATGACGTGCGGCGACCGCGGCGCCGGCACCTCGAAGCCGCCGAGCGCGAACGACACCCGCGCATCCGCCGCGATCGCGCGCCCGTAGCGCTCGGGGCCCGCCGCGCGCGCCGCCTCGAGCTCGGCGGTCGCGAGCGCGACGCGCGCCGGGTCGATCTCGAGCCCGAGCACCTCGACGGCCGGGTTGCCGCGCGAGAGCCGCTCGTGCAGCTCGAGGCTCGTCGTCGCGCTCGCGCCGTAGCCGAGGTCGACGACGAGGCAGCCCGGCACGCGCGCGGCCGGCTGCGCGGCGATCCAGCGGTCGACGCGCCGCAGCCGGTTCACACCGGTCGTGCCGCGCGTGATGCGTCCGGTCGGCTTCGCCACCCGACCATTGTCGCGCCCGGCGGGGCGTGGGTACGGTGACGGGCATGGATGCGTGGCGCCGGGCCGTCGACCACGTCGCGTCGCGCTCGACGGGCGGGCCGCTCCCCGCCGACGCGCGGATCACCGTGCACTTCCACCCCGATCGCCGGATCGGCGGCGAGAGCGTGCTCGAGCGCATCGCGGCCGAGGGCGCCTACCGCTCGCAGTTCTCCACCGGCATCTCCAACGGCGGCCTCACCGCGCATCCGGGCGGTGACCGCTGGCGCTGGGAGTCGCGCATCTTCGGCGGCGCCTACGACGAGGCGGCGCCCGACGAGCGCCCGGTCTACGGCGCGGTCGAGCACCGGCGGCGCGAGACGGGCGGCGCGATCCGCTTCGGCTCGTCGTGGCTCGAGCTCGCGCGCAGCGCCTGGCCGCGCGTGACGCTCTGCTGGCCCGACTCGGTCGCCGAGCCCGAGCGCTTCGGCACCGCCGAGCGCTCGGGCGACCTGCTCGCGCTCGCGGATGCGTCGGCGGTCGACCCGCTCGACGACTACGTCGAGGCGCACGTGCACGGCGGCCTCGAGATCGCCCGCGACATCGAGCGGCTCGTGCTCGACCCCTCGTTCCGCGGCACGGAGATCGAGCGGGTCGCCGCCGAGCTCGGCGTGCCGGTCGCGTGGCACCCGGGGCTCGAGCTCGAGGTCGACCGCATCGAGGAGCTCGAGGCCTACCGCGGCATCGACGCGCTCGCGCTCGCGATCGAGCTCGCGGTCGATGGGCGCATCGACGCGCGCATCCTCGGCGAGGCGGCCGAGGGGCATGACCCGCAAGCGGTCAAGCGCGTCTGGCACCTCATCGCGCGGTTCGGGCATCGCGCGCGGAGCTGACCGCGCATCGCGCGTTCTCGGGCTCGACGGGGGCACTCACGCCCGACCGGGCACGGCGCGCCGGCCCCGCTCGGGCGCAGCAGCCCCGGTCGCCCGCGAGCGGATCGCCGGGCGGGCAGCGCGGCCGGGTTAGGCTGGCGGCATGACCGAGCGCACCCTCATCCTGCTCCGCCACGGCCAATCCACCTGGAACGAGAAGAACCTCTTCACCGGCTGGGTCGACGTGCGGCTCACGCCGAAGGGCGAGGAGGAGGCGAAGCGCGGCGGCGAGCTGCTGCGCGAGCACGACGTGCTGCCCGACGTGCTCTACACGTCGCTCCTGACGCGCGCGATCCAGACGGCGAACATCGCCCTCGACGCGGCTGACCGCTCCTGGATCCCCGTGCACCGCTCGTGGCGCCTCAACGAGCGCCACTACGGCGACCTGCAGGGCAAGGACAAGGCCGAGACCCTCGAGCAGTACGGCGAGGAGAAGTTCATGACCTGGCGCCGCTCGTTCGACACGCCGCCGCCCGCGATCGCCGATGACAACGAGTACTCGCAGGCCGGCGACCCGCGCTACGCCGACATCGACGGCGAGATGCCGCGCACCGAGTGCCTCAAGGACGTCATCGAGCGCTTCCTGCCCTACTGGGAGTCGACGATCACGAAGGACCTCGAGGCCGGCCGCACGGTGCTCGTCACCGCGCACGGCAACTCGCTGCGCGCGCTCGTGAAGCACCTCGACAAGATCTCCGACGACGACATCGCGGCGCTCAACATCCCCACGGGCATCCCGCTGCTCTACCGCCTCGGCGACGACAACATGCCCGTCGCGCCGGGCGAGTACCTCGACCCCGAGGCGGCGGCGGCCGGTGCTGCCGCGGTGGCGGCGCAGGGCAAGCGCGGTGGAGCTTAGGGCGGAGACCCTTTCGGGTCTCTGCCGCGACCCCAGCGCCGAGGCCCGTCCCGGCCCTCGGTAGGAGCCGAGACGAGGAAGGGCCCGACCGCTGCGGTCGGGCCCTTCTCTCGTGGCGGCGTCAGCCCTCGGTCGGCGACGCCGGCTGCACCGGCTCGGGCGCCATCTCCGGGTGCGGTTCCTCGTCGCCGACCCAGTCGCCGGTCGCGAGGTACTTGACCTTCTTCGCGATGCTCACGCCGTGGTCTGCGAAGCGCTCGTGGTACCGGCTCGCGAGCGTCGCATCCACCGTCGTGTGCGCCGCGCCCTGCCACTCCGTGCCGAGCACGTGCGCGAAGACGTCGCGGTGCAGCTCGTCGACGACCTCGTCGGCCTGCTCGATCTGCTCGCCGATCGCGAGGTCCTGCGTCTGCAGCAGGTCGCGCAGCAGCTTCGCGATCTCGATGTCCTTCGCGCCCATCTCGGCGAACGTCGGCGCGAGCGAGTCCGGCACGACGTTCATCGGGAAGCGGTAGCGGGCGAGCAGCGCGATGTGGCGCGCGAGGTCGCCCATGCGCTCGAGCGACGCCGACATGCGCAGCGCCGAGACGACGATGCGCAGGTCGCGGGCGACGGGCGACTGGCGGGCGATGATGTTGATCGCGAGCTCGTCGAGCGCCGAGGCCTTGTCGTCGATGATCGGGTCGGTCGCGATCACCTGCTCGGCGAGCTGCACGTTCGACTCGCCGAAGGCGCGCACGGCCGACTCGATCGAGACCACGACGTGGTTGGCGATGTCGACGAGGCGCTCCTGCACCTCGGCGAGCTCCTGCTGGAAGACGTCGCGCATTGCTCCTGCTCCTTCGGTGCGTCGCCGCTCGACGGCGTCGAGCGGCAGCGGCACGGTACGGACTGCCAGTGTCCTCGGGCCAGGTTACCGGGCGGTGTCCGGCCGCTGAACCGCGGGAGCCGCGCGTCGCGCTGGCTACGATGGGAGCGTGGATGCGTCCTGGTACGTGCTCCTGGCGCTCCTGCTGGGCTTCGGTCTGGGGTCGCTGTCGGTGCATCTGCTCGGCGTCGCCGCCCAGCGCGGACGCCAGGTGATGGCGATCGCGAGCGAGCCCATCCCCGACGGCATCGCCGCGATGGTCGACGTGCTCGAGTCGGCCGGCGTCGTGCTCGACGGCTCCAACCAGGTGCTGCTGTCGTCGCCGGGCGCGGTGACGCTCGACCTCGTCGACGGCCGGGCGCTGCGCAGTCACGACATCCTCGAGGCCGTGCGGCGCGTGTGGCGCACGGGGCGCGAGGAGGTGCTCGACCTCGTGCACCGCCGCGGCCGCATCGGCGCCGGCACCGAGCTCCACCTGCGCGTGCGGGTCGCGCCGCTCGGCAACCGCTTCATGCTCGTGCTCGCCGCCGACCGCACCGAGGAGCTGCGGCTCGCGGGCGTGCGGCGCGACTTCGTCGCGAACGTCAGCCACGAGCTCAAGACCCCCATCGGCGCCGTCGCCGTGCTCGCCGAGGCGATCGAGGCGGCCGCCGACGACCCGGATCGCGTGCGGGCCTTCGCGCAGCGCATGCAGGTCGAGTCCGATCGGCTCGGCCGCATGACCAAGGAGCTCATCGACCTCTCGCGCATCCAGGCCGACGACCCGCTCGACCAGCCGGAGCGGGTCGGCATCACCGACGTCGTCGACGTCGCCGTCGACCGCACGCGTGTGCTCGCGGATGCCAAGCGGATGCGCGTGGTCACGCGCGTGCTCGAGGACGCCGAGGTGCTCGGCTCGGCCGAGCTCATCACGATGGCGGTGCAGAACCTCGTCGCGAACGCCGTGCAGTACTCGCCGGAGGCGACGCACGTGGGCATCGGCGTGCGCGTGGTCGACGGCGTCGTCGAGATCGCGGTGACCGACAAGGGCGTCGGCATCGCGCCGGAGGACCGGGAGCGCGTGTTCGAGCGCTTCTACCGCGTCGACCCCGCCCGCAGCCGCGTGACGGGCGGCACGGGCCTCGGCCTCAGTATCGTGAAGCACGTCGCCGTGAGCCACGGCGGCGAGGTCACCCTCTGGTCGCGCCCGGGTCAGGGCTCGACGTTCACCCTGCGACTGCCCGTCGCCGAGACGCCTGCCCGCGAGGAGACTGCATGACGCGCATCCTGATCGTCGAGGACGAGCTCGCGCTCGCCGAGCCGCTCGCCTACCTGCTCGAGCTCGAGGGGTACGAGACCGCGCACGCGGCTGACGGCGACGCGGCGGTCGAGCGCTTCGAGCGCGAGGGCGCCGACCTCATCCTGCTCGACGTGATGCTGCCGCGCCGCAGCGGCACCGACGTGTGCCGGCACATCCGCCGCTCGTCGAAGGTGCCGATCATCATGCTGACCGCGAAGGACTCGGAGGTCGACACGATCGTCGGGCTCGAGCTCGGCGCCGACGACTACGTCACGAAGCCGTACTCGACCCGCGAGCTCGTGGCGCGCATCCGTGCCGTGCTCCGCCGCCGCGCCGCGGAGGAGGAGGACGAGGTCGACGACTCGGTCGTCGAGGTCGGGCGCGTGCGGCTCGACGCCGACAGCCACACCGTCACGGTCGACGGCGCGGAGGTGGCGATGCCGCTGCGCGAGTTCGAGCTGCTCGAGTACCTCATGCGCAACGCCGGCCGGGTGCTCACGCGCGGCCAGCTCATCGACCGCGTGTGGGGGAGCGACTACTTCGGCGACACGAAGACGCTCGACGTGCACATCAAGCGCCTGCGGGCGAAGATCGAGGAGGAGCCCTCGAACCCGACGCAGCTCGTGACGCTGCGGGGGCTCGGCTACCGCTTCGAGCGGGCTGGAGCCTGAAGGACTACTCGGCCGGGCCGAAGTCCGCGTAGTCGGGGAACTCGGTCGAGTGCACCGGCACGCCGACGCCCGTGGGCTCGGCGCCGTCGGCCTGGAACGAGACGTTGCGCAGCCCGCCGAACTCGATGTCGCCGACCTCGAAGAGCAGCTGCTCGCCGTCGGGGAAGCCGAAGGTCGTCGTGCCCTGGCCGACGCGCACCTCCTCGGCCTCGTCGTCGACGCGCACCTCGACGAAGGTCGCCTCGCCGGGGTTCGTGAAGGTGACGAGCAGGTTGAGCGTGTCGCCGTCGGGGTCGCCGACGAGCAGCGCGTTGTGCCACTCGACCGTGCCGGTGGAGCCCGAGACGCCGTCGGAGGGGTCGTACTGGATCGTCGTCGCCTGCGGGGTCAGCAGGTTGCAGCCGGTGGCTGCCAGGACGACGACGGCGGCTGCGGCGGCTGCGGCGAGGGGGCGGTACTGCACGGGATCCCTTTCGACGATGGCCGCGGGCGCAGAGTGCGCGACCGCGGTCACGACCACTCTAATACCCGCCCGATGAGCGCTCCACGCGGGCCCGAGGGGCGTGATCCAACCACGCCGCGCGGGACAGGGCGAGCGACACGCTGTGATAAAATCGAGGTTCTGGCTATGACGAGGAGCATTCGATGAACTTTGAGGTCGGAGAGACGGTCGTCTACCCCCACCACGGTGCCGCGACGATCACCGAGGTCAAGGTGCGCAAGATCAAGGGCGTCGAGACCACCTACCTCAAGCTCAACGTCGCGCAGGGCGGGCTGACGATCGAGGTGCCTGCGCAGAACGTCGACATGGTGGGCGTCCGCGACGTCATCGGCGAGGAGGGCCTCGACAAGGTCTTCGAGGTGCTGCGCGCCGACTTCACCGAGGAGCCCACGAACTGGGCCCGCCGCTACAAGGCCAACGTCGAGAAGCTCGCGTCCGGCGACGTCATCAAGGTGAGCGAGGTCGTCCGCGACCTCAGCCGCCGCGACCAGGACCGCGGCCTCTCGGCCGGCGAGAAGCGCATGCTCGCGAAGGCGCGGCAGATCCTCGTCTCCGAGCTCGCGCTCGCCGAGCACACCGATGAGGACGCCGCCGCGGCGCGCCTCGACGAGGCGCTCGCCCCCGCGAGCTGAACCGCAGACCCCCCCTGGGCGAGGCATCCGATCACTCGATCGGGTGCCTCGTTCCACGTCCGGGGCCGGTCGGGGGCCATCTAGGCTCGAGCGCGTGACCGACACCGCCATCATCGTCGTCGCCGCCGGCAGCGGCACGCGCCTCGGGCGCGGCGTGCCCAAGGCCTTCGCCGAGCTCGCGGGCGCGACGATCCTCCAGCACGCGCTGCGCGGCCTCGCGGGCCTCGACGCGTCGATCGTCGTCGTCGTGCCGGTCGGGTTCGAGGTGGATGCGTCGGCGGCGGCCGAGCGAGCGGGCGTCGCGGCGTCGGTGATCGTGGGCGGCGCGACGCGGGCCGACTCGGTCGCCGCGGGCCTCGAGCGCGTCGGCGAGGAGCGCTTCGTGCTCGTGCACGACGCCGCGCGGGCGCTCACCCCGCGCTCGCTCGTCGAGCGCGTCGTCGAGGCGCTGCGGAGCGGGGAGCGGGCCGTCGTGCCGGTGCTGCCCGTCGTCGACACGATCCGCGAGTCGGGCGCCGCGGGGCTCGGCCGCATCGTCGACCGCTCGACGCTCCGCGCGATGCAGACGCCGCAGGGCTTCGACGCGCAGCTGCTGCGCGACGCCTACGCCGAGGCGCTCGCGCGCGCCGACTCGACCGACGACGCCCAGCTCGTGCAGGCGCTCGGCGAGCCGGTCGCGTCGGTGCCGGGCGACGAGCTCGCGTTCAAGATCACGACGGCGGCGGACGCCGACCGCGCGGAGGCGCTGCTCGCGCCGGAGGGGAGTCACGTGGACGAGCTGCGCACCGGGATCGGGGTCGACGTGCACGCCTTCGGCGGCGACGGGCCGCTCATGCTCGCGGGGCTCGAGTGGGAGGGGCAGGGCCTCGCCGGCCACTCCGACGGTGATGCGGTGTGCCACGCGATCGTCGACGCGCTGCTCGGCGCCGCGGGCCTCGGCGACATCGGCGGGCTCGTCGGGGTCGACGACCCGCAGTACGCCGGCGCGCGCGGCGAGGTCTTCGTGCGGGCCGCCGTCGACAGGCTCGCCGAAGACGGCTGGCAGCCGGTGAACGTCGCCGTGCAGGTGCTCGGCGTGCGCCCTCGGATCGGCGCCCGCCGCGACGAGGCGCAAGCGGCGCTCACCGCGATGGTCGGCGCACCGGTGAGCGTGAGCGGTACGACGACCGACGGCCTCGGCGCGATCGGCCGCGGCGAGGGCGTGCAGGCGATCGCGACCGCCCTCATCCGTCGCCGCTGACCCGGCCTGCGCAAGCGCCAGTAGCCTTGGGCATCGTGACCGTGCGCATCTACGACTCGAAGCAGCAGGCGATCGTCGACCTGCAGCCGCTGAGGCCCGGCGAGGTCTCGATGTACGTCTGCGGCCCGACCGTGCAGTCGTCGCCGCACATCGGCCACGTGCGCAGCGCCGTCGCCTACGACGTGTGGCGCCGCTGGCTCGAGCACCGCGGCCACCGCGTCACGTTCGTGCGCAACGTCACCGACATCGACGACAAGGTGCTCGTCAACGCCGTCGACGAGCCGTGGTGGGCGCTCGCCTACCGCGTCGAGCTCGAGTTCTCCGCGGCCTACCGCGCCGTCGGCGTCGCCGCGCCGACCTACGAGCCGCGAGCCACGGCATCCGTGCCCGAGATGCACGCGCTCATCGCCGAGCTCATCGAGCGCGGTCACGCCTACCCGGCGCTCGACGGCTCGGCCGACGTCTACTTCGACGTGCGCTCGTGGCCCGAGTACGGCGCGCTCACCCGGCAGTCGCTCGACAAGATGGAGCCGGCCGCCGACGCCGACCCGCGCGGCAAGCGCGACCCGCGCGACTTCGCGCTCTGGAAGGCGCAGAAGCCCGAGGAGCCCGCGTCGGCGTCGTGGGACTCGCCGTGGGGCCGCGGGCGGCCGGGTTGGCACATCGAGTGCTCGGCGATGTCGCGCCGCTACCTCGGCGACGCGTTCGACATCCACGGCGGCGGGCTCGACCTGCGGTTCCCGCACCACGAGAACGAGCTCGCGCAGTCGAGCGCCGCGGGCCTGCCGTTCGCGAGCGTCTGGAGCCACAACGGCCTCGTGCACGTCGACGGCGAGAAGATGTCGAAGTCGCTCGGCAACTCGATCTTCGCCGCCGATCTCGTCGCGGCGGTGCGCCCGATCGTCGTGCGCTACTTCCTGCTCGCCCCGCACTACCGCTCGACGATCGACCTCCGCACCGCGGGCGGCGACCTCGAGGGCGGCTCGCTCGGCGAGGCCGAGGCGGCGTTCGGCCGCATCGAGTCGATGCTCGAGCGGGTCGCGCGCCTCGGCGCGCTGCCCGACGCCGACGTGCCGGATGCGTTCGGCGCGGCGATGGACGACGACCTCTCGACCCCGCAGGCGGTCGCGGTGCTGCACGAGTCGACGCGCGCCGCGAACGCCGCGCTCGACGCGGGCGAGACGGATGCGGCGCTCGCGCGGGCGGGGGAGGTGCGGGCGATGCTGCGCGTGCTGGGCCTCGACCCGGCCGACGAGGTGTGGCATCCTGGAACGTCGGCCGCGACCGGGGCGCTCTCGAGCCTCGTCGAGTCGCTGCTGGCAGAGCGCCGCGAGGCGCGCGCGAAGAAGGACTTCGCCGCCTCCGACCGCATCCGCGATGCGCTCGCCGCCGCCGGCATCGCCGTCGAGGACGGCAAGGACACCACCACCTGGAGCATCTCATGAGCAAGTCGCAGCGATCGCCGCGGAAGAAGGGCCCGCAGAAGGGCACCGGCGGCCACGGCAGGAAGGCGCTCGAGGGCAAGGGCCCCACGCCCAAGGCCGAGGACCGCTCCTGGCACGTCGCCGGCAAGCGCAAGTCGGCGCGCGAGCGCTTCGAGGCGGCCGCGCAGAAGGGCCGCCGCCCCGAGCCGCCCCGCCACCGCAAGCCCTCGTCGGCGAAGGACGACTCCGAGCTCGTCACCGGCCGCAACAGCGTGCTCGAGGCGCTGCGCACGAAGACGCCCGCGACGACGCTCATCCTCGCCGCCCGGCTCGAGATGGACGAGCGCGTCAAGGAGATCCTCTCGATCGCGAACAAGCGCGGACTGCCGGTGCTCGAGGTCATGCGGCCCGAGCTCGACCGGCTCTCGGGCCACGACGCCGTGCACCAGGGCGTCGCGCTCAAGGTGCCGCCGTACCAGTACGCGCACCCGATCGAGCTGCTCGAGCAGGTCGTCGACCGGCAGCAGACGCCGCTGCTCGTCGCGCTCGACGGCGTCACGGACCCGCGCAACCTCGGCGCGATCATCCGCTCGGCCGCCGCGTTCGGCGCGCAGGGCGTCATCGTGCCGCAGCGCCGCTCGGTGGGCGTGACGGCCTCGGCGTGGAAGACGAGCGCGGGCGCCGCGGCGCGCGTGCCGGTCGCGATGGCGACGAACCTCACGACGACGCTCAAGGAGCTGAAGTCGCAGGGCGTGTTCGTCATCGGGCTCGACGGCGACGGCGACGTGCCGCTGCACGAGCTCGAGCTCGCCGAGGGCCCGCTCGTGGTCGTCGTCGGCAGCGAGGGCAAGGGCCTGTCGCGGCTCGTGGCCGAGACGTGCGACGCGATCGTCTCGATCCCCATCTCGTCGGCGACCGAGTCGCTCAACGCCGGCATCGCCGCATCCGTCACGCTCTACGAGGTCGCGAAGCGCAGGGCTCGCTAAGCGCGACGAACTCGCGCGGCGACCGGTGCGCTTCCGCCCGACCGGGGCGGGCGCGCCAGCCCCGGTCGGGCGGATGCGCCCCGGTGGGCGGGGAGGTCCCGGCGGGAGGGTCAGACGCGGTCGCGCCAGTCGCCCTCGTCGTCCTCCTCGTCGAGGAGGCCCTGCACCGTCACGATCGGCATCGTCATCGTGAGCGGCAGGTCGAGCAGCGCCGCCTCGTCGCGCCGGAAAGCGAGCTGCGTCGCGATGTACTGCTCGGCCGCCTCGGCGAGCGGCACCTCGCGCTGCTCGCGCTCGGAGAGGAACCAGCGGTGCTCGAGCACCTCGTGGAAGATCTCGGCGGGCTCGAGCTTGCCGCGCAGCTCGATCGGCACCGACTGCACGATCGGCTGGAACACCTGCTCGAGCCACTCGTGGGCGAGCGCCTCGTCGCCGACGTAGGGCCGCAGGTCGTGCTGCGTCGCGACGTACTCGTCGAGGTCGTTGAGCAGCCGCCGCGCCTGGTTCTCCTGCGCGTCGATGCCGGTGAGCGACTGCAGGCGGCGGTGGTGGTGGCCCGGGTCGACGACCTTGGGCTGGATGCGCACGGTCGTGCCGCCGTCGCCCGTGCGGATCGCGAGCTCGCCGATGTCGTAGCCGAGCGCGTTGAGGCGCTCGATGCGAGCGGAGATGCGCCAGCGCTCGTCGGCGGGCAGCACCTCGTCGCTGTGGAGCTCGTGCCAGAGCGAGCGGTACTGGTCGACGATCGAGCCGGCGACCTGCACGGGATCGATCGACTCGTCGAGCCGGTCGCCCGCGGCGAGGTCGAGCAGCTCGCCCGCGATGTTGACGCGCGCGATCTCGAGGTCGTCCTCGCGGCGGCCGTCCGAGAGGCCGTCGCGCAGCAGCGTGCCGGTCTCGGCGTCGACGAGGTAAGCGGCGAAGGCGCCGGCGTCGCGGCGGAAGAGCGTGTTCGAGAGCGAGACGTCGCCCCAGTAGAAGCCGACGAGGTGGAGCCGCACGAGCAGCCCCGCGAGCGCGTCGACGAGGCGCTGCGCGGTCGGCTCCTTGAGCGCGGAGGAGTAGAGGGCGCGGTAGGGGAGCGAGAAGCGCAGGTGTCGGGTGACGAGCGCCGCGGCGAGCGGGTTGCCGTCGGCGTCGACGCGGTCGGCGATGACCGCGAGCGGCTCGACGCACGGCACGTCGAGGCGCTGCAGCGTGCGGAGCATCCCGTACTCCCGGGTCGCCATCTCGGGCGTCGTCTCCTTGATCGCGACGACGCGGCCGCCGAGCCGCGCGAAGCGCACGAGGTGCCGCGAGATGCCCTTCGGCAGCTGCACGACGTCGGCGTCGGTCCACTGCTCGAGCGGCTCGTCCCACGGCAGGTCGAGCAGCGTCGCGTCCATCACGGCGGAGGTGATGCGCAGGTCAGACCGCATGCCGCCATGGTAGGCGCGACCGGGCGTGCGCGCTCGGGCCGATCGCACGCATCCGTCGACGACGACGGCCCCGTCGCCAGGACGGGGCCGTCGCTCGGTGCCGGTCAGAGGCGGTTGCCGCTGTCGGAGTCGAACAGGTGCATGTGCTCCGGGTCGGGCGTGATGTACACGGTGTCGCCGAGCGACGCGTGCGTGCGCCCGTCGACGCGCGCGACGATGTCGACGCGCTTGCCCTCGACGTCGGCGTGGCCGTACAGGTAGCCGTCGGCGCCGAGCTCCTCGACGAGGTCGACGAGCACCGGCAGTCCGTCGCCGCCCGACTCGGCGACCGAGATGTCCTCGGGGCGCACGCCGACGACGACGTGGCCCTTCGCCGCCGCGAGCTGCTCGCGCGCGACGGGCGTCACGTGCGTGCCGAACTCGATGCCGCGCTCGGTCACCGGCAGCTCCATGAGGTTCATGGCGGGGCTGCCGATGAAGCCGGCGACGAACTGGTTCGCGGGCTGGCCGTAGAGCTCGCGCGGCGTGCCCACCTGCTGCAGCACGCCATCCTTGAGCACCGCGATGCGGTCGCCCATCGTGAGCGCCTCGGTCTGGTCGTGCGTGACGTAGACCGTCGTGACGCCGAGGCGGCGCTGGAGCGAGGCGATCTGCGTGCGCGTCTGCACGCGCAGCTTGGCGTCGAGGTTCGACAGCGGCTCGTCCATGAGGAACACCTGCGGCTGGCGCACGATCGCGCGGCCCATCGCGACGCGCTGGCGCTGACCGCCTGAGAGTGCCTTCGGCTTGCGGCTCAGGTAGGGCTCGAGGTCGAGCAGCTTCGCCGCCTCCTCGACGCGCTTCGCGCGCTCCTCCTTGGCGACGCCGGCGATCTTGAGCGCGAAGCCCATGTTCTCGGCGACCGTCATGTGCGGGTAGAGCGCGTAGTTCTGGAACACCATCGCGATGTCGCGGTCCTTCGGCGGCATGTCGGTGACCTCGCGGTCGCCGATCAGGATGCGGCCGTCGTTGACCTCCTCGAGGCCCGCGAGCATGCGGAGGGTGGTGGACTTGCCGCAGCCCGAGGGGCCGACCAGCACGAGGAACTCCCCGTCGCCGATCTCGAGGTCGATCGCGTCGACCGCGGGGCGGGTGCCGCCCGGGTAGACCCGGGTGGCCTTGTCGAACGTCACAGACGCCATTGTCGATACTCCCTTTCCACCGGCAGGTACGTGCCGGACGATCCGTCGTGGTGAGGACGGGCAGCGATGCCCGCGCCTCATCCTGGCACGTCGGGCTGCCGGTACCCTAGAAGGCGGCGCGCTTTCCCCAGCAGCGCCCACCGCCGTGACCACGGCCGACCCAGGACAAGGACGCATGAGCGAGAAGCTGACGAAGAACGAGCGTCGCGCGCAGGCCCGCGAGCAGGCCCGCCGGATGCAGGAGGAGCGCCGCAAGAAGGAGCGCCTCAAGAAGGGCCTGACGATCGGCGGCATCATCGTGGCCGCGGTGGCGATCGTCGCCATCGTGGCGGTCGTGATCGTCAACAGCATCCGCCCCGCGGGTCCCGGCCCCGAGAACATGGCGAGCAACGGCATCGTGATCGGCCAGGGCTTCGAGGCCGAGCGCACGGCGGCGACGCCGCCGGAGGGGGAGCCGACGCCGACCGAGCCGCGCGACGACATCATCCAGATCCGCGTCTACCAGGACTACATGTGCCCCGCGTGCGGCGCCTTCGACGAGGCGAACCGCGCGACGCTCGAGCAGCTGCTCGAGACGGGCGCCGCGACCGTCGAGGTGCACCCGATCTCGATCCTCGACCGCACGTCGCTCGGCACGAAGTACTCGACGCGCTCCGCCTCGGCCGCCGCGTGCGTCGCGGAGCACGCCCCCGACCAGTTCTGGGCGTTCAACTCCGCGATGTTCGACAACCGCCCCGAGGAGGGCACGCCGGGCCTCACGAACGACGAGATCGTCGGCGTCGCCGAGTCGGCCGGCATCGACACCGCCGGCGGGCTCGCCGAGTGCATCACCGAGGGCCGCTTCATGAGCTGGGTCGAGGACGCCACCGTGCGCGCCGGCACCGAGCCGCTGCCGGGCACCGACGGCGAGGTCGCCGACCGCACGCCGACGGTGATCGTCAACGGTGAGCGCTACCAGGGCGCGCCCGGCGACGCGGCCGGCTTCCAGGCGTTCGTCACGGCCACGGCCGGCTCGCTCAGCGAGTCGCCCGAGCCGACGGAGTCGCCCGCACCGAGCGACGGCTGAGCGCGTGCGCACCCTGTCGGCCGCTGGCGCGCTCGTCGCGCTCGCCGCGCTGGCAGGGTGCGCCGCGTCTCCGCCGGCGCCGATCACGACGATCGGCGAGCTCGGCGCCGCCTACCTCGACGCGGGCGGGCAGTGCGACGACCTCGTCGAGCAGTACCGCGAGAGCGACGACGACCCGGTCGTCGCGACGTGCGGCGCCGACACCGAGCTCATCCTCGCCGGCAGCGCCGATGAGGCGCTCGCGGTCGCGACCGAGCGGCAGCTGCAGGAGCAGACCGTGCTCGTCTTCGACCGCTGGGTGATCCGCGATCCCGACCTCGAGACGATCCAGCAGGAGCTCGGCGGCCAGATCGTCACGCTCGCTCCCGCCGACGGGCCCGCGAACATGGCCGACGCGATCGCGTTCGACGCCGATGGCGCGATCGAGCGCGACCCCGTGCCCGCCGAGGGTGCGCCCGAGGCGCTGCCCGACGCATCCGCCGTGCCCGACGTGCTCGTCGTGGTCGACCCCGCGTGTGAGTACTGCGACCGGCTGCTCGAGGCGAGCGGTAAGGAGCTCGAGGAGATGGCCGACGCCGGTGAGGCGCGCGTCGCGTACCTGCCCGTCTCGCTCGGCGACTCGATCGGCAACGGCTACGCGTCGACGCTCGGTGCGAATGCGCTCGCGTGCGTCGCGGATGCGGAGCCCGCCGCGTACCGCGAGTTCCAGACGGCCCTGCTGTCGATGCTGCAGCGGCAGCCGTTCGACGCGGCGTCGGCGTCGGCGCTCGCGGCCGAGCACGGCGCGGAGGTCGGCGACTGCATCGCCGAGGGCCGCTTCGCGTGGTGGGTGCGGCAGGCGACGGTGCGCGCGATCGAGGAGCCGCTGCAGGGCGTCGAGCCGCTGCGCGGCGTGCCGACCGTGGTCGTCGACGGGGTGACGTTCGCGGGCGACGTGAGCGATGCGGATGCGCTCGCGGCGTTCATCGCGGAGGGTCGGTAGGAGCCCCCTGTCAGGATCGAACTGACGACCTACGCTTTACAAGAGCGTTGCTCTACCACTGAGCTAAGGAGGCGCGGCGCGGGTTCGCCCGCGGCGCCCCGCCATTCTAGGCTTGCCCGGTGAGCCGATTGCGCCCCTGGGATCCCGAGCGCGACGCCGCCGCGGTGCTCGCCGCCTTCCTCGGCTCGCCCGACCTCCACCGGCAGGGGCCGCCGATCGAGGCGCTCGCCGACGCGCGCGACTACCTCGAGGCGATCGCCGCCGAGGCGCTCGCGATCGAGCTCGACGGCGAGGCGGTCGGATGCGTCATGGCCGCCGACCGCGAACCTCGCCACGGCACCGCCTGGATGTCGTACTGGCTCGCACCCGCCGCGCGCGGCCGCGGCCTCGCGAGCCGCGCGCTCGACGCGCTCTCGCGGCGGCTCTTCGCCGACGGCCTCCACCGGCTCGAGCTCGGCGCCCGCGCGAACAACCCCGCCTCGATCGCGGTCGCCGAGCGCGCCGGCTACGTGCGTGAGGGCGTCGAGCGCGAGCGGCTGCGCTACGTCGGCGCCGACGGGCAGGCGACGCGCTTCGACGTCGTGCGCTTCGCCCGCCTCGCGACCGACCCGGCACCCGCCCTCGAGCCGCTGGAGGGCGCATGATCCACCTGCTGTGGCTGCTCGCGTCGATCGCCGCCGGCGCTGGGCTCGCGGTGCAGAGCCGCATCAACGGCGAGCTCGGCGCCCGGCTCGACCACGGCATGCTCGCCGCCCTCGTCTCGTTCTCGGTCGGACTCGCGCTGCTCGGGGTGCTGCTGCTCGTCTCGCCCGGCGCCCGCGCGGGCGTGCGCCGGCTCGTCGGCGTCATCCGCGACGGCTCGATGCCGTGGTGGTACGCGACGACGGGGCTGCTCGGCGCCTTCCTCGTCGCGACCCAGGGCGTCGTCGTCGGCACGACCGGCGTCGCGCTCTACACGGTCGGCGTCGTCGCGGGGCAGACGACGAGCGCGCTCGCGGTCGATCGCGCGGGCTTCGGCGGCCTCGCGCGGAAGCCCATCACCGCGCCGCGCGTCATCGGGGCGCTGCTCGCGCTCGTCGCGGTCGGCATCGCGCTCGTGGGCGCGGGGGAGCTGCAGGGCGCGTGGCTCGTCGTGCTGCCCTTCATCGCGGGCCTGCTGCAGTCGTTCCAGCAGGCGTTCGGCGGTCTCGTGCAGCGGCACTCGCGCTCGGCGATCGCGCAGACGGTGTCGAACTTCCTCGTCGGCACCGTCGCGCTCGCGGTGTTCGTCGGCATCCAGTCGCTCGCGGGCGTCACCGCCCGGCCGCTGCCCCCGGAGCCGTGGCTCTACGCGGGCGGCATCCTCGGCATCGTGTTCATCGCGCTCATGTCGGTCGCGGTGCACCACCTCGGCGTGCTGACGATGGGCCTCGGCGTCATCTGCGGGCAGGTCGTCGCCTCGCTGCTGCTCGACTGGCTCTTCCCGGCCGGCCACCCGGTCACCACGTGGTCGCTGCTCGGCGCAGGCCTCACGATCGTCGCGGTCGCGGTGTCGTCGATGCGCCGGCCCGTCCGGGTGGCTCGATCGGCTTGAGCCGAGGGGCGCGCGGGCAGCGCGGTCGACGGGCCTGGGAGCTCGATCGGGCTGAGCGGGGCGCCGAGCCGCATGCGCACTCGACGACGCGCTCCGCGCGATCGAGCTTCCGGCGGGCGGGCTCCAGCGAAGAGCTCGATCGGGCTGAGCGGCGCGCCGAGCCGCATGCGGGCTCGACGGAGCGCTCTCCGCGATCGAGCGTGCGCGATGCGGGCGTCGCGCCGCCGACGCTCGCGTGGCAAGCGGGCCGCCGTCAGCGCGCGCCGAGGAAGCGGGCCGCGGCCGCGCCGCCCTCGATGCCGAGCGTCCACTCCGGCCGCCGCAGCGCATCCGCCGTCAGCCGCAGGTCGAGCTCGCGCTCGACGACGCCCTCGCGGGGCGAGTGGCGGCTCTCGCCGTTGGGCTGGTAGCCGAGCGCGCGGCTCACGCCGAGCGACGCCGCGTTCCAGTCGTACGCGGTGGTCTCGGCCACCTCGGCGCCGAGCGAGTCGAACGCCCACAGCAGCGCCGCGAGCCGCATCTCCTTGCCGTAGCCGCGGCCCTGCGCGTCGCGGCGCAGCCACGAGCCCGTGCCGACCGTGCGCTCGGCGGGGAAGCGGCGCGCGGCGACGTCCTGCGCGCCGATGAGCGCGCCGTCGGCCCACACGCCGAGCATGACGACCCAGTCGTCGCGCTCGGCGCGCACGCGCGACTGCCAGATCCAGCGCGCCGAGCGCGCGGCCATGTCGGGCGCCTCGTCCCACGGCCTGCCGAACGGCGTGCGCGGCGCGTGGTCGTGGATGCCCGAGGCCGCCGCGGCGACGTAGTGCGGGATGTCGTCGTCGGCGAGCGGCCGCAGCTCGAGCCGCGGGGTCGTCAGCCGCAGGCCGAGCAGCGGCCAGATCTCCTCGAGCGTCATCACGCCGCCACGCTAGCGGCGACGCGAGCCGCGCCTCAGGACTCGGGCGTGAAGCTCATCGCGACGGAGTTCATGCAGAAGCGGTCGCCCGTCGGCGTCTGGGGCGCGTCCTTGAAGACGTGGCCGAGGTGGCTGTGGCACTTCGCGCAGCGCACCTCGGTGCGCACCATGCCAAGCGAGCGGTCTTCGACGAGCTCGACCGCGTCCTCGCGCGCGTCGAAGAAGCTCGGCCAGCCGCAGCCGGAGTCGAACTTCGTCTCGTCGTCGAAGAGCTCGTTGCCGCACGCGCCGCACGAGTAGACGCCCTGGCGCGACTCGTCGAGCAGCGCGCCCGTCCAGGGGCGCTCCGTGCCGGCCTCGCGCAGCACGCGGTAGGCGTCGGGCGAGAGGGCCTCGCGCCACTCGGAGTCGGAGCGTTCGATCGAATCGGTCATGCCGCAAGCGTACGCGCGGCACCATTGCGCCGACTGTGTTTCGCGGCGGGCGGAACCCCGCGACGCCCGTAGGATCGGCAGCATGCCGACCGAGCCGCGACCCGCCAGCGCGCCGGCCGCCGACGACGCCGCGGCGCTCGACTCCGCCGCGCTGGACGCCGCCGCCGTGGCCTTCGCGGCCGCCGACTCCGTCGTCGAGCCGGAGGCGCACTCGTCGTCGACGGATGCGTCGGCGCACGACCTGCAGTCGGCGCGCGAGCAGCGCATCCGGCGGGTGCTCGACTTCGAGGGCCGCTGGACGAGCCACGGCGGCGCGAAGGCCCGCGCGATCCGCGCCGAGTTCGGCTGGACCACGACGCGCTACTACCAGGTGCTCGACGGGCTGCTCGAGACGCCAGAGGCGCTCCACCACGACCCGATGCTCGTGCGGCGGCTGCTGCGCGTGCGCGAGGGCCGATGAGCCGCACGCAGCGCGTCGGCGCCCACCGCTCGAGCTCGTCGCGGCGCACGCCGCGCTGGGTGATCCTGCTGTGCGCGCTCGGCGTGACGATCGTGCTCATCGCGATCGGCCTCTTCCTGCTCGACCGGCTCCGCCCGCAGTCGGCGCCGCCCGCGCCCGTCGCGAGCGAGGTCGCCGAGGTCGTCTCCGACCCGGGCCAGATCGATCCCGGCGTCGACGCATCCATCACCGTCCTCGACCAGTCGGGCGAGCACGAGCTCGCGGCGGGCGTCGGGCAAGCGCTCTCGGACGCGGGCTGGAACGTGCTCGCGACCGGCGGCTCGACGGGCGGCAACGTCGAGCGCACGGTCGTCTGGTACGACGACGAGTCGCTCGCGCCCATCGCGCGCGGCCTCGCGCAGGGCCTCGGCGTCGGCGAGGCACGGCTCTCGGACGGCCGCGTCACGGGCACCCCGATCACGATCGTGCTGGGTGCGGATGCGGTGGGCACGGCCCCGAGCGCCGAGCCGCAGGAGGGCGGAGCGGTCACGCACTCGCCCACGCCGACCGCGCCCTGACGCGCCCTCCGCCGCGGCTTGCACTCGACAGGGGAGAGTGCCAGACTCGGGTACTGGCACTCCTATCGTCGGAGTGCCAGATGAACGTCCACAGCGTCCAGGAGGGACGAACTGCAATGGCAAAGATGATCGCATTCAACGAGGAGGCCCGTCGCGGGCTGGAGCGTGGACTCAACACGCTCGCCGACGCGGTGAAGGTGACCCTCGGCCCGCGCGGCCGCAACGTCGTGCTGGAGAAGAAGTGGGGCGCCCCCACGATCACGAACGACGGCGTCTCGATCGCCAAGGAGATCGAGCTCGAGGACCCCTACGAGAAGATCGGCGCCGAGCTCGTCAAGGAGGTCGCGAAGAAGACCGACGACGTCGCCGGTGACGGCACGACGACGGCGACCGTGCTCGCGCAGGCGCTGGTCCGCGAGGGCCTCCGCAACGTCGCAGCGGGCGCCGACCCCATCAGCCTCAAGCGCGGCATCGAGAAGGCCACCGCCGCGGTGAGCGAGCAGCTGCTCGCCAACGCCAAGGAGGTCGAGACCAAGGAGGAGATCGCCGCCACGGCTTCGATCTCGGCCGCCGACGAGGAGATCGGCGCGCTCATCGCCGAGGCCATCGACAAGGTCGGCAAGGAGGGCGTCGTCACCGTCGAGGAGTCGAACACCTTCGGCACCGAGCTCGAGCTCACCGAGGGCATGCGCTTCGACAAGGGCTTCCTGTCGCAGTACTTCGTGACGGACCCCGAGCGCCAGGAGACGGTCTTCGAGGACCCGTACATCCTGATCGTCAACTCGAAGATCTCGAACATCAAGGACCTGCTCCCGATCGTCGACAAGGTGATCCAGGCGGGCAAGCAGCTCGTCATCATCGCCGAGGACGTCGAGGGCGAGGCGCTCGCGACGCTCGTCGTCAACAAGATCCGCGGCATCTTCAAGTCGGTCGCCGTCAAGGCCCCCGGCTTCGGCGACCGCCGCAAGGCGATGCTCGCCGACATGGCGATCCTCACGGGTGGCCAGGTCATCTCGGAGGAGGTCGGCCTCAAGCTCGAGAGCGCGACGCTCGACCTGCTCGGCCGCGCGCGCAAGGTCGTCATCACGAAGGACGAGACGACGATCGTCGAGGGCGCCGGCGAGGCCGAGGCCATCGCGGGCCGCGTGCGCCAGATCCGCTCGGAGATCGAGAACACCGACAGCGACTACGACCGCGAGAAGCTCCAGGAGCGCCTCGCGAAGCTCGCCGGCGGCGTCGCCGTCATCAAGGCGGGTGCCGCGACCGAGGTCGAGCTCAAGGAGCGCAAGCACCGCATCGAGGACGCCGTCCGCAACGCGAAGGCCGCCGTCGAGGAGGGCATCGTCGCCGGTGGTGGCGTCGCGCTCATCCAGGCCGCGAAGACCGCGTTCGAGGGCCTCGAGCTCGAGGGCGACGAGGCGACGGGCGCGAACATCGTGCGCGTGGCCGTCGACGCGCCGCTCAAGCAGATCGCCACGAACGCCGGCCTCGAGCCGGGCGTCGTCGCCGAGAAGGTGCGCGGCCTCGAGGTCGGCCACGGCCTCAACGCCGCGACCGGCGAGTACGTCGACATGCTCGCCGCGGGCATCGCCGACCCGGTGAAGGTGACGCGCTCGGCGCTCGCCAACGCCGCGTCGATCGCCGGCCTCTTCCTCACGACCGAGGCCGTCGTCGCCGACAAGCCCGAGAAGCAGCCGGCGATGCCGGCCGACCCCACGGGTGGCATGGACTTCTAGGAGATCCACCGATCGGAGGGCCCCAGCGCTGCTGGGGCCCTTCGTCGTCTCAGCCCGCGAACAGCCGCGTGTTCCCCTGCTCCACCTCGTCGTACTGCCGGCCCGCGAGCGCGAGCGCCTCGTTGATGCTCGCGAGCGACTCCTCGACCCGCACCTGCGTCGCCCGCCAGTCCTGCACGACGCCCTGGAACGCGACCGAGGCCTGGCCCGTCCACGAGTCCTGCAGCGCCTGCAGCTGCGCGAGCATCGCCGCGGACTCCGACTGCAGCCGCGACGCGGTCGACCGCACCGCGAGGTGCGCGCCGTGGATGGCGTCGCCGTCGACGACGTACCTGCTCATGATCCCCTCGATCCCGCGCGGAGCATCCGCGCTCGGGGAGACGGTAGGGGGATGCGTCGGGTCAGCGCCCGGCGGCGGCGCGGGCCTGTGGATGGTCGCCCGTGATCGTGTTGGGGGTGTCGGCCGGGCGCAGCTTGTGGCTCAGCGCCATGACGGCCTCGTCGGGTGCGAGCGGGATCGCCATGCGGAAGGTCGCGCCGCCGCCGGGCGTCTCGACGACGTCGATCCGGCCGCCGTGCGCGCGCACGATGCCGCGCACGATCGCGAGGCCGAGGCCGGAGCCGCCCGTCTCGCGCGCGCGCGACTCGTCGGTGCGGAAGAAGCGCTCGAAGACCTTGCTGCGCTGGTCGGCCGGCACGCCGGGCCCGTGGTCGACGACCATCACGACCGCGCGGCGGCGGCGCGCGGTGACGCCGACCGCGAGCTCGATCGGCGAGCCCTCCGGCGTGTAGCGCAGCGCGTTGCCGATGAGGTTCGAGATCACCTGGCGCAGCGCGTGCTCGTCGCCGAGCACGATCGCGGGCGGCGTGAGCGGCGGCGGCGTGAAGATCGCGTCGGGGAGCGCGTCGTCGACCTCGTCCTCCACGGGACCCATCGCATCCGCGTCGATCGGCAGGACGTGCACCTGCCGGTCGGGCGAGCCGGCGCGCGTGTCGGACGCCGCGTCGTTGACGAGCGGCACGAGGTCGAGCGGCTGCAGGTCCATGGGCCGCCGCTCGTCGAGCCGCGCGAGCTGCAGCAGGTCCTCCACGAGCCGCGCCATGCGCTTGGCCTCGCCCTCGATGCGCTCCATGGCGCTCGCGACGTCCTCCGGCCGCGAGATCGCGCCCATCCGGTAGAGCTCGGCGTAGCCGCGCACCGACACGAGCGGCGTGCGCAGCTCGTGGCTCGCGTCGCCGACGAACTGCCGCATCTGCTTGACCGACTCGTCGCGCTGCTCGATCGCGGCCTCGATGCGGTCGAGCATGCCGTTGAGCGAGCGCTGCAGCGAGCCGACCTCGGTGCGCGGGTGCTCGGTCGACAGGCGCGTCTCGAAGTCGCCGTCGGCGAAGCGCTCGGCCTGCTTCGCCGTGCGCCGCAGGCCGCGGAGCGTCGAGACTGCGAGGATGCGCGTGAGCGCGGCCCCGAGCACGACCGCGAGCACCGAGAAGCCCGCGAAGACGAGCATGAAGGTGCCGGTCGTCGTCTCGAGCTGCTCGGTGTTGACCGCGACGACCGAGATGAGCAGCTCGCCCGTGCCCTCGACCGTCGTCGGCGCGACGAGCGCGCGCCACGACGACTGCGCGTCGATCGAGGGGATCGTGAACGCCCGCGGCTGCTCGACGATCGTCGCGAGCGAGAGCCCCGAGAGGTCGGGGTTCTCGGGGTCGGGCAGCTTGTTGTCGCAGACGATGACGCCGTCGGCCTCGGCGACGCCCAGGTAGTACGTGTTGGGCATGCGCTGCGCAAGGTCGCACTGCTCGGGGGTGTCGCGGCGCGTGACGGGCTCGCTCGTGAACGCCGTCAGCGCCTCCTGGATCTCGACGTCGATGTCGGCGACCTGCGCGTCGCGGATGATGCTGAGCGTGCCGATGCCCGCGAGCACGAGCCCGAAGGTCATCACCACGACGATGAGTGCACTGATCCGCCCGGCCAGCGAGGTGCGGCCGAGCAGGCGGAGCAGCGCCCGTCGCACCTACGCCTTCGGGGACTTCAGCATGTAGCCGAAGCCGCGCTTGGTGACGATCATCGGCTCGCTCGAGCCGTCGTCGATCTTGCGCCGCAGGTAGGAGATGTACGACTCGACGATGCCGACGTCGCCGTTGAAGTCGTACTCCCAGACGTGGTCGAGGATCTGCGCCTTCGACAGCACCCGGTTGGCGTTGAGCATGAGGTAGCGCAGCAGCTTGAACTCGGTGGGGGAGAGCTCGATCTCCTCGCCGCGCACCGTCACCTCGTGCGTGTCCTGGTTCATCGCAAGGTCGCCGACGTGGATCGTCGCGTCGTCGGTCTCGGCCATCGTGCGGCGCAGGATCGCCTTGATGCGGGCGATGATCTCGTCGAGCGAGAACGGCTTCGTGACGTAGTCGTCGCCGCCGACGGTGAGGCCGTTGATCTTGTCCTCGGTGTCGTCCTTGGCGGTGAGGAAGAGGATGGGCGAGGTGAAGCCGGATGCGCGCAGCCGCTTGGTCACGCCGAAGCCGTTGATGTCGGGGAGCATGACGTCGAGCAGGATGAGGTCGGGCTCGTCTTCGAGGACGGCGGAGATGGCGGCGGCTCCCGCGCCGACGGCGCGCACGTCGAAGCCCGCGAACCGCAGGCTCGTCGTCAGCAGGTCACGGATGTGCGGCTCGTCGTCGACGACGAGGACTTTGGCGTTCGGCTCGGTCATGCCCACAGTCTCTGGTGATTGCCTGAGAGGAGTCTGGGAGTCGCCGGAACGCGTCAGACGCCAGCGCGATCGGCGACGCCGAGCTCGTGCTCGTCGAGGATCGTGTAGGCGTAGCCCTGCTCGGCGAGGAAGCGCTGGCGGCCGAGCGCGAACTCCTGGTCGACGGTGTCGCGCGCGACGATCGTGTAGAAGCTCGCCGTGCGGCCGCCCTTCGGCCGCAGCAGCCGGCCGAGCCGCTGCGCTTCCTCCTGCCGCGAGCCGAACGAGCCCGAGACCTGGACGGCCAGGGATGCGTCGGGCAGGTCGACGGAGAAGTTCGCGACCTTCGAGACCACGAGCACGCGCTCCTCGCCGGTGCGGAACGCCTGGAAGAGCTCCTCGCGCTCGGAGACGGGCGTCTCGCCGGTGATGAGCGGCGCGTCGAGCGCGGCGGCGAGCTCGTGCAGCTGGTCGAGGTACTGCCCGATGACGAGCGTCGGCTCGTCGGGGTGCTGCGCGAGCACGCGGCGCACGGTGTCGATCTTGCGCGGGCTCGAGGCGGCGATGCGGTAGCGGTCGCGATCGCCGGAGGCGGCGTACTCGAGCCGCTCGTCCTCGTCGAGGTCGATGCGCACCTCGAAGCACTCCGCGGGCGCGATGAAGCCCTGCGCCTCGATCTCCTTCCACGGCGCGTCGAAGCGCTTGGGGCCGATGAGGCTGAAGACGTCCGACTCGCGGCCGTCCTCGCGCACGAGCGTCGCGGTGAGCCCGAGCCGGCGCCGGGCCTGCAGATCGGCGGTGAGCTTGAACACCGGCGCGGGCAGGAGGTGCACCTCGTCGTAGACGATGAGGCCCCAGTCGAGCGCATCGAGCACGCCGAGGTGCGCGTACTCGCCCCCGCGCTTGACGGTGAGGATCTGGTAGGTCGCGATCGTGACGGGCTTGATCTCCTTCGACGCGCCGGAGTACTCGCCGATCTCGTCCTCGGTGAGGCTCGTGCGCGCGAGCAGCTCGGCCCGCCACTGCCGCGCCGAGACGGTGTTCGTGACGAGGATGAGCGTCGTCGTGTCGGTCGCGGCCATCGCCGCCGCCCCGACGATCGTCTTGCCGGCGCCGCACGGGAGCACCACGACGCCCGAGCCGGCGTCGGCGAAGTGCGTCACGGCATCCGTCTGGTACGGGCGCAGGGTCCAGCCGTCCTCGACGAGCTCGATCTCGAGCGGGGTGCCGGGCGTGTAGCCCGCGAGGTCCTCGGCGGGCCAGCCGAGCTTGACGAGCTCCTGCTTGAGCTCGCCGCGCGCCCAGTCGACCACCCGGATGCCGCCGTCGGCGGGGCCCGCGAGCAGCGGCGCGATCTTCTTCGAGCGCCGCACCTCCTCGAGCACCGGGCGGTCCTGGCTGCGGAGCACGAGGCCCTCGTCGTCGCGCTCGATCACGAGCCGCCCGTAGCGGCCGATCGTCTCGCGGATGTCCTGCGCGACGCCCGCGGGCACGGGGAACTTCGCGTAGCGGTCGAGCGTGCCGATGATCTCGTCAGCGGTGTGGCCCGCGGCGCGCGCGTTCCACAGCCCGAGGCGCGTCACGCGGTAGGTGTGGATGTGCTCGGGAGCGCGCTCGAGCTCGGCGAACACCTGCAGCGCCTGCCGCGCCGCGGCCGCGTCGGGGTGCGCGACCTCGAGCAGCACGGTCCGGTCGGACTGGACGATCAGGGGGCCGAGAGTCATCGCGTTCCAGCCTACCGCCCTGCAGGGGTACAGCCCCGGCGTTCGCCGACGGCGTTCCGGCGGGATGGCGCGTCAGTTCGCGACGCCGAGCCCCGCGACCTTCGTGATCGCGCTGAGCGGCAGGGTCCGCTCGACGTCGCGGTTGGCGTCGCGCGCGCGCAGGCGGCCGTTCGCGACGGCGAGCGGCACGAGCTCGACGTCGACCGGCTCGCTCGAGGTCGTCACGGTGAGCCGCACGGGCATGCGCTCGCGCACCGCCGACTGCAGCTGCCGCTCGAGCCACGCGCGCTCCTGCTCGCCGACCTCGAAGCCGGCGTCCCGCAGGCGCGCGACGAGCCGGTGCCGCTCGCGCTCGCGGCGCGGGGCGCGCTCCGGCCGGCGCACCACGAGCTCGCCCTCCTCGTCCTCGAGCACCGCGGGGTAGCGCTCCTCGAGCAGCGCCTCGAGCACCTCCTCGGCGCTCAGGCGGAAGGTGACGCGGTGCGGACCGGTCTGCACCGGCCCCGCGGTCGCGAGCGAGCGGTCGACGGCGATCGTGCGGATGAGCTGCTCGTCGTCGCTCCGCGCCTGCGCGCGGGCGCCGCCTTCGGCGATCGGGTCGACGGCGCGCACGCGCAGGCTGCCGAAGCGCGCGGCGGTGTCGCGCACGAGGTAGGCGACCGGCTGCGGCACCCCGGTGAGCGAGATGCCCGCGAGGAAGTCGAGCACGCCGTCGGCGCTCTCGCCGCTCGCGAGCCCCGCGGCGACGCTCTGCGCGGTGATGCGCCACTGCGAGGCGATGCCGGCGCGCTCCATGCGGGCGATGCGGCGGAGGCGGGCGTCGACGGCGGCGCGGAGCGGGCCGGGGGCGACGGCCGAGAGGTCGGGCTGGAGGTAGACGGATGCGGTGGCCGGCGGCACGTGGGTCGCGAGCGTCTCGCGCGCGGCGGCGGGATCGGCGGCGAGCGCGGCGGCGAGCGTCGTCGGGCGGGCGCCATCGGCGAGGCCGAGCCGGCGCGCCTGCCGCGCCTGCCGCTCGCGGACGGCGCGCACGGCGTCGTCGGCGAGCGGGAAGTCGCCGGCCGCGACGGCCGCGACGTCGCCGGTCGCCTCGAGCCACGCGCCCGCGACGCGGAGCCACCGATCGGGCACCGGGGCGGCGAGCCACGCGTCGGCGTCGACCGTGGCGCGCAGGCGCCCGTCGTGCCTGTCGACGAGGCCCGCGACGGCCGCGAGCTCGAGCCGCTCGTCGAGCTGCGCCGGCTCGGCGTCGATCGACGCGGCGAGGTCGCGCACGACCGCGGCGGGCAGCTGCGCGCGCGAGCGGAGCGTGATCGGGTGGTCGGCGATGCGGTGCACGAGCTCGGCGACCTTGATCGCCTCGTCGATCGCGAGCTGCGGCGCGGTCGGGGACTCGATGGGCGCCGCGTTGCCGGGCGCCGTGTCGACAGCCGCGTCATCGGCGGCGCTCGCGGCGCGGCCGTCGAGCGAGCTCGCGGCGAGGGCCGCGACGGGCGGCAGGGCGGCGCCGTCGACGCCGAGCAGCAGCGCGTCGAGGCGCGGCGACGAGGTGCCGGCGGCGAGCGCGGCGAGCTCGGCGCCCGACCGCCACCGGAGCGCTAGCGCGATCGACGCATCCGTCAGCAGATGCTCGGCGAGGTCGAACGTCGAGGCGAGCTGCGGGGGTGCCTGCCGCTCGGTGACGAGCAGGTCGAGCGCGTCGTCGGGCATCGCCTGGATGCGGGCCGCGAGCGCGACGACGTCCATCAGCGCCTGCGCGACTTGCCCGCCGCGCTCACGATGACGAGCACCACGAGGCAGACGATCGCGAGGGGGAGCGCGAGGAGCGGGAGCCAGTAGGCGTACTGCCACGCGATGCCCGCGAAGAAGTCGACGCTGTCGCGGAACGCGACGTGCAGCATCGAGCCCGCGAAGCCGAGCACCGCGATCGCGGCGAGCGCGACGACCAGGAACGCGAGCACGCGCTCGACCGCGTCGCGCGGCGTCCGCGCGGCGGGCGCCTGCTGCTGCGGCGCCCTCTTGCGGGGGCGCTGCGTCGGGTTGCTGCTGGCCTTCGGCATCCCACCAGGATACCGCCGTGGGAGGCCGCCCCGGCGCGCCCACTACGCTGGGTGCCGTGCGGCGGGGTGCCGCACCTCGATCCTGTACGGGAGGGTGCCATGCCGACGGGCAGGGTGAAGTTCTTCGACGAGGCCAAGGGCTTCGGCTTCATCGCCGGCGACGACGGCGTCGAGGTGTTCCTGCACGCGTCGGCGGTGCCGGATGGCGTGCAGGTGAAGCCGGGCTCGAAGGTGGAGTACGGCATCGCCGAGGGCCGCCGCGGCCCGCAGGCGCTCTCGCTGCGCGTGCTCGGCGGCACGGCCGTCAAGGCGGCGCGGCGCGACACCGAGGACATGGCGATCATCGTCGAGGACCTCGTGCGCCTGCTCGACACGATCGGCAACGACCTGCGGCGCGGCCGCTACCCGAGCGCCGCGCACGGCTCGACCGTCGCGCAGATGCTCCGGAGGGTCGCTGATGACCTCGACGCCTGATCCCGTCGGCACCGAGCCGATCGGCACCGCGCCGGCCGAGGGCTCGGCCGCGGACGCCGCGCCGCTCGAGATCGTCCCCGTCTACGACGGCTCGGCGCCCGCGGCCGCGGCGCCCGAGGCGACGGAGGCCCCCGAGGCTTCGGAGGCACCCGAGGCTTCCGCGATGCCCGAGGTCGACGAGCCGACGACGGCCGACGACGCCACTGCCGACGAGCCCGCCGAGGCCGCCGACGAGGTCGCCGAGCAGCCCGCCGCCGCGGCGCCGGTCGAGCCGACCCCCACGGTGCCGTCGATGCAGGAGCTCGAGCTCGCGCTCTCGGCCCTCGACGAGGTCGCGCCGAAGGGCGCGGTCGGCGAGGTGCAGGAGGCGCTCGCCGAGGGCGACCACGTCGTCGCGATCCGGCACGCATCGCGCCTGCCGGGCTACCCCGACTGGTCGTGGACCGTGCTGCTCTCGCGCGGCATCGAGGGCGGGCCGACCGTGCTCGAGGTCGCGCTGCTGCCGAGCGAGGGCTCGCTGCTCGCGCCCGCGTGGGTGCCGTGGTCCGAGCGGCTCGCCGACTACCTCGCGGCCAAGGAGGCGGCCGCCGAGGACGGCGACGACGAGGAGCTCGAGTCGGATCTCGAGTCCGACCTCGACGACGACTTCGACGACGACTTCGAGGACGTCGACGACGACGGCGACGGGCACGGCGACCACGCCGACCTCGTGGCCGACGAGGAGGAGTAGCGCCCGCTACCGCGCGTCGAGCAGGAAGTCGAGGCAGCGGGTGAGCTGCACGACGTCCGAGGGCTCGATCGCCGCGAACGTCGCGACCCGCAGCTGGTTGCGGCCGAGCTTGCGGTAGGGCTCGGTGTCGACGACGCCGTTCTGGCGCAGCGCCTTCGCGAGCGCCGCGGCGTCGACCGAGGGGTCGAAGTCGATCGTCACGACGACGTTCGAGCGGTGCGCGGGGTCGGCGACGAACGGCATCGCCTCGGGCCGCGCCTCGGCCCACGCGTAGAGGGTGCCGGCCGACTGCGCCGTGCGGGCCGCCATCGCGTCGAGCCCGCCCTGCTCGAGCATCCACCGCAGCTGCTCCTGCAGCAGCAGGAGCGTCGAGAGCGCGGGCGTGTTGAGCGTCTGGTCGAGCCGCGAGTTCACGACCGCCTGCTGCAGCGAGAGGAACTCCGGGATGTAGCGGCCCGAGGCCGCGACGCGCTCGATGCGCTCGAGCGCGAAGGGCGAGGCGATCGCGAACCACAGCCCGCCGTCGGAGGCGAAGTTCTTCTGCGGGGCGAAGTAGTAGAGGTCGGCCGCCGAGACGTCGACGGCGAGGCCGCCCGCCGCACTCGTCGCGTCGACGACCGCGAGCGCATCCGCCTGGGCCCCGATCACCGGGTGGAAGACGCCGGTCGAGGTCTCGTTGTGCGGGTAGGCGACGACGTCGACGCCCTCGACGGTGTCGAGCAGGGGTCGCGAGCCCGGCTCGGCGGAGGCCACGCTCGGCGCCTCGAGCCACGGCGCCGCGGCCGCCTTCGCGAACTTGCCGCCGAACTCGCCGAAGACGAGGTGGTGCGAGCGGTGCTGGATGAGCGAGAACGCCGCGGCGTCCCAGAACGCGGTCGAGCCGCCGTTGCCGAGCAGTACCTCGTAGCCGTCGGGCAGCGAGAAGAGCTGCGCGAGCTGCTCGCGCACCGAGCGCACGAGCCCCTTGACCGGCGCCTGGCGGTGGCTCGTGCCGAGCAGCGCCATGTTCGCCTCGAGGTGGGCGACCTGCTCGGGCCGCACCTTCGAGGGCCCGCAGCCGAACCTTCCGTCAGCGGGGAGCAGCTCAGCCGGGATGCGCAGATCGTTCACACCGATGATCCTACGAGCGGCTGAAGCATAGGGTGGGATGGGTTGGAATGCGCCAGGGATGGCGGAGGCAGAGGAAGCGGTACTGGGCGTGGCGGATCTCGTCGATACGACAGAGATGTACCTCCGCACGATCCTCGATCTCGAGGAGGAGGGCATCGCCCCCTTGCGCGCCCGCATCTCCGAGCGGCTCAACCACTCGGGCCCGACCGTCTCGCAGACGATCAACCGCATGTCGCGCGACGGGCTCGTGGTCGTGGGCGCCGACCGTCGACTCGAGCTCACCGAGGAGGGGCGAGCGCTCGCGATCCGCGTGCTGCGCAAGCACCGGCTCGCCGAGCGGCTGCTCGCCGACGTGATCGGCCTCGACTGGAGCCTCGTGCACGACGAGGCCTGCCGGTGGGAGCACGTCATGAGCGAGCAGGTCGAGCGACGACTGCTGACGCTGCTCGGCAACCCGACCGAGTCGCCCTACGGCACGCCGATCCCCGGGCTCGACGAGCTCGGCCTCGCGCCGGCCGAGCCGTTCCTCGACGGCGTCGTGATGGCGACGGATGCGCGTGGCGAGCACGTGGTGCGCAGGCTGGGGGAGCCGATCCAGTCGGACGTCGAGGGGCTCTGCGAGCTGCAGGCGGCGGGGCTCGTGCCCGGCGCGCGGGTCGTGGTGAGCGGTCAGGGCGCGCGCGTCCGCCTCGATGTCGTCGGCGGCGAGGCGATCGAGCTGCCCGTCGAGCTCGCGCGCCACGTCTACCTCACAGCCTGAGGACTCCTCGCTTCCAGCCTTCGTCCAGGCCGCTCCGAGGCTCGCCGGTAGCCTGTGGACGATTGTGACGATTCGGTAACGCTCGGGTACTCTCGCACGGTCAGCCCCGCACCTCGCGTGCGGGAACTGCACCGCTTGGGGGAACACGAACGCATGGGACAGCACTCGACGACGGCCATCGCCGTCTCACCGGTGGTCGACCGTGGAGCGCCCGCGTCGACGATGACGAGCTCGCTCCGCAAGGGCGCGAAGAGCTTCGGCGTCGTCTGCATCGCGGCCGGCCTCGTGGGGGCGCTCTCGCTCCCCGCCGCCGCCTTCGCGCCGCAGACCGAGTCCTACAGCCAGGCCGAGCTCGCGAGCATCATCGCCGAGAACTCGCAGAGCGTCTCGGTCGCCGAGGACGCGCGCGTCGACCTCGTCGCCCGCGACGGCATCTCCGGCACGACCGCTGCCGAGCTCGAGGAGATCCGCAGCGCGGCGCGCGCGGCCGAGGAGGCCCGCCAGGCCGAGCTCGCCGAGGCGCGCGCGCAGCTCGCCGCGACGGCTGCCGCCGGTGGAGCGGCTGCGACGGCGACAGCGACGACCGCTGCGGCCGCTCTGCCGGTCAACGCGCCGCCGGCCAACGGCTCGATCGTCGGCATCGCCCAGTCGCAGCTCGGCGTGCCCTACGTCTGGGGCGGCTCGAGCCCCGCGACGGGCTTCGACTGCTCGGGCTTCACGAAGTGGGTCTACGGCCAGGCCGGCCACTACCTGCCCCACTCCTCGAACGCGCAGGCGGGCTACGGCTCGCCGGTGTCGGCGTCGGCCGTCGCGGCCGGCGACCTGCTGGTGTGGAGCGGCCACGTGGCCATCTACGTCGGCGGCAATCAGATCATCCACGCGGCCACGAGCGGCAAGCCTGTGAAGTACTCGAGCTACTCGGCGATGGTCGCGGCGTTCGGGACTCCGCAGATCCGGCGGTTCTGAGCCGCTCTCACGAGTCGCTCTGCAGAGGGTGACAAATAGGTAACGGTTTGGTAACGTTGCCCGAGGTGCCGCCCGGCGGCGCATCGTTCTCACGGAAGTTTTGGAGTATCAGCCTGTGACGAGTCCTACCGAGATGTCGGCCGACCAGCCCGGCAAGAAGCGCATCGATCGCGCTGCCGTGGTCCGGAACGCGCGACGCGTCGGCGTGATCGCCGTGGCGGCCGCCCTGGCCACCCCGCTCGCACTCCCGGCCTTCGCGTCCAGCAGCGACAGCGAGACCGGTCAGTCCTACTCGGCGTTCGTCGCCCAGGATGCGCAGTCGGTCTCGGGCATCGTGACGGCCGGCGAGAGCGAGCTGAGCGGCTCGCGGCTCGAGGTGTCCGCCACGACTGCGGCAGAGCTGCAGGAGATCCGAGCAGAGCTCGAGGCGGCTGCAGAGGCCGAGCGTCGCGAGCAGGCGGCGGCGGCGGAGGAGCGTGCGACCGCGGAGCGCCAGGAGCGCGCCACGACGAATTCGGGCACCGCGGGCGGTTCGTCGGCGCCGGCACCTGCCGCTGCAGCGCCGGCGGGCGCGACCGGCAGCGCGATCGCCAACGCGGCGCTCGCGCAGGTCGGGGTGTCGCAGGACTGCGTGCAGCTCGTGCGTCGCTCGATCGCTGCCGCCGGTCTCCCGTACTCGGGCATGCAGTCGCTCTTCAACCTCGGTCCGACCATCCCGATGTCGCAGGCTTCGCCCGGCGATGTCATCTACTACTCGAACGGCGGCACCGGTCGCGCGCACATCGCCATCTACATCGGTGGCGGCCGTGCGGTGCACGGCGGCTGGTCCGGCTACAACACGGTGGTCGCGGGCGTCAACATCGGCGGCTCGGCCCCGGTGTTCATCGACATCACCTGATCGTCGACTCGTTGAGCGCCCGTCCCGCTGGGGCGGGCGCTCCGCGTTCTGCCCGGCGCTAGACTCGTCGGGCCTGCCTCTGTAGCTCAATGGAAGAGCATCTCCGTCCTAAGGAGCTGGTTGGGGGTTCGAGTCCCTCCAGGGGCACCGTGTGATGAGTCGTGACATAGGTCTCACCTGAGTCGCGACATAGGTCACGAAGAGAGAGCCCCTGGCCATCGGCCGGGGGCTCTTCTCGTGTTGCGCCAGTAGGCGCGGTCGGGGTCGATGTCGTTGGTGGCGAGGACTTCGCCGGTTTCGAGCGCTTTCGGGGTGGCGCGGTAGGTGTCGCCGGGTGTTGCGCGGTTGTTGGCGCGGTGGGGTGCCAGTTGAGGATCTCGACGTCGCTGCCGTCGGCCAGTCGCCAGTGGGTGAAGTCGGACTGCCAGGTCTCGTTGGGCTGCGCCGCCTCGAACCGGATCCACGACGACCGGGGGCGCTTGCGCGGCTCGGGGGTGATCAGTCCGGCCTCGTGCAGGATGCGGCGGATCGTGGACGTCGAAGGCGCGAGGTGTCCCTCTCGCTCGAGGTGCCAGCCGATGGTGACCGGGCCGGCGTCGCGGCCCTCGGCGCTCAGCTGCCGCCGCAGCTGCACGATCCGCTCGCGGACCTCGGGCGGCGTCCGTCTCGGGCTGCTGTGAGGCGCGCGGGAGCGTGGCTCGATCGCGTCGATGCCGCCTTCCCGGTACCGGGCCAGGAGTCGATGGAGGTGCCGGCGGGTGATGCCGTACTCGGCCGCCGCAGCGGTCACCGTCAGCTGCTTCGAGACGATCATCAGGACGGCGACGCGAGCGCGAGACATGCCAGCGACTGTGACCGATGTCGCGACTCATCAGGGACCTATCAAGTGAGACCTATGTCACGAACCCCGACACCTCCAGGGGCACCGTTGCGGTGAGTCGCGTGCGAGCTTCGCTCGAGGAGTCGGCGGCCCATGGCGACACTTCCCAGCGGGATAGCGTTCGCTGTCCGATCGGGCTGCCCATGGCGATCGCCCGGTTCTCGGCCAGGAAGCACCTCGCCAGCGTGGTGATCGTCGGAGCGCAGCGGGAAGGCGGTTGGGCACCCGCCACCTGATGCAGGCGGCGGAGCAGAACTCCGCGGCAGTTCGGTGCCTCGCCACCAGACTGGCGGTGCCCGCGGTTGCGGCGCCATCCGCGTCCGACAAGCGCGGATCGCTCTGCCCTCCGAGCAGTCCTCGTCAGTCGCTGGTGAGTCCGGAGTACGCGTGCAGACCCTTGAAGAAGAGGTTGACGACCGTGAAGTTGAACACCACGGCCGCGAAGCCGATGATCTGCAGCCAGGCGGAGCGGGAGCCGCGCCAACCGCGAGTCGCTCGCGCGTGGATGTAGCCGGCGTACAGCACCCAGATGATGAAGGTCCACACCTCCTTCGTGTCCCAGCCCCAGTAGCGCCCACACGCGTGCTCCGCCCAGATCGCGCCTGCCACGAGGGTGAAGGTCCAGAAGATGAACCCGATCACGCCGACGCGGTAGCCCAGGTCTTCGAGCTGCTCAGCGCTCGGCAGCGATCGGAGGAAGCCGTTGGTCCGCCGCTCCTTCACGAGCTGGACGACGCTCAATCCGGCGCCCAGGGCGAAGAACCCTGTCGCGAGCGTGGCGACGAAGACGTGGATGACGAGCCAGTAGGTCTGGAGGGCCGGAGGGAGGGGGACCGGCGGCACGTAGAAGTTGACCGTCGCGGTGCCGAGGAACACCACGGCGAGACCGGTGATGAAGACGCCGAGGAACCTGAGGTCTCGCCACAGCCGGGACAAGACGAAGACGCCCACGATGATCGCGACGCCCGTCAGTGCGAACTCGTACATGTTCGCCCACGGGACGCGGCCGGCGGCCAGTCCCCGGAAGACGGCGCCCGCGACATGCACAGTCCAGCCGATCACCGTCAGGACGAAGCCGATCCGAGCGCCGCGGCCAGCCTCGGCCGCAGCGATCGAGGGCGATGTCTGCCCGCCCACCGAGGAGCCGCCGCCGACGCTCACCAGCTCGCGGTCAGCGGCGGACCTGGCTGCCGATCGCTTCGCCACATCGATGGCGAACGCCGCGAAGGCGAGCGTGTAGACCGCCATCGCCGAGTAGACGGCCAGCAGCGCTGCCGCGTCCCATTGATCCATCGTCACGTCGTGATCCTCTCTCCGGGTGGATACGTCGCTGCGGCCCGGTCACGCAGGCGGACCGCGAGGGCGTCCACCGCGCGCTCGAGCATCGGGTCCTCTCCGCGCGCGAGTCCTGCCAGCTCGAGTCCCGCATCGGTCGCCTTGACCCACATCCGGCGACGTGGGATGAGCAGCGATGCGAGCAGCGAGAGGATGAGCGCGATCGTGATCCAGAGCACCGCGGTCTGCGTGTGGTCGACGTGCACTTCGATCACCCCGTACCGCAGGACGTCCTCGAACGCGATCGTGCCGAGCCCGCCGGGGAGCTCGAGCGACTGGCCGGGCACGAGGATCAGGGATTCCGCTGCCGAGTCGCCACCGGCGATCGGCGTCATCTCGTCCGTCGCGAGCGAGTAGACCGAGCGCGGGATGCCTGCATCGAGTCCCAGGTCTCCCGTGAACGCCTGCAGGGAGAGCACCGGATTCAGCACGTCGGTGTAGCCGGAGGCGAGTGCTCCGCTGCTCAACTCCACGGCTGTCGGGTAGAAAAATCCGCGCAGGCCGAGTTGCTGCTCGAGGCCGTCGGGCAGCTTCATCACGCCGAGGCTCGTCATCAAGTCGTCCTGGGCGAGGAAGGGCGTGTACTCGTCGTAGACAACGTTCCCATCGGGGTCGCGCACCGAGATGCGGGGGGCGTAGCCGTTCGAGATCAGGTAGAGATCAGCGCCTGCAACCGAGAGCGGCTCGTTGACCTTGATCTGCGCGGGCCGCTCACCGCTCGGCTCGCTGACGGCGACTCGCGCGGTGAAGTCGAGCGGGGCGCCCACCGCGTGGCGGTTCTCGGTCTCGTACTCCACCTCGAGGTCGTCGAGACGCACGGCGAACGGCTCCAGCGAGCCGTCGTCGAACCACTGCCCAGCCGAGAAGGTGTCGTAGCTCGAGAGCGTGTTCGCGAAGCCGCGACCCTCGACGAGGAGCCGCTGCCCCTCGTAGCCGAAGCCTGAGCCGATGCCCACGACGAGGATCATCGCGAGCAGCGACGTGTGGAACAGCAGGTTGCCGGTCTCGCGGAGGTAGCCGCGCTCAGCAGAGACGCTCTGCCCGTATCGCGCGGTGCGGTACCCCAGGCGCCGCAGCATGCGCTCTGCGCGATCCAGATCGTCCACGGTCCCCGGCGCGGTCTGGAATCCGACGAGCCGCGACAGTCGCGCGGGCGTCTTCGGCGGTGCGGCAAGCATGGCCTTCGAGTGGTGCACGAGACGGGGGATGACGCATCCCACCAACGACGTGAACAGCAGGATGTAGATGGCCGAGAACCACGGGCTCGTGTAGACGCCGTGCAGCGAGAGCACGTCGTACAGCCAGACGAGCTCCGGATTGTCGGAGCGGACCTGGATGACTCCGTTCGGGTCGCTCGATCGCTGCGGCACGAGGCTGCCCGGGATCGCGGCAGGTGCGAGCAGCAGCAGGAGGACGATCGCGGTCCTCATCGAGGTGGAACTGGCGCCACAGGAAACGCGCCCATCCCGCGGGTCCGAGACGCGGCACCCCGGCGATCGGCGCAGCACGGTCGGGCGCATCCACGTGGTCTCCCGGCCGCAGCGGGCCCGACTCAGATGACCGTGGCATACGACGCGATCCACCCTTGCATCTCGTTCATGATGAGGTCCCAGACGCCCGTGACCATCAGCAGGCCGATGAGGATCAGCATCGCGCCCCCCGCGATGTTGATCGCTCGCACGTGGCGTCGCATCCACGCGATCGTGGAGCCCATCCACCCGAGTCCGGCCGCGAGCAGCAAGAACGGGATTCCGAGGCCCAGCGCGTATGCGAGTCCCAGCACGGCCCCCTGCCCCGCGCTGCCCGTCGTGACCGTCAGGGCGCTGATCGCGGCGAGCGTCGGGCCGGAGCAGGGGGTCCACCCAAGCGCGAAGATCACGCCGACGAGCGGCGCCGTCCACATGCCGCCCGCCTTCAGCTGCTGCGGCTTCCAGACGCGCTGCAGGAAGCGCATCTGACCGATGAACACCAGCCCCAGCACGATGAGCAGCACGCCGAGCACCCGGACGAGCAGCGACGACCACACGAGGAGGAACGAGCTCACAGCGCCGACGAGCGCGGTGCCGAGCACGAACACCGTGGTGAAGCCGCCGACGAACAGCACCACGCCCGCGATGAGCCGACCGCGTCCGCCGTCCTCGCCGACGAGCGATCCCATCAGGCCGAGGTAGCCCGGCACGAGCGGGAGGATGCACGGGCTGGCGAACGACACGATGCCGGCCAGCAGGGCGACGGGCACGGAGAGCAGCAGCTCACCGCTCAGCACCGCCGCGGCGGGGTCGAGCGCTCGCTGCGCAAGCAGCTGGATCATCGCTCGAGCTCCTCCCGCAGCAGCGTCGACAGGATGCTGGTGTCGGTGACCGCGCCGGAGACGCGCGCGGCGACGCGCCCCTCGGCGTCGAGGATGATCGTCGACGGGACCGCATTGGGAGCCACGACGCCTGCGAACGCGAGCTGACCCTGCGCGGAGACGTCGTCGAGGACCGACGGGTACTCGATCGCGAACTCCTCCTCGAACGCCGTCGCCTGCGCGCCGCCGTCCCGGACATTGATGCCGATGAAGTCCACCCGGTCGCCGTACTCGGCGTGGAGCTCCGCCAGCACAGGAGCCTCCACGCGACAGGGCGGACAGGCGGCGTACCAGAAGTTCACGAGCGCGACCCCGTCGAGCTCCGCCGAGTCGAACTCACCGCCGGTCGCGACCGGCCCGCTGAACGACCCGGGGGACGTGCGCCGATCCTGCGGGATCTCCGTGACGATGCCATCACCCGCGATGTAGCCCGCGTCCCGCGCTTGACCCGCTGGCCCTGCCGCGCTCGCACAGCCGCTGAGCAGCAGCGCGGCGGCTGCGCCGACCGCGACAAGACCGCGACGAATCGAACCCAGCATGTTTCCTCCGATCAGCTCTCAGCAGCGGTCAGGACGGCAACGGACGCCAGGTCTGTCCCTGGTCGCTCGTCCGCTGAAGTCCTGACTCCCCAGCGACCAGGACGTCGCCATCGGGTAGCAGCGTGAGCGCCGAGACCTGCTCCGGCGTTGTTCCCATCGCGCGCCACGCCTCGTCGGGCCCGGACTCCCACAGCGTGCCCTGCTGGTCGACGCCCACGATGGCGTCGCCTGAGCCGCCCAGCAGCACGAGCGCGGGAGCACCGGCAACCGGCTCGAAGGTCCCGCCTCCATCCAGGCTGCTCGAGAGCCCGGCGAAGCTCGTCATCAACAGGCCCCGGTCGGCGGCGAGCAGATCGTAGGTGTCGACGGCAGCGCCCTCGCGCCAGCTGACGCCCATGTCTTCGCTGATCAGCAGCTGTCCGGCGTGCGATCCGACGATCGTCTCCGCCTTCGGGTCGTAAGTCAGCGCGTGGAAGTCGGCGACGCCCTCGAGCGAGACGGCATCCCAGCTCTCGCCGAAGTCGTCGCTGCGGATGAGCCCCACATTGGGGCCGCGGAGGGGTTGAGGTCCGCTCGTGCCAGGGTGGCCCGACGCGAGGAGAACGTGCTCGGCCACAGCCATCCCCATGAGGTCGATCCTGAGGTCCCCGGCGGGACCGCGGACGTCACCTTCGGCGAGATCGACGGTGAACAGTCCGTTGTGCGTCGCGACCAGCAATGACTGACCGTCAGGAGTGGTGGCGAGCTCGTGCACGTGATTGTCCTCGGTGAGGACAGCCGAGGGTGGGGGCGCCGCGCAGGAGGCGAGAGCGCCGATCGCGGTGGAGAGGGCGGCGGCCGCGAGCAGGCGGCGACCGATTCGAGGATTGGTGGGCATGATGTGTCCTTCGTGGCGTCCGGAAGCTGAAGCGCGCGTGGCGGCGCGCGGCGGCAGGTGTCACCGCCCGCACGACTGATCGGGGCGGCGGCACTCGCCGCCCCGATCAGCGAGGAGTCACAGCTCCGAGAGCATCGACTCCATCTCGGCGATCTCAGAGGACTGGTCGGCGATGATCCGCTCGGCCATCTCGAGCGCCTCGGCGTCCTGGCCGTCGGTCACTTCGGTTCGTGCCATCTCCACGGCGCCCTCGTGGTGCATGATCATCTGCTCGAGGAAGAGCCGCGACGCCTCGGGTCCCGAAGCTTCCTCCAGCAGTGCCATGTCGGATTCCGACATCATCCCGCTGTCACCGCCGTGATCCATGCCGGCGTGCTCGGACGAATCCACTCCCCATTCGGCGAGCATCGCCTCGAGCGTCTCGATCTCCGGTTGCTGCGCGGCTCGGATGCGCTCCGCCAGCTCGAGGACGCCCTGATCGACGTCGTTCTTCGCCAGCAGCATCTCCGACATGTCGATCGCCTGCTGGTGGTGCACGATCATGCCGCTCGCGAACGCGATGTCGGCCTGGTTGAAGGCCGCCTGCGCCGTCGCGGAGGCGGAAGGGGTCGTCGGCTCGCTGCTCGGAGCCGGATTGCTGCTGGTCGCGCAGCCGGTGAGCACCAGCGGGATCGCGACGGCGCTCACTGCGAGCGCGCGGAACTTCATGGTCATGGTTGGAATCTCTTTCAGTGATTGAGCATGGTCGGTTCGGAGCTCGGGTGCATAGGGCAACCGAGTCGCGCGATCATGTCCGACTGATCGAGAGCAGGATGAGGGACGGTCCGGGCACTGCACGAGCTGCAGCAGCAGTCGCTCGCAGAGGCGGCGCGGCAGCCCGGATCGTCCATCGAACGCGGGCCAGTGGAAGCAGCGCCACGACGGCCAGCAGGGCGATGACGCAAGTCACCACCATCAGACCGAGCTCATCGCATGCCACCATGCCGCAATCGAGCCCGACGGGAGCAGGTTGTTCTGCCGCCGCCGTCGTGTGCACGACCGCGGGCGCGCTCGCGTGCGGGGAATGGTGCGATCCACCGCCGAGCACGTGCATGGCCAGGAGGCCCGCGATGACCGCGGCCACGGCGACCGCCATGGCGAGCATCGTGCGGGCTCGGATCGGAGCGGGCATGGTCATGCTGCGCAAGGCATCCATGGCCACCTCCTCCGATCTGCATCGGAGACGCTACCGGGTGAGCCTATGAGGTCCGCCAGCGTGCCGCTGACCAGCCACGACCAATACGGTGTCGTCATGACACGCGCGAGGAACAAGCGGCGGCAGCGTGCAGCTGACGGGCACGCACTCACCGTGGTGGTGTGCAGGGGCGGCGACTGCGGAAGTCGAGCGAAGCATCCCGGCGTGGACCACGTCGGACTCCTGCGCGAGACGAGGGAGTTGGTCGGGCGGTCGGCGCAGGTCGCGCCGAGCAAGTGCTTGGATGCCTGCGAGCACTCGAACGTCGTGGTCGTCGTCCCAGCGGCCGCGGCATCGGAGGGCGAGCCGGTGTGGATCGGGGACGTGAACGACTCGGATGTCAACGCGGCGCTCTGCGAGTACGTCCGATCGGGAGGGCCAGGAATCGCCGACCTCCCGATCGAGCTCGAGCTGCGCCAGTTCCGCGCCACGCGACGAAACCGCGACGAGCTCGACGTCGAGACGTCGATCACGGACGCCTGACGTGCAACGACCAGCCGGGGCAGCGGTCGCTCAGGGCCGCTCGAGGCTGAGCTCTCGAGTCTGCAGCCACAGGATCGGGTCGAAGGAGACGTAGTCCGCGTTCTTCAGCTCGAGGTGCAGATGGGGACCGGTGGAGCGGCCGGAGTTCCCGACCTGGCCGATGACGGTCGTGACGTCGACGACCTGACCCACTTCGACCTGGATCGAGCCGGGCACCATGTGCGCGTACCAGGACTGCACGAACTGGCCGTCGATGTTGTGATCGATGAAGACGACGTATCCGCCGCCACCGGGGTTGTCGCCCTGCCAGACCTCGGAGACGACGCCGTTCGCGATCGGTCGGATCTCGGTGCCGAGTCCCGGCGCGATGTCGGTGCCTCCGTGGAATCCACCGGCCCGGTTGCCGAACGGGCTCGTGATCCGCAGCTGCGCGAGGCCCGGGAACGGGCTCTGCACGTAATCCGTTCGGAGCATGCTCCAGACGTCGGGCAGCGCCGGGTCACCACCGTAGGAGGATCCGCGGGGCTCTGCATCGGCCACCGACTGGTACCGCGCGAGCTCGTCGTCGGAGATCGTGGCGGCCGCGACGGGATCGGTGACGATGATGTCGTCGCGCGTGAACACGGTCTCGCCCTCGGCATCGATCGGTGCGAGCTCTTGCGACTCCGGCTCGATCGATGCCACCTGGGGATCGAGCCGGTCGGGCGCCTGCATCGCTTGCGCCGGGAGCGTCGTCACCACGACGAGTGCTCCGATGAACGCGAGCGCGCTCGCAGCGGTGACCTTCCTCGCGATTCCTCGAGCGCTCCCGATGCGCCGCGGGCGTGGGGACGCGTGGGGCGTCTGCCGTACCTCGCGCGCGGTCAGCCGCACGGGGCGTCGGGCCGGCGCCCTCGCCGACGGGGCTTCGTCGGCGCCGAGAGCGGGGTTCGGGGCCGATGCCGCCCGTTGCGCCGGGACGGCTTCCGCCATGGTGACGTGCAGCTCACGCGCGGTCTGCGTTGCTCGCGCTCGCAGCGCCGCACGAGTCGTGTAGAGGGGCGGAGCGCCGTGACGCACGGTGACTCGTGCACTCGCGCGAGCCTCGGCGCCCGTCATGGCGATGGCTTGGGCGGCACGCTCGCGCTCGCGCAGCGCTCGGCGGGTGGTTGCGCCCTCGGCGGGAGCGCACGACTCGACCGACGGTTCTGGGGCGGGGTTGGTCACGCTGGGCGGGTCCTCGATCGGCGTCAGGCGGGGTTCGCGAGCCGCACGAGCTGTCGGCGCATGCGACGCTCCAGGCAGTCGAAGAGCGCGCGAACCGCTCAAATGTAACGGATGGGTAACGATTTCGCCACCTGGGTGGCTTGGGCGCCCGAGTGGGAACGGACCCTGTGAGTTCACGGGGTGACCAGCACCGCCCCGGTGGGTTGGATGGATTGCATCACTCACCACGCTAGAAGGAGAGAACCATGACTCACCACGTAGAAGCGATGCTCGACACCTACCCGAGCGATCTCGGCGGCATCGACAAGCAAGCGCTCGCAGCCTGCATCGAGGCGTGCTTCGAGTGCGCACAGACATGCACGGCATGTGCTGACGCCTGCTTGGCGGAGGACATGGTCGCTGAGCTCACCAAGTGCATCCGGATCAACCTCGACTGCGCTGACGTATGTGAGACGACGGGCCGAGTGCTCTCGCGTCAGACCGGTTCCGACGCAGCCGTCATCCGCGCGCTCCTGGAGGCATGCCGGGCGGCGTGCAAGGCTTGCGCGGATGAGTGCGAGCAGCACGCGCAGATGCACGAGCACTGCCGCGTGTGCGCGGAGGCGTGCCGACGCTGTGAGCGCGCGTGCGCCGATCTCTTGGCCGCGCTCGGCTGAAGCGACCGCCCTCCAGCGTCTCCGCTCGCAGCGATGGTTCTACGAAGGTGACTGCGCTCGCTGGCTTGACGCGAAGGGACGAGTTGCGGAGGCCCCAGCAGTGGGCAGGGCGGCGAAGGAGGCAACGACGCCCCGCTTGCGCGGGCCGACGCACCGATGTCGCGATCGCCTACGCAGGCGGGAGCCTCGCCAACGGTTGCGCGCAACCCGTGCTGATGTGCTCAAGTGCGCCGAAGTCGCCGCGCTGGCGATCAGGAGCGCAAGAGGCGCGCGAGAGCGAGCTGCCCTCGCAGATGCGCTTGGGGCACGCTGGTGAAGCCCCCGCGCGACCAGGGCGACGCTGTCACTCGAGTGCTACTCGAGGTTCACCTCGCCTATCTGCAGCCAGAGCACCATGCTGGAGCCCGGTCCGAACAGCTGCGGCGACATCGACCGGCGAGCCTGCACCGCGAACACTCGGCGCTGGCGGGTCGCTCGTTCCGTGGGATGGTGGAGGCATGCCCACGGCATGAGCTCCGATGGCCCAGGAACCGCCGGTTCCAGCCTATGAGCCGGAGACCGGGAGTCTTCGGCGTCGGTGCGAAGACGAGAAGGGAGTGCCGATCATGGCGACGATGAAGCACGACGATGAGCACCAGCATGAGCGAGGAGGTCACGTCGAGGACAAGCATCAGTCCAGCACCGGTGCGAAGGCATACCTCCGCTTCGCCGCCATGATCCTTACCGGCATGGTCATCATGTACGGGGCGATGTACGCCGGCTCCTGGGAGTGGGGCCACGTCCGCTGGAGCGAGAGCCGCCTGTTCATGGCATTGACCATGGGCGGCGCGATGGCGCTCGTCATGCTCGCGTGGATGCTGCGGATGTACAAGAACCCGAAGGGCAACATCGCGGTGATCGCGGTCAGCGTGCTGCTGCTCGGGGGTGGCATCGTCCTCGACCGCACGCAGGCCACGGTCGATGACACTGATTTCATGAGCGCGATGATCCCGCACCACTCCCTTGCCATCACGCGCTCCGAGCGCGCCGGCATCGAAGACGTGCGGGTGTGCGAGCTGGCGGTCGAGATCAGCGAGGCGCAGCGGCGGGAGATCTTCGAGATGGACTGGCTCATCGGAGACATCGAGACCAATGGCGTGGCGAGCACGCAGGAAGAGGCCGAGGCTCGTCCCGTGCCGGCATATGAGGAGCCGGCAGAGCGCCAGTGCGCGAGCTGACTGCAGCATCGACCGCGTGGTTGGCGCAAGGCTCTGCTCCTGCACCATGCAGGCATTGATGCCGAGTAGGGCGCCGGCGCCCCCGCCCCTTTCAGCAACCGCTTCGAGAAGGATGGGTCTGTGCAGCATCATCGATCACCGAGCCGCCGGCGCGTCGGTGCGGCCGCTGCGCTCTCCGCCGCGATCGTGCTGGCCGCCACTGCGTGCGCCGCCACGGGCGCGACCGCGGCGTCCCTCACGACGGACAACCACATCCATAAGCTCATCCCGAGCGAGGACGGGTTGTCATTGCTCGTCGGCACCCACAACGGACTGTTCACCGTCGAGCTCGGTTCCGGTGATGTGGTCGGCCCAATGGGCGAGCACGTCATCGACCTCATGGGCCTGACCCGCGCCAATGGTGAACTGCTCGCCTCCGGCCATCCCGGAGCCTCCGGGCCACAGCATCTGCAGGGGCCGAACCTCGGCTTGATCAGGAGCTCCGACGAGGGCGAGCGCTGGGAGGCCGTGGCGCTCGAGGGCGTGGCTGACTTCCACGCGCTCACGTACGACCGGTTCGCGGGTGCGGTCGTCGGTGCGCACGCGGGTCAGATCCTGATCAGCGACGATATGGGCGTGTCCTGGCGCGAGGGCGCCGCCGAGGAACCCTACGACCTGCTGGCCACCAGCGACGGACTGCTGATGACGAGCATCGCCGGTCTCGGCGTCAGCACCGACATGGGTCAGAGCTTCCAGCCGGTCGAGGGCGCCCCGCCCCTGGTGCTGCTCGCCGACTCCGAGGACACGGTCATCGGTGTCGACCTCGCCGGCACGCTGTGGCGATCCGGTCCTGCGCAGCGGTGGACGGCCGAGGGCACGACTCCAGAGCAGATCCACGCCCTCACGCTCCTGCCCGACGGCGAGGTGATCGTGGCGACCGAGTCCGGACTCCAGCGCACCGGTGACCTCGGCCAGACCTGGCAGTCACTCATCCCGCGAGCTGGGTCTTGATGGCGAGGATCTCGGGTGCGGTCGAGAGCCCGACCGCGCCCGTCAGATTGCCCTGCCTGTCACGGAAGGTCGTGATGAGGCTGCCGTCAGGGGACGATGCCGTATCGATGACCGGATCCGGAGCCGCGGCGCCGACACCCATGATCGACAGCCCGTGCACCTGCAAGCTGAAGCCGGATGCCGGGCGATACGGGCCGGGGTCCTCACCTTCACCGAGATCGTGCATGATCGTCCGCGCGGCATGCGCGCCCTGCGCAACTGCGTCGTCCCAGTGGTCGATGCGGCGCAATGTGCCGTCCGGCATCGTATGCGCCGAGGCCGCGCCGGCCGCGTACGCCCGGGGGATCGTGATCGACCGCAGGCGGTCGTCGACCCTGATGCCCTCGGCGTCGCTGGACGCCCATGACGTATCGGGCACTGTCCCCTGGGCCACGATCACCAGTTCAGAGCGCAGCTCGCTGCCATCGTCGAGCCGCACGCGGGTTCGCGACCCCGACGGCTGCAGGACGATCACGGCACGGCCGAAGTGCGTGGTGACGTGCTCGGCGTGCAGGTCGCTGAGCCGCGTCGCGATCGGGCGCCCGAGCACGCGCGCGAGCGGCACGTCGGATCGCGCCACCAGATGCAGGTCGGCTCCTGCCGTGGCGAAGTAGCTCGCGACCTCCGACCCCACCAGCCCGGCGCCGAGCACCGTCACGGTGCGTCCCGTTGGATCACCGCCGACGTGGTCGCGGATCCGCATGGCGTCGTCCGCGCTGTGCAGTTGGAAGACGCCTGTCCGTTCGCGGTCGAGCAGCGGCCGTGGCGTGCTCCCCATCGCGAGCAGCAGGGCGCGGTAGGTCGGCGTCCGGCCGTCCTGCAGGCGGACGGCGCACCGATCTGCGTCAACTGCGGCTGCGCGCCCGTGCTCGAGCTCGACACCGAGCGGTGACAGATCCTTGAGCGCAGCCTGTCCCACGGTGAGCAGGCCGGGCAAGATCCCCTTGTCGACCAGGGTGCGGTTGTATGGCGGATGCGGCTCGCCATGGACGACGTGCACAGAGCCGGCGAAGCCGAGGTCGCGCAACATCACCGCTGCCGAGTGACCGGCGGCCCCGGCTCCAACGATCAGCACGTCAGGCTCGAGCATCGACATCATGGTCACTCCTTGACCGCATTTCCGACCGGGTATATGGTCAAGGCGAATCGATACCCCCCAGGGGTACCTTGTCAAGCGAGAGGGAAGACACCATGAGCAGCTCCGAGTTCAAGGTCACCGGCATGACCTGCGGCCACTGCGAGGTCGCGATCCGCGGGGAAGTCGAGCAGGTTGCGGGGGTCGAGAACGTCCAGGTGAGTGCACAGACCGGCCGGCTGGTGGTCACCGGCTCGCAGTCCATCGACGACGCAGCGATCCTCGCCGCGGTCGACGAGGCTGGCTATGAGGCAGCCCCGCTGCGATGAATGCACCGGCCCGGTTGGGCATGTACGGAGCTGGCCTCGTGCTCGCCTTCGGTGCGACGTTCACCATCGCCGGCGCATTGGCTCCCGATGACGCCGCCGCCAGTTGGTCGCACGGCGACCGGGCCGACCACGGTGATCCATCCTCCGGTATGGCAACACCATCGCAGACGGCGCAGCGAGCAGAGGAGGTGGACGTGACCGGCGTGACCATCGCCCGATCGGGTCTCACCATGGGACCGATCGCAGCGCCTGCGGCGACGGGCGAGACGGGTTCGCTCTCGTTCCAGATCCTCGACCGCGTCGGCGAACCGCTGACCGAGTTCGAGACCGCTCACGGGAAGGATCTGCATCTGATCACGGTCCGTGCCGACGGCAGCCAGTACCGTCACGTGCATCCGGGGCTCGATCGGACGACGGGGACCTGGTCGCTGCCGTGGAGCTGGGACAGCGCTGGCAGCTACCGGGCGTACGCGGACTTCGTCACCGCTGACGGGACCGCCGTCACGCTCTCCCGCATGGTCGACGTCGCAGGCACCCTCGAGCCGCAGCCTGCGGCCGCCGTCAGCAAGCGCGACACCGTCGACGGCTTCGACGTGACGATCACCGGCGAGCTCGCGGCGGGCGGTGCGAGCGACCTGAGCGTCGAAGTGACCCGAGACGGTGATCCCGTCACCGACCTCGAACCGTATCTCGGAGCGTTTGGCCATCTGGTGGCGCTCCGCCAGGGCGACCTCGCCTATATGCACGTGCATGCCCACGGCGACGAGCCGCAGCCCGGGGATGTCGCGGGCCCGGGGGTGGCGTTCACCGCAGAGACGCCGACCGTCGGCCGGTATCTGCTGTATCTCGATTTCCAGGTCGATGGACAGGTGCACACTGCGCAGTTCGTGCTCGACGCGATCGCTTCGACGGACACCGCGGTCGCCACGGAGGAACCCGTTGGCACTGATGGTCCGGAAGACACCGACGGCGACGCTGAGCACGACGAGCACTGACTAGGAATCCGTTCCGGATGCGCGCTGCGCCCGGTGCACCGACGAGGAGACGTTCATGACCGACTTGCAGCCGACGGCCGCGGATTCCAGCGTGGAGCTGGAGATCGGCGGGATGACATGCGCGTCCTGCGCGATGCGGATCGAGAAGAAGCTGAACAAGCTCGAGGGTGTCACCGCGACCGTGAACTACGCGACGGAGAAGGCGAAGGTCTCGGCGCCCGCCGACTTCGACCCTGCGGTGCTGATCGCAGAGGTGGAGAAGACCGGCTACACCGCAGCGCTTCCCACCCCTGAGCAGCCCGCCGCGTCAGACGACGACGGCGAGACGCCGGATGCGGAGCTGATGAGCCTGCGGCACCGGCTGATCGGGTCGGTTGTGCTCACCGTCCCGGTGATCGCGATGGCGATGCTGCCGGTGCTGCAGTTCACTTACTGGCAGTGGCTGTCGCTCGCGCTGGCGGCGCCGGTCATCGTGTGGGGAGCATGGCCGTTCCACAAGGCGGCGTGGACGAACCTGCGGCACGGAGCCGCGACGATGGACACGCTCATCTCGATGGGGACGAGCGCCGCACTGCTGTGGTCGGTCTACGCCTTGTTCTTCGGCACCGCGGGCATACCCGGCATGACGCACCCGTTCGAGCTCACCGTCGCACCCAGTGATGGTGCCGCGAATATCTACCTCGAGGTCGGCGCGGGGGTGACGATGTTCATCCTGGCTGGCCGCTACTTCGAGAAGCGCTCGAAGCGGCAGGCCGGCGCCGCGCTGCGCGCGCTGCTCGACCTGGGCGCGAAGGACGTCGCAGTGCTCCGCGATGGCGTCGAGATCCGCGTCCCGACGAGGGATCTCGTGGTCGGCGACGAGTTCGTCGTCCGGCCGGGCGAGAAGATCGCCACCGATGGCACCATCATCTCCGGCACGTCGGCCGTCGATGCCTCCATGCTGACCGGCGAATCCGTGCCCGTCGAGGTCGGGGAGGGCGACACCGTCACGGGGGCCACCGTCAACGCCGGCGGCCGACTCGTCGTGCGCGCGACGCGCGTCGGCTCCGACACGCAGCTGGCCCAGATGGCGAAGCTCGTGGAGGACGCGCAGTCCGGGAAGGCCGAGGTGCAGCGCCTGGCCGACAAGATCTCCGGCATCTTCGTGCCGATCGTGATCGTCATCGCCGTGGGCACACTGGGCGCCTGGCTCGGGGCGGGGTTCCCCGCGGCGGCCGCCTTCACCGCCGCCGTCGCCGTGCTCATCATCGCCTGCCCATGTGCCCTCGGGCTCGCGACCCCGACCGCGCTGCTGGTCGGGACCGGCCGCGGCGCGCAGATGGGGATCCTCATCAAGGGACCCGAAGTGCTCGAGTCCACGCGCCGCATCGACACCATCGTGCTCGACAAGACCGGCACCGTGACCGCGGGCAAGATGACGCTCACCGATGTGCACACCGCCGTCGGCACCGACCGGAGCGAGCTGCTGCGTCTCGCCGGCGCGCTGGAGGACGCCTCCGAGCACCCGATCGCGCAGGCCATCGCGAAGGCCGCCACGCAGGAGCTCGGCGCACTGTCCACCCCGGAAGGCTTCACGAACATCGAGGGCAAGGGCGTGCAGGGCGTCGTCGATGGACATGCGGTGATCGTCGGACGCCCCTCGCTGCTAGCCGACTGGTCCATGCATCTGCCTGCCGATCTCGCTGAGGCGAAGGACGCCGCCGAGCAGCAGGGGAAGACCGCGATCGCCGCCGGCTGGGACGGTCAGGCGCGCGGCGTGCTGGTCGTCGCAGACACCGTCAGGCCGACGAGCGCGGCCGCCGTGGCGCAGTTCAAGCGCCTCGAGCTCACGCCGGTGCTGCTCACCGGCGACAACCAGGCGGTCGCCGAGCGGATCGCGGCCGAGGTCGGCATCACCTCGGTGATCGCGGAGGTGCTGCCGCAGGACAAGGTCGACGTCATCACGCAGCTGCAGCGAGAGGGCAAGTCCGTCGCGATGGTCGGCGATGGCGTCAATGACGCCGCTGCCCTCGCCCAGGCCGACCTCGGTCTCGCGATGGGCACCGGTACCGATGCCGCGATCGAAGCATCCGACCTCACGCTCGTCCGCGCCGACCTGCGCAGCGCCGCCGACGCCATCCGGCTCTCCCGGAAGACGCTCGCCACCATCAAGGGCAACCTGTTCTGGGCCTTCGCCTACAACGTCGCGGCGATCCCGCTCGCGGCGCTCGGCCTGCTCAACCCCATGCTCGCCGGCGCGGCGATGGCGTTCTCCAGCGTCTTCGTCGTCGGCAACAGCCTCCGCCTCCGCCGCTTCAAGAGCGAGGCGGTGGACCCCACACCGACAGCCACGACCGAGCCGGAGCCTGCAGCTCGGTCGGCAGCCGTCACCACCCATCACTGAGAGGAACTCCATGTGCGACACCGGTCACGACCACAGCCACGGCAGCCATGACCACGCCGGCGACCACGAGGCTCACAGCCACGGCAACCATGACCACGCCGGCGACCACGCGGCTCACAGCCACAGCCACAGCGCCGATGCGCACGGGCAAGGTGCCGCGGCCGGTGACATCGCCGAGTGCCCGGTCATGCCCGGCAGCACGATCCTGAAGGGCGACGCCGAGGCCGCCGGCCTCGTCCGCGACCACGACGGCGAGCGCTACTACCTGTGCTGCGCCGCTTGCGGACCGCTCTTCGACGCCGATCCCGCGAAGTACGCTTCCGTAGCCTGAGCCGCGTCGTGCCGGACCTGTTGCGAGAGAGGTCCGGCACGGCTTCCTCGAACTCGAGAGGATGAGACCATGACCCACCCGCACGCGCATCAAGGCCACCCGACGGATCCCTCGGAGGGTACCGCGCACCCCCAGCATCAGTCCCATGGTGCGCACGATCGGATGGGTGGGCACGCGTCCGCAGCGACCGACGGTGCCGTTGTCCGCGAGGCTCGCGTCGACGACTCGCACGCCGGCCACGGCGGGCACGAGCAGCACGGCGGGCACGAGCAGCACCGCGGTCACGGCGCTCACGGCGATCACGGTGATCACGTCGGGCAGTTCCGTCGACTGTTCTGGATCATGCTCGTCCTGGCGATCCCGACCGTGGCGCTCTCCGGCATGTTCGCCATGGTGCTCGGCTACGAGCTGCCGGACGTCTCCTGGCTCGCGTGGGTCTCCCCGGTGCTCGGCACGGCGATGTACGTGTGGGGCGGCAAGCCGTTCCTCGTCGGTGCGCTGAGCGAGATCCGCGCGCGCAAGCCGGGCATGATGCTGCTGATCGGTCTCGCGATCACGGTGGCGTTCGTCGCCTCCTGGGGCGCGAGCATCGGCGTGCTGCACCACGAGCTCGACTTCTGGTGGGAGCTCGCGCTGCTGATCGTCATCATGCTGCTGGGGCACTGGATCGAGATGCGCTCCCTAGCGCAGACCACTTCCGCGCTCGACTCGCTCGCCGCCCTGCTGCCGGATGAGGCGCACCGGGTCGAGGGCGACATCGTGGTCGTGGTGTCCCCCTCCGATCTCGTCGTCGGCGACGTCGTCGTCGTCCGCCCGGGCGGCAGCGTGCCGGCCGACGGCAGGATCGTCGACGGCCGGGCCGCCATGGATGAGTCGATGGTCACCGGAGAATCCCGCAGCGTCACTCGCGCGGTCGGCGATTCCGTTACCGCGGGTACCGTCGCGACTGATTCGGGCATCCGCATCGAGGTGACGGCGACCGGCGACGACACCGCGCTCGCAGGCATCCAGCGGCTGGTCACGGAGGCGCAGAACTCCTCCTCCCGCGCGCAGCGCCTCGCGGACACCGCTGCGGGTTGGCTGTTCTGGTTCGCGATCGCAGCGGCAGCGATCACGGCGTTCGTCTGGTCGGTCGTGGGGCTTCCGGATGCGGCCGTGATTCGCACCATCACCGTGCTCGTCATCGCGTGCCCCCACGCGCTCGGCCTCGCCATTCCGCTGGTGGTCTCGATCGCGACGGAGCGAGCGGCGCGAGGCGGGGTGCTCGTGAAGGACCGCCTCTCGCTCGAGAGCATGCGGACGGTCGACACCGTGCTGTTCGACAAGACCGGCACGCTGACGAAGGGCGAGCCGACGGTCGCCGAGGTCGCCGTCGTCGACGGCCACGACGCGGATCGGGTGCTCGCGCTCGCGGCGGCCGCGGAGGCAGACAGCGAGCACCCGCTCGCGAAGGCCATCGTCCGGGCCGCCGCCGCTAAGAGCCTCGTGGTGCCGCGCAGCAGCGACTTCTCATCCTCCCCGGCCGTCGGCGTGACGGCCAGGGTCGACGGGACGACCGTCCGCGCCGGCGGCCCCTACATGCTCGCCGAGGAATCCGCGAGCGAGCTCGGCATCGCCGACGAGTGGCGCACCCAGGGGGCGATCATCCTGCACGTCGTCCAGGACGGCGCGGTCATCGGTGCGCTGCGGCTCGCGGATGAGATCCGCTCGGAATCCCGACAGGCCATCGACGCGCTGCACGCGCTCGGCGCCCAGGTGGTCATGATCACGGGCGACGCCGAGGCGGTCGCGCAATCGGTGGCGCAAGAGCTCGGCATCGACCGGGTCTTCGCGGGTGTGCGCCCGGAGGACAAGGCGGCGAAGGTGCAGGAGCTGCAGCACGAGGGGCGGAAGGTGGCGATGGTCGGTGACGGTGTGAACGACGCTCCGGCACTCGCGCAGGCCGACGTCGGACTCGCGATCGGCGCCGGCACCGATGTCGCGATCGCGTCAGCCGGAGTGATCCTGGCCAGCGATGATCCGCGCTCCGTGCTCTCCGTGATCGAGCTGTCGCGCGCCGCGTACCGGAAGATGAAGCAGAACCTCTGGTGGGCGGCGGGATACAACCTCATCTCCGTTCCGCTCGCGGCGGGCGTGCTCGCCCCCATCGGATTCGTGCTGCCCATGTCAGTGGGCGCCATCCTGATGTCGCTCTCCACGATCATCGTCGCGCTCAACGCGCAGCTCCTGCGCCGCCTGGACCTGCGGCCCGAGTCCACTGCGCGCGCAGTGCTCCAGCGATGAGCACGACAGAGCGAGAGGCGAACATGAAGGAACCCGGTCAGGGCCTCTCGCAGTGCGACGAGGGAGAGCACGGCTACATCACCGACAAGGATCGATACCTCGCTCGGCTCAGGCGGATCGAGGGGCAGGCTCGAGGCATCCACCGGATGGTCGACGAGGAGCGGTACTGCATCGACATCCTCACGCAGATCTCCGCCCTGACGGGCGCCCTGGAGAACGTCGCCGTGGGGCTGCTCGAGGATCATCTCCGGCACTGCATCGCCGATGCCGCTCGCTCGGGTGGCGACGTGGCCGACGAGAAGATCAGAGAGGCATCGCAGGCCATCCAGCGGCTCGTCCGCTGACCATTGCCCGGCAGGTCGTGTGCAAGGCCCGCAATCGCGGCGACCAGACCATGGGACCACCGGGCGCGGTGCGGTCGCGACTCGGGTGCCCACCGCATCCGCTTCCATCGACCCGAGAGCGGGCGGATGCGCATGTCGGCGACCGAATGTCCGCCCGCGAAGGCACGGCCGTCGACGGCCGCGCGCCGCATCAAGCCGAGCGGCGCGTGTCGCGAGCGTCCCGCCGGGTGTGCAGCATCGCCTCGACCTCGGCGCAGAGCTGCTGGTGGAGCTCGGCGATCGGGCCGGATCGCGGTCGAGGTCCCAGGTGCTGGAGCTCCTCGAGCAGGCTGCGCAGTCGCACGCCCTCGTCTCCAGCGCCGCCCTCCATGCCGTGCGCGATCGTCATGGAGCCGACCGTAGCGACGGCGGCCCGCTCGCGGTGCGGGTTGCGGGGTCCTTGAGAGACAACGATGTTGCCCTTGAGCGCGCAGCGAGACGGGCGTGACGCGCGGGCCTGCGGCGTGCAGAATGCTTGCATGTCCTTCCAGGCGTACCTCGACGCGATCGAGGACAAGACCGGCCTCACGCCCCGCGAGCTCGTCGAGCTCGCGAAGGAGCGCGGCTTCGACGCCCCCGACGTCAAGGCGGGCCAGATCCTCGAGTGGCTGCAGGCCGATTACGGCCTCGGCCGCGGGCACGGCATGGCGCTCGTGCACGTCATCAAGAAGGGCCCGCAGATCGACGCGAAGCACGTCGGCTCCACCGGCTCGCACCGCGACGAGAGCGACACGCTCTGGCTCGACGGCAAGGCGACGAAGCCCGCGTGATCCCGGCTCCCGCGCTCGACGCGGGTACGATCGAGGGCGGTGCGAGCGCGCCGGGGCCATCCGCCCGAGCGCCCCACCGCATCCGCCCCCATCGACCCGAGAGCGAGCGCATGAGCATCACCGCGACCGAGCCCACGCCTGCCAAGGCCACCGACGGGGTCGCGTGGGACGCGCAGGTGCTCGAGGGCCAGCCGCGCGCGCACTACATGCAGTCGGATGCGTGGGCCCGCACTCGCGAGGAGAGCCCGTGGCGGGCGCTGCGCGACGTCGTGGCGGTGCCGACGACGGGCGGCGGCACGCGCGAGCTGCCGATCCAGCTCTTCGAGCGCTCGGCGCCGCTCGCCGGCCGCATCCTCTTCCTCCCGCGCGTGAGCGGCATCGACGCCGCCGCGGTCGACGCGATCACGGCGCGCGCGAAGGCCTACCCGAAGCGCTGGTTCGGCCTCAAGATGGAGACCTTCCAGACCGAGGATCCCGAGCTCATCGCCGCCTTCGAGCGCAACGGCTGGGTGCGCGCCGCCTCGAGCCAGTACCAGCACGCGGTCGCGGTCGACCTGTCGGGCTCGCTCGACGAGGTCGCCGCGCGCTTCAAGAAGCGCGCCCGCAACAGCTACCGCGCGGCCGAGAACAAGTTCGGCGTCACCGTGCGCAAGACCGAGATGACCGCCGAGAACGAGGCGGAGATGCACCGCCTCATCGGCGAGACGAAGGAGCGCTCGGGTGGCTACTTCCGCCACCCCGAGTACTTCCAGCGCATCTGGGACGTCTACAAGACCGTCGGGCAGGGCCACTTCTACGTCGCCGAGTACGAGGGCGAGGTGCAGTCGATGGCGTTCGTCATCCGCTTCGGCGACACCGCCTGGTACAAGGACGCCGGGTCGATCCGCGAGAACGCGAAGATCTTCGCGCCCTACCTCATGCAGTGGAAGATCATGCAGGACCTCCACGCGCAGGGCGTGACGCTCTACGAGCTCGCGAACATCCCTGACCCGGCGGAGTGGGAGACGAGCGACATCCGCGGGCTCTACACGTTCAAGACCGCGTGGGCGCCCGAGCCCGTCAAGTACATGCCCACCTTCGAGCTGCCGCTGCACGGCCGCTACAAGCTCTGGCACAAGGCCGGCCGCTGGCTGCGCGCCGTCTACACGCGCCGCACGGGCGACGCCTGGTTCTAGGCGGCAGTTCGCGGGTTTCCCGCAGTGTCACCCGGCCGACGCCGGACCCCGCGGCTATCGTGACTGCGTGCGCGAAGACGAGATCGAGTTCCAGGGCGACGAGCCCGTCGACGCCGCGACCCTCGAGCGGGCCGTCGAGCCCGCGCCCGGACCCGACCGATCGCTCACGGGCGAGGCGCCCGTCGTCGCGCCCGAGCCCCCGGTGAGCCGTCGCGACGGCGAGTGGGCGGGATGGGCGGATGCGCTCCGGCGCGTGGGCGGGCGGAGCCCGCTGACCGACTTCATCGACACCACCGCGACCCGCATCGAGCTCTCCGCGACGCATCCGGGCGGCCTCGCGCAGTTCATCACCGGCCGACCGACGGCCCTGTCGAGCCTCATCCGCGACGACCTCGCGCTCCGCGCCGCCCGCTCGGCCGCCGCCGCGATCGCCTCGAAGGGCATCGAGCTCGCGGCCGCCCGCTCGATCGACGCCGTCCACCTCGGCATCGGCATGGCGCGCTTCCCGCACGCCACTGCCGATGGACAGAGCCGCGAGGTCTACGGGCCGGTGCTGCTGCGCCCGCTGATCGTGCGCCGCCGCGGCCGCGACTTCGAGCTGCAGCTGCTCGGCCAGCCCTTCGTCAACCCGCGGCTCGCGAGCATCCTGCGCGGCCACCACGGCGTGCAGCTCGACGAGCGCCGCCTCATCGAGCTCGGCTCGGGCGAGGGCACGTTCACGCCCAACGCCGTGCTCGACGCCGTGCGGCAGGCCGCGGCGCACGTGCCGGGCTTCACGGTCGAGGCGCGGCTGCTCGCCTCGACGTTCGCCGACGTCGGCGAGCCGATGGCCGTCGACCTGCAGCAGGCGCCGCACGACGTGCTCGACGCCGTGCGCGGCGACGAGCAGGCGCGCTGGCGCGTGCGCGAGGGCCGCAGCGGCATCGACGAGACCCCGCAGGACCAGCGCGACCCCGAGGTCGACCGGCTCGTGCTCGACGCCGACCACGAGCAGGACGCCGTGATCGCCGAGGCGGCCGCCGGCAACTCGATCGTCGTCGAGGCGCTGCCCGGCACGGGCCTCACGCAGACGGTCGTGAACGTGCTCGCCGCGCTCGTGAGCGACGACAAGCGCGTGCTCGTCGTGAGCCCGCGCCGCGCGACGCTCCGCGACATCGCCGACCGGCTCGCGAGCACGAAGCTCGAGGCGCTCGCCGTCTCGGAGGCGACGCTGCGCCGCGACCTCATCGCCGCGATCCGCCGCATCGAGCAGTCGGGCCGGCCCGAGACGGCCGAGATCGACGAGGCGATGCTGCGCCTGCGGAAGGTGCTGCTCGACTACCGCGCGGCGCTCCGCCGCGTCGACCCGCAGCTGCAGGTGAGCGTGCTCGACGCGCTCAAGGAGCTCTCGCGGCTCGCGATGCTGCCGACGCCGCCCTCGACGCGCGCGCGGCTGAGCGAGCAGGCGACCCGCACGCTCGCGACCGACCGACCCCGCGTCGCCGCCACGATGCGGAAGGCCGCGGCGCTCGGCCAGTTCAAGTACGGGCCGAGCGACACGCCCTGGTACGGGGCGTCCTTCCAGACCTCGAGCGACGCATCCGCCGCCCTCGCCGACGCGCAGGCGCTCGCCGGCACCGACGGCGACGGCGAGCTCGCTGGGCTCATCGCGAGCGCCCGCAAGGTCGTCGGCGACACGAAGCTGCGGCCCGCCGCGACGCTCGCCGAGCTCGCGATCCAGGTCGCGCTGCTCACCGACGTGCGCGCGACGCTCGACGTCATGACGCCGTCGATCTACGACCGGCCGCTCGGCGAGCTCATCGCCGCGACCGGTCCGCGGCGCGAGGCGATCCAGTCGCTCGGCGCCATGCAGCGCCGCCGGCTCAAGAAGCTCGCCGAGGAGTACGTGCGGCCCGGCGCGCACGTGCCCGACCTGCACGACGTGCTCGTCGCCGCGCAGCAGCAGCGGCGACTGTGGGCGAAGTTCGCGCCCGACGGCTCGATCCCGACGGTGCCCGCGGGCCTCGGCGCGCTCGACGCGACGCTCCGCGAGGTCGAGGGCAAGCTCGCCCGCCTCGACGCGGCGCTGAGCCCCGACGTCAAGAGCGTCGACCTGCCGCTGCCCGAGCTCGAGCAGCGCATCGCCGAGCTCGCCGCCCCGAGCGATGCGCTCCAGAACATCACCGAGCGCGCCGAGCTCATGACGGGCATCGAGCGGCTCGGCCTCGACGCGCTGCTCGCCGACTTCGCCGACCGGCACGTCGCCGACGACCAGGTCGAGCACGAGCTCGACCTCGCGTGGTGGCAGTCGGCGCTGCAGTCGATGATCGCCAAGGAGCGCGCGCTCCTGCGCGGCAACACCGACGTGCTGCGCCGGCTCGAGCAGGACTTCGCGCTCGTCGACGAGGCGCACGTCGACGCCTCGAGCGCCCGGCTCGCGCACCAGATCGCGCGCGCGTGGCGGCTCGCGGTCGACGACCACCCGGACGAGGCGGATGCACTGCGTCGCCTCATCAAGGCGGGCCCGGTCGACGCCGACGAGCTGCAGCGGCTCGCGCCGCACCTGACCCGCTCGGTCGCGCCCGTGTGGCTCTCCTCGCCCTACGACCTGCACCGGGTGCCCAAGCGCATCCCCTTCGACGCCGTCGTCATCGCAGACGCGGGCGCGATCACGATCGCCGAGGCGGCGGGCGCGATCAGCCGCGCGCGCCAGGTGATCGCGGTCGGCGACTCGGTGACGCAGACGCCCGCGCCCTTCGACGTCGGCATCTCGACGCTCGGCGTGCGGCCGAGCGAGGAGCTCGCGTCGCCCGACGAGCTGCACGCCGAGTCGGCGCTCTCGCGGCTCGGCGCGGTGCTGCCGATGCTGCGCCTCACGCGCTCGTACCGCACCGGCGGCGCCGACCTCGTGACGGCGGTGAACGAGCGCTTCTACGAGGGCCGCATCGAGGCGCTGCCGTGGGCGGGCGCCTACCTCGGCCACCGCTCGCTCACGACCTCGATCGTGCACGGCGCGCACGGCCTGCCCGAGCAGGGCGCGGCGACGGTCGAGAGCCCCGACGGCGAGGTCGACCGCGTCGTGCAGCTCGTCACGCAGCACGCGCGCTCGCGGCCGCAGGAGTCGCTCATGGTCGTGACCGCCAACGAGCGGCACGCGGTGCGCGTGCAGCAGGCCGTCATGGCGGCGCTCGCGGGATCGAGCCAGCTGACCGACTTCGTCGTCGCCGACCGCGACGAGCCGTTCGTCATCGTCGACATCACGCACGCTGCCGCGCTCAGCCGCGACCGGGTGATCTTCTCGGTCGGCTACGGCCACACGAAGCACGGCCGCAACGTCGACTTCGGCACGCTCGGCCAGCCCGGCGGCGAGCGGCTGCTCGCCGTCGCGATGACGCGCGCGCGGAAGGCGCTGCAGATCGTCACCGCATTCGACGCCGCCGAGCTCGACCCCGAGCGGCTCGAGCACGGCGCGGCGATGCTGCGCGAGATCCTGCTCGACGCGGCCGCCGAGGCGCCGCGGAAGGCGTTCTTCGGCGGCGACCCGCTCATGATCGACCTCGCGACGCGGCTGCGCCGGCGGGGCCTCCGCGCCGACGTCTCCTACGACGGCCAGCTGCCGCTCGTGGTCGCGAACGGCGGCGTGTGCGCGGCGATCGAGGCCGACCACGACGACGGCGACCGCACGCTGCGCGAGGCGCTGCGCCTGCGCCCCGAGATCCTCCGCCGCTTCGGATGGCACACGATGCGCGTGCACGCATTCGAGCTCTTCACCGACCCCGAGGGCGTCGCCGACCGCATCGCCGAGCTCGTCGGGGCGGATGCGTCGCGGTCGTGACCGCCGACGCACCGGCCGCTGACGGGCGCGAGCCCGAGGCGGACGCGGGCGAGCCCGCCGAGCGCGCGGAGTCCGCGCGCCTCGTCATCCGCAAGCGCGGCCGCCGCGTCACGACCGACCCGGTGCCCGGCTACATGGGCGGGCCCGAGCCCGAGCCGCAGCAGCCCTCGAGCGAGAACGACGCGCGGCTGCGGGGCGACGTCCCGCCCCACTGGGGCTGACGCATCTGCCCCGTTGCCTCCAGGATATGGCGGCGACCGGGCCTTGCCGCAAGGCCCCTGCCGTGCGCGATGATGCCTCGTCGATGACGAGGGGAGCGGGCGGATGCGCGATGTGGTGATCGTCGGGAGCGGGCCGACGGGGATGATGCTCGCGGGCGAGCTGCGGCTCGCGGGCGTCGATGTGGAGGTGCTCGAGCGACGGGCGACGGCCGAGCTCGAGGGGTCGCGCGGCGGCGGCATCCACTCGCGCTCGATCGAGCTGCTCGACCAGCGCGGCATCGCCGAGCGCTTCCTCGAGGCCGGCACGACGCTGAGCGCGGCGACCTTCGGCGGCACGATGCTCGACCTCGGCGCGCTGCCGACGCGGCACCCGTACACGCTCGCGCTCTTCCAGCGCGACATCGAGCCGCTGCTGCGCGACTGGGCCGAGGGGCTCGGCGCGCGCATCCGCTGGGGCGCCGAGGTCGTCGGCGTCGCGCAGGACGAGGAGGGGGCGGATGCGCTGCTCGCCTCGGGCGAGCGGGTGCGTGCGAGGTTCGTGGTCGGCGCCGACGGCGGCCGGAGCGCCGTGCGGCGAGCGGCGGGCATCGCGATGGTCGGGCCCGACGCGACGCGCAGCAGCATCATCGCCGAGCTGCGCATCGAGGGCGAGCCGCGGCAGCTCGGCAAGGTCGACGAGCGCGGCGTGCACGGCGCGCACCCGATCGGCGACGGGCAGGTGCGGGTCGTGCTGACCGAGCCCGAGCTGCGGCGGGGCGACGAGCCGACGCTCGACGACGTGCGGCGCGGGCTCGTCGCAGCCTTCGGCAGCGACCTCGGCGCGCACAGCCCCACGTGGCTCTCGCGCTTCACCGACGCGACGCGGCAGGCGGAGCGCTACCGCGACGGCCGCGTGCTGCTCGCGGGCGACGCGGCGCACGTCCACTCGCCGACGGGCGGGCAGGGCATCGGGCTCGGGCTGCAGGACGCCGTCAACCTCGGCTGGAAGCTCGCGCTCGTCGCGCGCGACCTCGCGGGCGACGCGCTGCTCGAGAGCTACCACGCGGAGCGGCACCCGGCCGGAGCGCGGGCGCTCGGCTACACGATGGCGCAATCGCTCTTCCAGCGCGCCGATCCGCGGCAGGAGGCGCTCAAGGCGCTGCTCGACGAGGTGCTCGCGGTCGAGGGGGCCGGGGAGCCGATCGCGGCGCTCATCGCCGGACTCGACGTCGCCTACGAGCTTGGGGAGGGGCACCCGCTGCTCGGCCGCCGCGTGCCCGACGTCGACCTCGAGACCGCGGCGGGGCGCTCGCGCGTGCACGCGCTGCTGCGCGAGGCCCGGCCGGTGCTGCTCCGGCTCGGCGGTGCGCCGCTCGACGTCGCCGCATGGCGCGACCGCGTCGAGCTCGTCGATGCGACCGCCGACGGCGCCTGGCGGCTGCCGGTCATCGGCGAGGTGCCGCCCCCGACCGGGCTGCTCGTGCGGCCCGACGGGCACGTCGCGTGGGTCGGCGAGGGCTCGAGCGACGGGCTCGGGGATGCGCTCGAGCGGTGGTGCGGGCCGGCGGCCTGAGCCCCGCCCGCGCTGCGCCTCAGGCCCGCGGCGTCGATGCCATCGCCATCCGCACCGCGCCGACGAGCACGAGCACCGGCATCGCGGCGAGGCCGCCGACGACGAGCGCGGCGCCCGGGCAGCCGAGCATCGACAGCAGCAGGCCGAGGTAGATCGGCACGAGGGTCGCGAGCAGCCACACGAGCAGCCGCTCGCCCTCGCGGTAGACGCGCTGCGCGTTCTCATCGGTGAGGTGCGCGAGGTAGTTGAGGTGCCGCGGCTTCGTCGACAGCCACGCCAGCAGCGCGGCGAGCGCGACCATGACGCCCGCGAGCGCGAGCACGTTCGACCGGCTGCCGAACGCATCCGCCTCGCCCGTGGCATCGAAGTGCGTCGGGATCGTCTCTGGCAGCGCGTGGTAGCGCAGCAGCAGCCAAGCGGTGATCGCGGCGATGCAGAGGAAGGCGAGGATGCGCAGGGCTCGCGTGACCGCGCCGGTCCCGTAGGTGCGCGGCGGCCTCGGCGTCGCCGAGGGGGTCACGCGCCCGGTGCGGTGCCCGCCTGCTGCGCGCGCAGCAGCTCGCGGATGTCCTGCAGCACCTCGACGTCGGTCTCTGCCGGCTCGTCGGGCTGGATGCCGCGGCGGCGGTCCATCCGCTCCTTGAGCTTCGCCATCGGGAAGATGAGCACGAAGTAGACGACCGCGGCGATGATGAGGAAGTTGATCATCGCGGCGAGCAGCAGGCCGATCCGGAACGGTCCGACCGTCGCGTCCGAGAGCGCGTCGGCGTCGAACGCCATCGCGAGCAGCGGGTTGATGATCGCCTCGGTGAAGGCGGTGACGATGCCCGTGAACGCCGTGCCGATCACGACGGCGGTCGCGAGCTCGACGACGTTGCCGCGCAGCAGGAACTTCTTGAAGCCGTCGAGCATCGTCAGGCCGCCGTGCTCGAGCTGCCGGTCGCGGCCGGCGCCGCGCTCTTCGCGGGAGTGCTCGACTCCTTCGGGCCCGAGCCCTTCGACGCATCCGCGCCCTTGCTGCTCGACGCGGCGCTCGAGCTCGAGCTCGTCGAGCGCGAATCGGTGCGGTAGAAGCCGGGCCCGTTGAAGGTCACGCCGATCGAGCCGTACTGCTTGCGCAGGGCGCCGCCGCACCGCTCGCACACGGTGAGGGCGGGCTCGTCGAAGCTCTGGCGTGCGTCGAAGGCGTGGCCGCAAGCGGCACAGGCGTAGGCGTAGACGGGCAAGGCTCAGCTCCTCGAAGTCGTGTAGATCCCGGACTGCGTGACCACGCCGTCGACGGGCTGGTCGTACGCCGCGTGGGGAACGCTGTCGAAGAGCTCCTCGTCGTGCACGACCGCATAGACCGGTGGACATTCTGCCATGGCGGCGATGGTCTTGTCGAAGAATCCGCGCCCGCCGCCGAGCCGCGAGCCGTCGCGACCGACCGCGGTCGCGGGGATGAGCATGAGGTCGATCGACTCGACGGCCGTCGGCGGGAGCGACTCCGCGGTGGGCTCGGGGATGCCGAGGGTCGCCTCGACCGTCTCGGTGCCGTCGTGCTCGGCCCAGTCGAGCAGCCCGTCGGCGCGGATGACCGGCAGCAGCACGCGCACGCCCGCGCTCGCCGCCCACTGCAGGAAGGCCCGCGTGTCGGGCTCTTGCGGCAGCGACAGGTAGGCGGAGATCGTGCGGGCGCCGAGCTGCTCCGTGAGTCGCTGCAGGTTGGCAGTCAGGCCGCCGGAGCGCTCGGCGGCGAAGTCTTCGCCGCGCTCGGCCCGCTCGGTGCGCAGCCGGCGGCGCAGCGCGCGCTTCGCGTCCTCGACGGCGGTCTCGTCATCGTGCTCGCTCATGCCGGTGAATCTAGCGCGGGATGCTTCCGGGCCCGATCCGGGTTGCACCCGGCATGGACTACGGCCACGAGATCGAGTTCGGTGTCTTCATCACGCCGACGAACGCCCCCGCCCAGCAGCCCGTGCGGCTCGCGCAGCTCGCGGAGCGGCTCGGCTTCGACCTCGCGACCTTCCAGGACCACCCCTACCAGCCGGCGTTCCTCGACACGTGGACGCTGTTGTCGTACGTCGGAGCCGCGACCGAGCGCATCCGCCTCGCCCCGAACGTCGCGAACCTGCCGCTGCGGCAGCCGGCCGTGCTCGCCCGCAGCGCCGCGAGCCTCGACCTGCTCACGGGAGGGCGCTTCGAACTCGGCCTCGGCGCCGGCGGCTTCTGGGACGCGATCGCCGCGATGGGCGGCGAGCGGCTCACGCCCGGGCAGGGCGTCGACGCGCTCGCGGAGGCGATCGCGATCATCCGCGGCATCTGGGACACGAGCGAGCGCGGCGGCGTGCGCATCGACGGCGAGCACCACCGCGTCGCGGGGGCGAAGCGCGGCCCGCGGCCGGCGCACCGGCTGCCGATCCACATCGGCGCCTACAAACCGCGCATGCTGCGCCTCACGGGCCGGCTCGGCGATGGCTGGCTGCCGAGCCTCGGCTACCTGCAGCCGGGCGACCTCGCGCGCGGCAACGCGGCGATCGATGCGGCGGCCGAGAAGGCGGGCCGCGATCTGCGCGAGGTCAAGCGGCTGCTCAACATCGGGGGCGCGTTCCGCGAGCGCTCCGCCGGGCAGCTGCAGGGTCCGCCCTCGCAGTGGGTGCGCGAGCTCGCCGACCTCGCGCTCGAGGACGGCATGAGCACCTTCATCCTCGCCGCCGACGACCCCGCGACGATGCAGCGCTTCATCGAGGAGGTCGCGCCCGAGGTGCGCGAGCGCGTCGCGGCCGAGCGGGGCGAGCGGGGCACCGAGCCGGCCGGCTCGCTCCCGGCGGCGGCGCTGCGGCTGCGCGCCGCGGCGCTCGACTACGCCTCGATCCCCGCGAGCCTCAAGGCGACCGCGGTCGAGCCCGGCTCGTGGGAGTACCCCGAGGTGCAGCACACCTACCTCCGCGGCGGCGCGCCGGGCGTCGTGCTGCGGCCCACGAGCGCCGCGCAGGTCGCCGAGGCGCTCGCCTGGGCGCGCGAGCAAGGCGCGGGCGAGCGCGTGCCGCTCAGCATCCGCTCCGCCGGCCATGGCATCTCGGGCCGCTCGACGAACGACGGCGGCATCGTGATCGAGCTGAGCGCGCTCGACCGGATCGACGTCGTGGATGCGTCGCGTCGCCTCGTGCGCATCGGCGCGGGTGCGACGTGGGGCCGGGTCGCGACGGTGCTCGACGAGCACGGCTGGGCGATCTCGTCGGGCGACTACGGCGGCGTCGGGGTCGGCGGGCTCGCGACCGCGGGCGGCGTCGGCTTCCTCGGCCGCGAGCACGGGCTCACGATCGACCACGTCGAGGCGGTCGAGGTCGTGCTCGCCGACGGCAGCCTCGTGCGCGCGAGCCGCGACGAGCACCCCGAGCTCTACTGGGGCATGCGCGGGGCGGGCGCGAACCTCGGCGTCGCGGTCGCCTTCGAGATGATCGCGCAGCCGGTCGGCGAGATCGGCTTCGCGCAGCTCGCGTTCGACGCGAGCGACACGGCCGGCTTCCTCGAGCGCTTCGGCGCGGCGACGGAGGCGAGCGACCGCGTCGTGACGCCCTTCCTGCTGCTCGGCGGCGACCGGCCCCGGCAGCCGCGCGTCGCGCAGGCGATGATCGCGGTCGACGCATCCGACCCCGAGTCGATCGTCGACCACCTGCAGCCGTTCGCGGCCGTCGCGCCGCTCGTCGGCCAGCAGGTCGTGAAGACGCACTACGCCGGCGTCATCGACAACGCGCCGGGCGGTGCGCACCAGGGGCAGGGGGAGCCGATCACGCGCTCGGCGCTCATCGGCTCGATCACGCCCGAGGTCGCGGGAGCGCTCGCGCGCTTCCTCGACGCCGGAGCCCACTTCTTCTTCCAGATCCGCTCGATGGGCGGCGCGATCGCCGACGTGCCGGCCGACGCGACGGCGTTCGCGCACCGCGAGGCGAAGTTCTCGGTGATCGCGTTCGGGGCGGATCGCACGCGCCTCGACGCCGCGTGGGACACGCTCGTCGCGCCCCACGCATCCGGCCTCTACCTCTCGTTCGAGACGGATCCCCGGCCCGGTCGGCTCGAGGATGCGTTCCCGCCCGCGACGCTCGCGCGCTTGCGGGCGCTCAAGGCCGAGGTCGACCCCGATAACCTCTTCCGCGACAACTTCAACATCGCTCCCGCCCCTTCGCTCATCGACTAGGCCCGCCGCCCCGCTCATCGAGTAGGCCCGCTCCCTTCGCTCATCGAGCAGGCCCGCCCCCACCCGGTCATCGAGTAGGCCCGCAGGGCCGTATCGAGATGCGTGCGTCTAGGCTCGGTCTCGTGTTCGACAGCGCGCCCCGCCTCTCGCACGGGCCCGTGACCGTGCGGGGCATCCGGATGCGCGATGCGAAGGCGCTCGAGGCCGAGCTCATCGCGAACCGCCCGTGGCTCGAGCGCTGGGAGGCGACGCTGCCGGGCTCGCGGCCGAGCGGCCGCTTCGACACGAAGTCGTCGATCCGCTCGCTGCTCGAGTCCGACCGCGAGGGCACGGGGCTCGCCTTCGCGATCGAGGTCGATGGCGAGTTCGCGGGGCAGCTCAACGTCGCGAACATCTCGGGCGGTGCGCTCTCCTCCTCGACCCTGGGCTACTGGATCGCGCGCCGGTTCGCCGGCCGCGGCGCGACGACGATCGCCGTGGCCCTCGTCACCGACCACCTCATGCTCGGCCTCGGCCTGCACCGCGTCGAGGTGTGCATCCGGCCCGAGAACCTCGCGAGCCTGCGCGTGGTCGAGAAGCTCGGCTTCCGCTACGAGGGCTGCCGCCGCCGCTACATCCACATCGACGGCGACTGGCGCGACCACCTGTGCTTCGCGCTCGTGCGCGAGGAGTTGCCCGAGCTCGTGCTGCAGCGCTTCCTCGCCGGCCGCGTGCCGCCGTTCGACCGCTCGGTCTACCCGGTCGAGGTCGGCGGCGACCCGCGCGCCGACCGCTCGGCGTAGTTCCTCGCGCGACTCGTCGCGAACCGCCGCGCGGCCTCCCCGGCCTTGCCGTCGCGGAAAGATACCGTGCTGGCCATGCCAGGGTTCGCAGGTCTCGGGACGTCGCTCGTCCTCATCGTCGCCGTCGTGCTCTGGGTCGCATACCTCGTGCCCGTGTGGACGCGGAAGCGCGAGTACCTCGCGACCGAGCGCAACGCCATCCGGCTGCAGCAGACGCTCCGCATCATGGCGGAGTCGCAGGAGGCGCCCGAGGAGGTGCGGCTCGAGGTCGACGCCCGCACGGTCGCGGTGCAGCAGAAGGCGGTCGCCAAGGAGCAGCGCCTCAAGCAGGCGCTCGAGCACGCGAAGGCCGTCGCTCGCGCCCGCGAGCTCGACGAGCAGATCAAGGCGGTCGAGCGCGAGGTGCGCGCGGCCGTGAAGTCGTCGATGTCGCGCACGCAGCGCTTGCGCCGCACGCGCCTCGCGTGCTTCGCGCTCGTGCTCGTCGCGCTGCTGGGCGTCGTCGCCGGAGCGCTCGTGCCCGCGATGCAGGTGCTCGTCGCGGTCAGCGCCGCCGTCGCGGTGCTCGGCGTCGTGGGGCTCGTGGCGGTCAACGCGTCGGCGCAGCGGATGCGTCGGGTCGCGGCGTCGACGGCGCCCCAGGTGCGCACGCTCGTCGAGGCGCGGAAGGTCGCCGCCGAAGCGGTCGCGGCCGAGGAGCGGGTGGCCGAGCAGGTCGTGGCGCGCCAGTCAGGTCGCGTCGACCGGCTCGCGACGGCCGAGGTGCTCGAGTCGCGCTCGTGGTCGCCGCAGCCGGTGCCGGAGCAGCGCGCGCGCGTCGAGTACAAGGCGAGCGACGACCTGCTGCAGCGTGCCCGCGAGCAGCTCAACGCCGACCGCCGCGCCCTCTCGGGACCGGTCGCGCGCGTGACGCGGCTCGAGCCGAGCTTCGACGAGATCGTCACGGGCGAGATCGCGCAGGCGCCGACCGAGACGGAGCGCCGGCTCGCGCCGACGCAGCCCGCGCTGCCCATCCGCGAGCTGCCCGTGCGGGAGGCGGTCGCGCAGGCCGAGGCGCTCGAGGTCGTGCGCGCCGAGGAGCCGCTCGAGACGCAGCAGGACGAGCACCCCATCCGTCGAGAGCAGCCGGCCCGCCGAGCGCCCGCGACGAGCGGCTCGCGCTTCGCCTCGATGGGCCTCGTCGACGACGACCTCGCGGACGTCGACGTGCACGCGGCGTTCGCGCGCCGCGTGGGCTGAGCCCCGGGGCCGTCGGCTCAGGCCTGCACGAGCTGCACGCGCGCGGCGTCGGGCCGCCGCGTCGCGACGTGGCGCGGCACCGTCGACGAGATCAGCAGCCCCGCGAGCAGCAGCACGAGCGCGGTGAGCGAGCCCGTCCAGGGCGGCTCGCCCGCCGATGCCGCCCGGAGCCCCAGGAGCGTCGCCTCGACCGCGGGGTTCGCGGCGACGGCGAGCAGCACGAGCACGGGCACCGCGGCGATCGTCCCGGCGGTCCAGTGCGTCGCGACCGCCCGGAAGGCGGCGTAGAGCGCCACGACGAGGGCGAGCGGCCACAGCGACCCGATCCAGCCGGTGGGGCCGGCATCGCTGATCGCCGCGCACGCGGCGGCGGGCTCGCCCGTCGCGGGCAGCCCGAGACCGGCGCACGGCTGCCACGTCAGGAAGACGATCGCGGCGAGCGCGAGCCCGCTCACGATGGCAACGGTGCTGGTGACGAAGGGGATCGCTCGGTCCATGACCATATGCAACAGCGTTCGGTAACACTGATCGACAACCGCGCGCTCAGCGTTTCCCGAGGGCGCGCCGCGGCGGTCGCGGCTCGATTTCGCCGAGCGGCCCCGCGTCCTATACGCTGTTCCAGTCCGGGCCCGTGGCGCAGTTGGTAGCGCGTCTCGTTCGCAATGAGAAGGTCGGGGGTTCGATTCCCCCCGGGTCCACAGACTGGAGAGCCCCGCTTCGGCGGGGCTTTCTGCATGTCGCCGCGCGGGGGAGGATGGCGACGTGAAGCGAGCGCGGGTGACGAGCAGCGTGCTGCGCTCGATCGGCTACGACAAGGGCTCGAGCACGCTCGAGGTCGAGTTCGAGGACGGCGACGTCTACCGCTACTTCCTCGTGCCCGCGCGCGTCTACGCGGGGCTCATGGCTGCCGCCGACGCGGGGGAGAGCGTCGGTCGCTACTTCAACGAGCACGTGAAGGCGCCCGGCTACCCGTTCGAGCAGCGCTGAGCCGGCTCGGGCGAGTCGTGCGGTCCTTCAACGCGCCTTCCCAGCCGCGCGGAGCACGATGGCGGCATGAGCGACTTCAAGGTCGGCGACCACGTCAGCTGGAACTCCGAGGCGGGCCGCGTGCGCGGGACGATCACGAAGGTGCACAAGCGCGACTTCGAGTTCATGGGGCGCACGCGGCGCGCGTCGAGCGACGAGCCGCAGTACGAGGTCAAGAGCGACAAGACCGACCACCTCGCCGCGCACAAGGGGTCGGCGCTGCGCAAGCTGCAGAGCTGAGACCGGCGCGCTCGCCGCAGCACGACGAACGGGACCCCTCTCACCGAACGGGACCTGGTGCACAGGCTCCCGCTTGGTGGACGGGGTCCCGCACCGGGCTGAAGGAGGCGGGTCAGAGGCGCGGCGCGACCACGAGCGCGACGATCGCCGCGAGCGGCACGACGAACGCGAGCGTCAGGTGCGCGACGGCGAGCCCGAGGCCCCAGCTGGCCGGGATGCGGCTGGCACGCGCATCCGTCGCCTCGTGGTTGCCGGTGACGCCGAGCCACGTCGCGGCGATCGAGAGGCCGAAGCTCGCGATGCACAGCGCCGCCCACAGCGCGGTCTGCTCGTGCACCACGAGGTAGGCCGCGAGCGACGCGAGCCAGGCGACCCACGCCCACAGCGCGGATCGCAGCGACCATCGACCGAGGCGCTGCGCTCGGGTCACCGCTCGCGTGACGAGCGTCCCAAGTGCCGTCTCCAGCGCATCCGTCTCGCGTCGCAGCGGCAGGGGAGCGGTGACGGTCGGCAGCCGGGGGCTCGAGGCGGGCCGCGACGCAGGCGGAGGCGCGAAGCGCTGCGATGAGGGCCGCGTGGCGCTCGCGATCGGCCGCTGCCACGGTGCAGTGCCCGCCGATGCGCCGGGCCTCGGCCGACTGCTCGCGCCCTTGCCCGAGCGGGGCTTCCGCGGCACCGGCTTCGCGGCCGGGTCGAACGTGAGCCCGGCGAGCTCGCGGATCCACACCTCGTGCAGCGGCCGCTGGCCCGTCGGCGGCAGGCTGCGCAGCCACGACTGCAGCTCGAGCGCGTTGATGACGAGCACGTCGCCCTTCCACGCGGCGCCGGCGACTTGCGCGCCCGGGTCCATGAGCACGATGACCGCCTGCACGCGGTGCCCCGAGAGGTACTTCTTCCACTTCGCGAGCTGCTTGGGCGCCTTGACGTCGCCGCCCGAGAAGGGCTGGCCGTTGCGCACGAAGACCATCGTCTCGGAGTCGCGCATCGCGACGTCGTAGGTCATGCGCGACTGCCCGTCGAAGCCCTTCCAGAGCTTCGCGTCCATGAGGAAGAACTGGCCGCCGGCGTAGAGCAGCTGATCGACGTCGCCCGTCTCGCTCGGCAGCTTCACCGAGTGGAACAGGAACATCCCGGGCGTCGCATCGACGACCTGGCGCGTGAGGCCGGCGAGCCGCTCCTCGCCCAGCTTCCCCTGGTGGGCGCGCTTCGCCGGCAGCGCCCGGCCCGCGCCGATCAGCGCGGCGCCCGGCGTTCCGAAGACCCGCTGCTGCAGCGGGCTCGCGGCACCCGCTGAGGATCGGGCGCTCACCGCTCGACCGAGCGGAGGGGGCGGATGCGCGCGGGCGCGCTGGGCAGGACGGCATGGCGCGATGGCGCGAAGTGCATCGGTGGACTTCCTCGAGACGTGACTCCGGCTGGGGACCGGTGCGCTCATTGTCACCCATTCGCGACGCATCCGGGTAGCGCGCTCGCGGCAGAGTGCCGACACTCTGCTGTTCTGAGGGCGAAGAACAGCAGAGTTCCGGCACTCTGCGGGCGCCGTGCCGAGCGCGACGCGGGCTGAGCGGCTACGCGGTCGGGGCGGCGTCGCGGTCCGCGTCGCGATCGCGCAGGATCGCCGGCAGCACGATGTGCGCGTCGGGGATCATGCCGGGCGTCACGCGCTTGCGGAACACCCAGTAGCTCCACGCCTGGTAGCCGAGGATGATCGGCAGGCTCACCGCCGTGATGACCGTCATGACGCCGAGCGTGTAGGGGCTGCTCGACGCGTTCATGAGCGTCAGGTCGAAGGCCGGGTCGATCGTCGAGGGCAGCACCTTCGGGAAGACGCCCGCGAAGATCGCCGCGACCCCGAACACCCCGAACGCCGCGTAGCCGGTGAACGCGAGCCCCTCGCGGCGCCGCCGCGCCTGCGCCCAGCCGCAGTAGCCGCCGATCACCGCGAGCAGCACGAGCGCCCACGAGAGCAGGTTGCCGCCGTGCTCGAGCTGCACCCAGACGGCCCAGATCGCCGCGGGCACGAGGCACACGGGTGCCCACCGCGCCGCGAAGTCCGCCGCGCGCGACCGCACCGACCCATCCGCCTTGAGCGCGAGGAACGTCGCGCCGTGCGCGAGCGAGAAGCCCACGACCGCGAGCCCGCCGACGATCGCCGGCCAGCCGAACCACACGAACGGCCCGCCGACGCGGTCGCCGTTGCCGTCGATCGGCAGCCCGAGCGTCGTGAGCGCGAGCATCGCGCCGACGCAGAAGGCGGCGATGAGCGAGCCGATGCCGATGCCGGCCGTCCACGCCGAGCGCCACCGCTGCGTGTGCACCTTGCCGCGCCACTCGATCGAGACCGCCCGCAGGATGAGCCCGACGAGCGCGAGGGTGAGCGGCACGTAGAGGGTCGAGAAGAGGGATGCGTACCACTCGGGGAAGGCCGCGAACGTGCCGGCCCCCGCGGTGATGAGCCACACCTCGTTGCCGTCCCACACGGGCCCGATGGTGTTGAGCATGACGCGGCGCTCGCGCTCGTCGCGCGAGGCGAACAGCATGCGCATGCCGACGCCGAGGTCGAAGCCCTCGAGCAGCAGGTAGCCGATCCAGAGCACGGCGATGAGCACGAACCAGGTGATGGCGAGCGGTTCCATGGCGGATGCCTCCAGTGCGGTCGGGCGGATCAGTAGCGGACGCGGTCAGTAGGCGAAGGCGAGCACGTCATCCCGCGCGCCGCCCGGCCGGTCGTCGGGGTCGTCGCCCGCTTCGTGGCGCGAGGCGAGCTCGGGCATGGCGCTCGCGACCCCGCCGCGCACGTACTTCACGAGCAGGAAGATCTCGACGACCATGAGCACGGCGTAGACGGCGGTGAGCGTGATGACGGAGAAGAGCAGCTCGCCGATCGTGACGCCGGGGGAGACGGCCGCGGCGGTGAACATGAACACCCCGTCGATGCCCGAGGGGTCGGGGTTCGGCGCCACGACGAAGGGCTGGCGGCCGATCTCGGTGAAGATCCAGCCGGCGATGTTGCCGGCGAACGGCGCGAAGATCCCGAGGATCGCGAGCCGCATGATCCAGGGCGACGACGGCACGGTGCCGCGGCGCGTGAGCCACAGCGCCACGAGCGCACCGAAGGCGGTGATGCCGCCGAGGCCAATCATGAGCCGGAAGCCCCAGTAGGTGACCCACATCGGCGGCACGTAGTTCACCTCGGTGCCGGCGAACGAGCCGTAGAGCTCGTCGTCGGGGATCGTCTCGCCGTACTGGTTCACGTACTGCGGCTCGAGGTCGGTGATGCCGGGCATGTCGGCGCCCCACTCGCCGGTGCCGAGGAAGCCGAGCACGCCGGGGATCTCGATGAGCGTGACGACGTCGCGGCAATCGGTCGTGCCGGGGTCGCCGATCGAGAGCACCGAGAACGACGAGCCGGTGTGGCACGCGGCCTCGGCGGAGGCCATCTTCATCGGCTGCTGCTCGTACATGAGCTTGCCCTGCCAGTCGCCCGTGAGCGCGGTGCCGCCGAAGGCGACGATCGCGACGACCGCGCCGGCGCGCAGCGACCAGAGCCAGACCCCGTGGTCGGTGCGGTCGCGGCCCGGCACCGACGCGGCCTCGCCGACGATGACGCGACCCGACGCATCCACCCGGTCGATGCCGTCGTGGCGCCGCCGCCAGAGGTGGTACCAGGAGATGCCGATGAGGAACATGCCGGCGACGATGAGGGCGCCGAAGATCGTGTGGGTAAAGGCGGCGATCGCGGTGTTGTTGGTCAGCACCGCCCAGATGTCGGTCATGACGGGGCGGCCCTCGGCGGTCATCTCGACGCCGACGGGGTGCTGCATCCACGAGTTCGCGACGATGATGAAGTAGGCCGAGAGCCACGAGCCGATCACCGCGCACCACAGCGCCGCGAGGTGCAGGCCCTTGCGCAGGCGCCCCCAGCCGAAGATCCAGATGCCGAGGAAGGTCGACTCGGCGAAGAACGCGAGCAGCCCCTCGAGCGCGAGCGGGGCGCCGAAGACGTCGCCGACGAAGCGCGAGTACTCGCTCCACGCCATGCCGAACTGGAACTCCTGCACGAGGCCCGTGGCCACGCCGAGGATGAAGTTGATGAGGTAGAGCTTCCCCCAGAACTTCACCATGCGCAGGAACTTCTCGTCGCCGGTGCGCACCCAGATCGACTGCATGACGGCGATCGCCATGCCGAGCCCGAGCGTGAGGGGCACGAGCATGAAGTGGTAGACGGTCGTGATGCCGAACTGCCACCGGGCGATGTCGAGCGCTTCCACGCCGACCCTCCTTCGCTACGCTGAGTTCTACGCCGCGTAGAACCACTTCTACACAGCATAGAAGAAGTTCGACTCGTTGTAGAATTGATTTCTCGACGGATGCGTCACACTGGCCCGGGAGGCACGATGCGGAAGAACATGCCCGCGCTCGGCGAGCTCGAGCGCGTCGTGATGGACGCCGTCTGGGACTCGACGGAGGCCCTCTCGGCCTACGACGTGCAGCAGCAGCTCGAGGCCGCCGGCCGCCCGCTCGCGGCGACGACGCTGCTGACGGTGCTCTCGCGGCTCGAGAAGAAAGGCTTCGTCGCCTCCGACCGCACGGTGCGGCCGTACCGCTACTCGCCGGTCGCCTCGCGCGCCGACCACGTCGCCGAGCTCATGCACGAGGTGCTGGGCGAGTCGCGCGACCGCATGGCCGTGCTCGAGCGCTTCGTCGGCGCGGTCTCGGAAGAGGATGCCGCCGTGCTGCGCAAGCTCCTCCGCGGCGACGGCTGAGCGGATCGCGCTCGTGCCCGTGCCGCCGACCGCCGCTGCCGCGGTGCTCGACGGAGCCCTCGTGATCCCGCACGGCGCGATCGTGTGGGGCGCGGCGATGCTGTGGCTCGTGGCGCTCATGCTCGCGTGGCCCGTGCCGGTGTGGCTCTCGCGCGCGGCGTGGCCCATGCGGGCACCCGTGATCGCGCTGCTCGTGTGGCAGGCGGTGGGACTCGCGGGAGGCCTGTCGATGATCGGCGCGCTCGCGCTCACGGGCTTCGCGATCGCGCCGAGCCAGCCGTGGCTCGCGGTCGTTCCGGCGGCGGTCTTCACGATCTACCTGCTCTCGCACCTCGCGGTGACGATCGTGCAGGTCACCGCGCAGCGGCGCCGCCACCTGCAGCTGCTCGACATGCTCTCGTCGCCGCACCCGACGCGGGCGCGCACGCGCGTGCTCGACGACGCGGTGCCCGTCGCCTACTGCCTGCCGCGCGGCGCCGGCTCGGTGACCGTGCTGTCGCAGGGGCTGCTCGACCGGCTCGACGCCGACGAGCTCGTCGCGGTGATCGCGCACGAGCGCGCCCACGTCGAGCAGCGGCACGACCTGCTGCTGCTCGCGTTCCGCGCCTGGCGCTCGGCGCTGCCGTGGTTCCCGGTCGCGGCGCTCGCCGACGCCGAGGTCGCCGCGCTCGTAGAGATGCTCGCCGACGACCACGCACGCCGCGAGGTGCGCGACGAGGTGCTCGCGCGGGCGATCCTGCAGGTCGGTGCGAGCGGCGTGCCGGGGGCCGAGGTCGACGCGGCGGGGTCGTCGCGGGGGAGCGACCGCTTCAAGCGGCTCGTGGCGTAGCGCTCGGGCCGGGCGCCGGCTGTCGGGGCGCCTTCGCGCGCGCGTGTGTGCACGCTCTTGCGGCTTGGGCGCGCTGCAGACCGCAAGTCGGTGCACATCGCTGCGGCTGGAGACGCACCTCGGTCATCGGTGTGCACGCTCTTGTGGCTTCGGCGCGCCGCGGACCGCAGCAGCGTGCACATCGTCGCGTCGTGCGAGTCAGGGGAGGCGCACCACCGCGTCGGCCGGGAGCCGGTCGTCGTGGCGGTGCGAGACGAGCACGACGACGCGGTCGGCGGTCGCCTCGCGCACGTCGGCCATCATCGCCGCGGCCGTCGGGGCGTCGAGGTGCGCCGTCGGCTCGTCGAGCAGGATGACGTCGGCGCGGGTCAGCAGCGCCCGCGCGACCGCGAGCCGCTGGCGCTCGCCACCCGACAGCGCCGAGCCGCCCGCGCCGACGCGCGTGTCGAGGCCGTCGCCGAGGGAGTCGACGAGCCGCGCGAGCCCCGCCTGCTCGAGCGCCTCGCGCATCGCGGCGTCGTCGGGCGCATCGTCGCGCGTGCGCGCGAGCAGCAGGTTGCCGCGCAGCGTCGAGTCGAAGACGTAGGCGTCCTGCGGGCACCAGCTGACGCGCGAGCGCCAGGCGCGCTCGTCAAGGTCGGTGAGCGGCACGCCGTCCGCCGCGCTCTCCGACAGGTGCAGGGCGTGTCGCTCCGAAGCGTCCGCCATGTCAGCGACTCGCCCTATCTCTGCGGCGGGGGAGACGGTGGCGGGGGCGGCAGCGGCGCGCACGGCGCCGCGCTCCACCGGCAGCGCGCCCATGATCGCCGAGAGCAGCGTCGACTTGCCCGAGCCCGAAGGGCCGTCGAGCACGAGCCAGCGGCCCCGCTCCGCGCGGCCCGACACGTCGGCGACCGCGGGCCGCGGCATGCCGGGGTAGCGCACGCTGACGTCGTCGAGCGAGACGGCGGCGACCGGCGTGGGCGGCTCGGCGTCGCCCCACGCCGGCTGCGGCGCGGGCCGCAGCACGGGCGCGAGCCGCGCGAGCACCGCGCGCAGCGCCGGCACGCGGTGCGCGGCCGCGACGAGGTCGCCGAGCGGCTCGAGCAGCGCGAGCGTGAGGAGCGCGATGACGGATGCGGCTTCGGCCGTCAGCGTCGGGGCCAGCACGGGCACGAGGCATGCGAGCGCCGCCAAGGCGGCGGTGACGACGGCCGAGCCGAGTCCCGCGGCCCACGCGCCGCGCCGCTCGGCGGCCGAGAGCTGCGCGCTCGCCTCGTCGAGCTGCGCGAGCGCCGCGCCCGCGACGCCGTTGCCGCGGAGGTCTGGCGCGGCGGAGGCGAGCGCCGCGGTGCCTCGCACGATCCGCGACCGGGCGCCGACGCGGGCGGCGGACGCGCCGCGCTCCGACCAGATGGCGAGCGCCGACGCGACGATCGTCGCGATCGCGAGCGTCAGCACGACGATCCACGTGAGCTGCGGCGCGACGAAGGCGGTCGTCACGCCGGTGCCGGCGATCACGAGCACGCCGACCGCGATCGGCGGCAGCACGCGGGGCAGCTGGTCGCGCAGCTCGTCGGCGAGCGTCACGAGGTAGTCGAGCGGTGCACCGCCCTCGAGCAGTCGCCGCGAGCCGGCGCCGCGCGCCGCGATCGACCGCCACAGCCGCACGCGGAGCAGGTCGACGACCTTGAACGCGGCATCGTGGGTCAGCAGCCGCTCGGCGTAGCGGCCGACCGAGCGGAAGATGCCGAACGCGCGCACGCCCACGATCGCGAGCAGCAGCATCATGATGTGCTCCTCGATGCTCGCTCGCACGATGAGCCAGCCCGAGACGGCGGTGAGCGCGAGGCCCATCGAGACGGCGATGACCGCCATCGCGATCGAGCCGGCCCAGGATGCGAGGTGCGGGCGGATGAGGGAGCGGATGGTGAGGCGCGGCCCGCTTCCTGCGCCCGTCGCGCCGCCTGCTACCGCGACCGGGGCTTCGAGACGCGTGCGGCCTGCGGCCGCGCGCTCCTCAGCCAGCGATAGGGGAGCCGCGCGCTCCTCAGCCAGCGGTAGGGGAGCCGCGCGCTCCTCAGCCAGCGGTGCAGAGGCCAGCGGAGCGGCGCCGACCGGCACGGTCATGGTCGCGAGCGCCGTCGTCTCGGGCTCGTGGCTCGCGAGCACGACGACGGCGCGGTCGGCGCGGCGGAGGATCGCGGCGCGCACGCGCTCGGCGGAGGCGCGGTCGAGGTGCGCGGTCGGCTCGTCGAGCACGAGCAGGCGGGCGCCGGCGTCGACGCGCGCGAGGGCACGGGCGACGGCGAGGCGCCGCTGCTCGCCGGGGCTGAGCTCGGCGACGGCCGCGTCGGCGACGTGACCGAGCCCCAGCTCGTCGAGCGCGGCGAGCGGATCGGCGCCGTAGAGCGCGAGCTCGGCGCGGGGTGAGTCGGCGAACGCGCGCGGTGCCTGCGGGGCCCAGCCCACCGCATCCGCCCCCACGCCGTGCACGCTGCCGGTGACGACGGCGTCGGCGGGCAGCGCCCCAGCGAGTGCTCCCAGGAGGGTCGACTTTCCCGCACCGGACGGCCCGGCGATCGAGACGATGCCGGTCAGCTCAGCGGTGATGCCGGCGAGGGTCGGGGCGTCGCGGCCGGCGTACTGCACCGAGAGGCCCTCGAGGCGGATCGGCCCGGAGCCGGAGCGGCCCCGCACGTCGGCGGGCGCCGGCCGCTCGAGGATCGCCTGCGAGCGGTCGAGGGCCGAGAGGCCGTCCTGCGAGGCGTGGAAGGCGGTGCCGACCTGCCGCAGTGCCGCGTACGCCTCGGGCGCGAGGATGAGCGCGACGAGGGCGGGCTCGAGCTCCATCGTGCCGTTCAGCAGCCGCAGGCCGAGGAAGACCGCCACGATCGCGACCGAGATGGTCGCGACGAGCTCGAGCGCGAGCGCCGAGAGGAAGGCCCAGCGGAGCGTCTCCTGCGTGCGCTCGCGGTAGCGGCCCTGCAGCTGCTCGAGCGCCTTCGCCTGCTCGTCGACGCGACCGAGCCCGACGAGCACCGGGAGGCCGCGCGCGAGCTCGGCGAGGTGGTCGGCGAGCCGGGTGAGCGCCGTGAGCGCCTCGTCGGTGCGCTGCTGCGTGTGGCGGCCGATGAGGATCATGAAGAAGGGGATGAGCGGGACCGTCACGACGATGATGACCGCGCTCAGCCAATCGGCGCCGAGCACGCGCAGCCCGACGAGCAGCGGCACGACCGCGGCCGCGATCGTCGCCGGCAGCGACTGCACGTAGTAGTCGTCGAGGTCGTCGAGCCCGTCGGCGGCGAGCACGGCGGTGCCGCCGCCCGCGGCGTCGCCCGCCGCGATCTGCCGCCACAGCCGCCCGCGGATGCGCTGCTTCACCGACGCCGCGATGCGCCGCGCGACGACCGACGTCGCCCACTCGGCGCCCGCGCGCAGCAGCGCGCCGGCGATGCCGAGCACGACGATGAGCCGCGTGGTCTCGGCGGCGAGGTCGCTGGCCGCGAGCGCGCCGATGCCGCGCGCGATCGCCTCGGCAACGAGCACGAGCCCGGCGGCGCGGAGGGCCGTGAGCAGTCCCAGCAGGTAGACGGGCCCCTTCGGCACCGGCCCGAGCGCGGGCGGGCGGAACCGGGGTGCGGATGCGGTGCGCTCGGCCTCGAGGACCCACGGGTCGACGCTCGGGGCCCGGGTCTCCCGCTCGTCGGCACGCGACGCATCCGTCGTCTTCACGGTCGTCTCGGCGGTGTCAGACTTCGGGCGCGGCACGGTTCCATCGTCCCACTCCCGCCCATGCGGCGCCCATGATGGCGACGGCGCGATGACCCCGGCGCGCGACTACCGATGTCGAAGGCGTGATGCATGATGCCCGCATGCGCACAAGGGTCAGCATCGATTTCCGAGCTGCTCGCCGCGGCGCAGGTGCGCGCGCGGCTGATCCACAACGACGTGCCCGATGCCTACGACGCGGCCATCGCGCTCGAGCAGGGCGCGACCGTCGTCACGGCCGATCGCGGCTTCGGCCGCTTCGGGGCGAAGACGCTCGTTCCGACCGCCGACTGACCCCGGTCCGGGTCAGGCCGGCACCGTGAGCCGGCTGCGCCGGCTCACGAGCATCACCGCGACGGCCACGGCGGCGATCGCGGCGGTCGTGAACGTCGCGGCGGCGTGGTTCGCGACCTCGGTCGAGCCGCCGGGCGCGAGCGCGTAGAGCGCCGAGACGACGCCGACGCCGACGGCGGTGCCGGTGCGCTGCGCGGCGGTGATGAGCGCGGAGGCGATGCCCGCGTCGCGCGGCTCGGTCTGCACGAAGGCCGCATTGGTGTTGGGCCCGACGAAGAGCCCGACGCCGACGCCGATCGCGAGCAGCGGCGCGGCCACGACCGGCAGCGTGATGGCCGAGGGCGGCAGCGCGGCGAGCAGGGTGCCGACGAGCGCGAGGCTCCCGGCGATGAGCGCGAGCCCGACCGTGACGGTGCGCACGCCGAAGCGGCGGCTCACGCGCTGCGAGGCGAGCGCCCCGGCGACCGAGCCGAGCGCGAAGGGCGTGACGACGACGCCCGCCTCGAGCGGCGCGTTGCCGAGCGCGTCGATCCACAGCAGCGCGAGCATGAGGAACGAGGCGGTGAAGGCCGCGAAGCCGAGGAACGTCGTGATGATGCCGATCGGCAGCGCCCGCTGCCGGAAGAGCCGCAGCGGCACGATCGCGAACCGCTCCCGGCGCTCGCGCGCCCGCTCCCAGCTCGCGAAGCCCGCGAGCAGCGCGAGCCCGGCGGCGAGCACGCCGAGGTTCGCCGCGCTCACGCCGCTGCCGAGCGCGAAGGGCAGCACGAGCGCGGTGATGCCGATGCTGAAGAGCAGCAGCCCGAGCGGGTCGCGCCCGCGCACGCCGAGCGGCGTGCCGCGCGGGATGACGAGCGCCGCCGCGATCGCCGCGACGGCCCCGAAGGGCACGTTGACCCAGAAGACGAGGTGCCAGCCCGACTCGCCGCCCACCTCGAGCAGCAGCCCGCCGAGCATCGGCCCGACAGCGCTCGCGGCGCCGAAGACGGCGCCCATGATCGCGAACGGCCGCGCCCGCTCCCGCCCGGAGTAGAGCAGCTGGATGAGCGCGTTGAGCGGCGTGAGCACGAGCCCGCCCGCGATGCCCGAGAGCACGCGGCCGAGGATGAGGTGGGTCGGGTCGGGCGCGAGCGCGCACCACGCGCTCGCGAGCGTGAAGACGGCGACGCCGACGATGAAGACGCGCTTGTGCCCGTAGCGGTCGCCGAACCGCCCGGCCGGCAGCAGCACGAGCGCGAACGCGATCGTGTAGGAGGTGAGGATGAGCGTCTGCTCGACGGGATCTGCGCCGAGGCCCTCGCGGATCGACGGTAGCGCCACGTTGATGCTCGTGACGCTCATGAGCGTCAGCGCCGTCGGCAGCAGCAGCACGGTGAGCGCGAGCCAGCGGCGCTTCGGCTGCGCCTGCGCGCCCTCCGCGCGCGAGGTGGCGGGCGGGTCTGGCAGTCGCGTCATGGGGGCCTGGCCTCACTCTAGGGATGCCTCGCGCGATGCCGCAATGACGGGGGAGCGGGGATGCGTCCGGGCGGTGAATCCGAGGACCGACGGTCGGCGACACGGCGCTCGCGCGCCGCTGCGACAAATCCTCAGGACTGCCCCAGGAGTGCTTGGGTTTCCCCGATCGGGGTACATCCCTCCTTTATGTTTCGAAACATGTCGTTCGCCGTCCGGCGCCGTCCCGTCCCCGCGAGGGAGGATCGCGTCTTCCGCATCCTCACCGTCTGCACGGGCAACATCTGTCGCTCGCCGCAAGCGGAGCAGCTGCTGCGCGTGCGCGTGCCGCAGGCCTTCGGCCGCGAGGAGATCGCGGCGCTGCACGTCTCGAGCGCCGGCACCGCGCCGAGCGAGGGCGCCCCGATGGACCGCTGGGCCATCGACGAGGCCGTGCGCCTCGGCATCACCGACACCGACCACCACCGAGCCCTCCGACTCGACCGGTCGATGCTGCTCGAGGCCGACCTCGTGCTCGGCATGACGCGCGAGCACCGGCGGGTCGCATCGGGTCGGCGCGGGGCGCCGCCCGAGCGCGCGTTCACGCTCGTCGAGTTCCGCCTGGTCGTCGAGGCGCTCGCGAAGCGGGGCTCGGCCGCCGGCGTCCCGCCGCTCGGGGAGGACGGCTTCGCAGCGTTCATGCGCCGTCTCGTCGCGGCGGCCGCCGCCGCTCGTGACAGCGTGCGCATGCCGAAGCCCGAGCTGCTGCTCGACATCATCGACCCCTACCGCTTCGACGCCGACGTGTACCGCCGCTCCGCCGACGCCATCGATCGCAACGTCACGCAGCTCGCGACCGCGATCGCCACGCTCGCCCGCGGCGAGACGGCGCCGCCGCAGGACGACGACCTCGTCGACGTCGACACCCTCACCCCGTCGCAGTCGCGCGGCCTCATCCGAGCCCTCGCCGACCTCCGGGAGCAGCGCGAGTCGCGCCGCGAGCACTGATCGCGCGGCTCAGACCGCGAGATCGGCCACGACCGCGAAGTGGTCGGAGGGGTGCAGCCCTTCGACGGTCTCTGCGACGACGGATGCGCTCCGCACCTCGGGCGCGCGGCCGCCGGCCGAGGGGCGCACGAGCACGTAGTCGATGCGGCGATCGAGCTGCTTGACCGCACCGAGCGGTGCGTCGGGGTGCTCGCTCGAGAGGGTGACGCCCTCGTCGGGTGCGCGCTCGGCCGCCGTCCACGCATCCGTCATGACCTCGAGCAGCGGCGCGAGCTCCGGCCCGTCGGGCGGCGCGTTGAGGTCGCCGATGAGCACGACCGGCAGCGGCGACTCGAGCGCCGCGAGCTCGAGCACGAGCGCGGCGAGCTCGCGCGTCTGCGCGACGTGGTCGTCGGCGAGGTGCGCGTGATGCTCTGCGCACGTGCACACGACGCGCAGCGGCCCGAGCGGGTGGTCGATGACGGCCACGAGCGCGACGGGTGCGACGTCTCGGCTCGAGGGCAGCGTGCGCGTCCACGAGTCGAGGATGGGCCAGCGGCTGAGGATCGCGAGCCCGAGGTCGACGCCCTCGTGGTCGGGCGACTCGGGCTCGTCGGGCAGGTCGGGCAGCGAGGGCCCGGCCCACTGGCTCTGCAGCCCGAGCCGCTCGGCGAGCGCGGCGGCTTGCGACTCCTCGCGCGTCGCCCACGACTCCTGCAGGCCGATGATGTCGGCGTCGAGGCGCTCGAGCGTCGCGGCGATGCCCTCCTGCCGCTCCTCCCAGCGCTCGCCGAAGCGCCACCACACGTTCCAGGTCATGACCCGCAGGAGCCGCAGCGATCGCATCCGCGTCACTCCTCGAGCCAACGGCCGTCGCGCATGAGCGTGCGACCGGGCAGCTCGTCGACCTCGCGCCACGACTGCACGCGCTGCGGCGTCACGAGGTACCAGCGGAACCCGGCCGCCTGCCGCGGGTCGAACCCCGCGTGCTCGGCGAAGGCGTCCGCCCGCTCGGTCTGCATCGCGTCGAGCGGCAGCGAGGTCGCGACGCCGTCGATGACCGTCACGTCGCGCGTGAGCCCGACCGCGATGCGCACGCGCCCGTCGCGCTCGAGGCTCGCGCCGGTCGGGCTCTGCGCATTCGTGGCGAGCAGCAGCGTCTCGCCGTCCCAGTGGTGCGAGAGCGGCACGAGGTTCGGCTCGCCGTCGGCGCCGGCGGTCGCGACCCAGACGTCGACGTCGTCGACGAGCCGGCGCTCGGCGTCGCTCCGGCGTTCCGATCGAGAGCGAGGCGACGTCATGCCTGGAACGTACCTCGCGCACCCTCCCCGCTCGAGTGGCTGAGGCAATCCTGACGCTGTTCCGCGGCTGCGGCATGCCCCACGAGGCTTACCGTGGCGCCGTGGCACACCTGGTGGTGACGGCGATGCCGTTCGCGGGGCACGTGCGGCCGATGACGGCGGTCGCCGCCGCGCTCATCGCGCGCGGCCATCGGGTGTCGGCCTACACGGGGGCCAAGTACGCGGATGCATTCACGGACATCGGGTGCCAGGCCGTCACGTGGAGCGCGGCGCGCGACTTCGACGACCAGCGGGTCGCGGAGGCGTTCCCCGGCGCCGGGCAGCCCGGCTACCGCGGGATGCTCGCGAACCTACGCGACCTCTTCATCGGCACGGCGCCGGGCCAGGTCGCCGACCTCGAAGCACTGCACCGGCGCGATCGCTTCGACGCGATCGTCGGCGACGCCATGGCGGTCGGCTCCGGCCTCGCCGCCGAGGTGCTCAACAAGCCGTGGGTGGCGGTGTCGGTCGTGCCACTCGCCGTGCCGAGCCGTGACCTGCCGCCGCCGGGCATGGGGCTGCTGCCCGCGACGAGCTGGGCGGGGCGGCTGCGCGACACGGTGCTGCGCGCGGCCGTGCCGCGCATCATCGCGCCGCTCGACACCGCGCTGCGGGCGGTGCGCGACGAGCTCGACCTCGGGCCGGGGCTGCCGTTCGACGAGGCGCTGCTCTCGCCGCAGCTCACGCTCGCGACCGGCTGCGCGTCGCTCGAGTTCCCGCGCAGCGACATGCCCGAGTCGGTGCGCTTCGTCGGCGCGCTCGTGCCCGCCGGGCCGCCGATCGCACCGACGCCGCCGTGGGCCGAGACGCTCGCGCTCGAGCCACGGCCGGTCGTGCTCGTCACGCAGGGCACGCTCGACGTCGACCCGCACGAGCTGCTGCTGCCGAGCCTCGAGGCGCTCGGAGCGCTCGAGGTGCGCGTCGTCGGCACGACCGCTGGCGCCCGCGTCGATGCGACGGTGCCGCAGAACGCGCGGCTCGTCGACGTGCTGCCGTTCGAGGCGGTGCTGCCACACACGGCGGTCGTCGTCACGAACGGCGGCTGGGGCGGGGTGCTCGCGAGCCTCGCGCACGGCGTGCCGCTCGTCGTCGCCGGCGGCACGCTCGATAAGCCGGACGTTGCGGCGCGCGTCGGCTACTCGGGCGCGGGCATCGACCTGCGCACCGGCAGGCCGCGGCCTGCGCGCATCGCCGAGGCGGTGCGCGAGGTGCTGCGCCGGCCGCGCTACCGCGAACGGGCCGCGGCGATCGCCGACGAGCTCGCCGCGCTCGGGGGCGCCGACCGGGCGGCGGAGCTCGTCGACGAGCTGCTCGCCGCCCGGTAGGCGCTCACGCGGCGGTCGACCCGTCGGGCTTCGGGATCACCGTCAGCACCCGCCGCACGAAGTCGTCGAGCGCGCGCATGTAGGTCGAGAGGAACTCCCTCGTCGACTCCACCGTGATGTTGTCGTCGTCGTCGACCAACCCGTCCTTGTACTGCACGTACGCCTCGATCTCGTTCATGAGCGGCGCGTTGCAGAACGACATGATCGTCTTGAGGTGCTGCTGCCCGACGGCGGTGCCGATCGCGCCGGGAGAGGTGCCGATGATGCCGACGGGCTTCCGCGACAGCGCGTTCTCGCCGTAGGGCCGCGAGGCCCAGTCGATCGCGTTCTTGAGCGCGCCCGGCACCGAGCGGTTGTACTCGGGCGTGACGATCAGGATGCCGTCGGCCTGCGTGATCTGCCGCTTGAGCTCGAGCGCCTCGGGCGGGTAGTCGCCGTCGCGGTCGTGGTCGTAGAGGTCGAGCTTGTCGATCTCGATGAACGAGCACTGCAGGTCGTCGGGCGCGATCTTGATGAGCGCGCGGGCGAGCCGGCGGTTGATCGACGACGCGGAGATGCTGCCGCAGATGACGCCGATCGTGTACGGGGGTTCGTGGTGGTACGTCTCAGCCATGGCGCCAGCATGGCCCCGGATGCTGGGAGTGTCGAGGGTCAGTCTCGGTAGCCGCGCGGGTTGCGCTCCTGCCAGCGCCACGCATCCGTCACCGCGTCGTCGAGCGAGCGGGTCGCGCGCCAGCCGAGCCGCTCGTGCGCGAGCGTCGGGTCGGCGGTCGAGACGGCCGCGTCGCCCGTGCGCCGCGCGACGACCTCATACGGCAGCTCGCGCCCGACGGCGCGCTCGAACGCGCGCAGCACTTCGAGCACCGAGGCGCCGCGGCCGGTGCCGAGGTTGACCGTCAGCACGCCCGGCTCGAGCGCCTCGAGCGCGGCGACGTGCCCCTCGGCGAGGTCGAGCACGTGGATGTAGTCGCGCACGCCCGTGCCGTCGGCGGTGTCGTAGTCGTCGCCGAAGACGCGCAACCGCTCGCGCTCGCCGGCGGCGACCTGCGCGATGAACGGCATGAGGTTGTTGGGGATGCCCTTCGGGTCCTCGCCGATGTCGCCCGAGGGGTGCGCGCCTACAGGGTTGAAGTAGCGCAGCACCGCCGCCTCGAGCGCGGGGTCGGCGGCGGCCGCGTCAGCGATGATCGCCTCGATCATCGCCTTCGTGCGGCCGTAGGGGTTGGGCAGGTCGATGCCGACGGGCGCGTCCTCGCGCAGCAGCTCGCCCGGCTGCTCGTAGACGGTCGCCGACGACGAGAAGACGAAGCGGCGGATGCCGTGGGTCGCCATGGCCGCGAGGGTCGCGATCGCGGTGCCGAGGTTGACGCGGTAGTAGGTGAGCGGCTGCTCGACCGACTCGCCGACCGCCTTGAGCCCGGCGAAATGGATGACGGCGTCGATGCGGTGCTCGGCGAGCACGCGGCCGACGAGCGCGGCGTCGCCCGCGTCGCCGACGATGAGCGGCATGGCCGCGCCCGCGAGCCGCTCGGCGCGGCGCACCGCCTCCTCGCTCGCGTTCGAGAGGTCGTCGAGGATGACGACGTCGTGCCCGTGCTCGACGAGCGCGATCGCGGTGTGGGAGCCGATGAAGCCGGCTCCGCCGGTGAGCAGCACGCGCATGGCACTCCTGGGGTCGGTGGTCGCGTCCAGCCTAGGGCGGCGGCGCATCGTCCCCTTAAACCGAGAGGACTACGGCTCAGTCGGCTCGCCGGGCGCGCCGTCACCGTTGCCGGGCTCGACCGGCAGCGTCGGCTGCGGCTCGGGCTCAGCCGTCGGCTCGGGCTCCGGCGCGGGCGGGGCGGGGTTGACCGGCCGGGGCCTCGGCGCCGGGGCAGGCTCCGGATCCGGTTGAGGAGCAGGCTGCACCTGCCGCACAGGGACATCGACGGCCGCTTGGGCGTGCGCGGTCAGGGCTTCGAGCGCGTCGAGGGTCGTGCTGCTCGTCGTCGCGGTGAGGATGGCGAGAGCGGCGCTCGCGACGGCGGCGTCCGTCTCTTCGAGACCGGTGACGGCGACGCGAGCGTCGGCCACCTCGAGCAGCCGTCCGGCGAGCGCCGTCACGGTCTGATCGAGTGCATCCAGCCGCGCGGTGTCGAGCTCGGGCTCACCGACCGCTGCCTCCGCGCGCGCTTCGGCTTCGGCGACGGCTCCCTCGGTGAGGGGGCTGGGCGCAGGCGTCTCGGGCGTCGCGCGCTCCGCGAGGCACGCGGCAACGACGTCGGTGACATCGACGTAGCGCGCAGCGAGCTCGGCGTCCGCGTCAGTCGTGAAGCCAGGTGACAGCGACTCGATGGCTTCCACGCGGACCGACTCGAATTCGATGCGTGCAGCGCGCGGCAAGATCAGTGCTGCGTTCTCAACGACGGCGGCCGCCTCGAGCGCCGTCGCGGCGCGCACCTCGATCTGCACCGCGTCGACGATCCTCGCTTCGAGCTCGCACTCGGCCTGCGCGCGCGCAGAGTCGGCGGCGGCGATTGCCGCGAGCGCTGCGCGATAGCGGCCGTCCAGCACGCCGGACAAGCCGCCGGCGTCGCGAGCCTGTGCTGCCCGTTGGTCGTTCGCTATCGAGACCGCAGCGATCGAGCCGACCGCGAAGATTGCCGCAGCAGCTAGTCCGGCGATAGACCAACCCTGCTGCCTCTCGAGCGGCATGCGTTGACCCCCTTCGTGATCAGCAACGAACACCGCAACACTAGCCACTCCATCGCCGCTGCTACGAGGAGGGTGCCGCTTCACATGATGCATGCAGTCATGTCGAGCGCCCGGATCACGACGAGTTCACGAGAACCAGAACTCTCAGAGACTATTGATTCATAGTCCTTCCGAGCATGCTCGGCGACGTCAATCAGCAGAATCGAGCGCGTCGTGAAAGATCGGGGCGAAAAGACGGCTCGAAGTTGCGGTGAGATGGTGCTCATCGCGGTAGAAGATTGTATTGCCGATTATTGCAGGACAGGTGTCCGAGCAGAGATAGGGCACAATCGAAAGATATGACGCACCGGTCGCGGCCGCTACGCTGCGGTCTATTTCGGCCGCGCGCACGTCAACCGCGTCAGACAACGGCGAGCCACAGTCAAGAGCTTGTCGCGTCTCACGGGACAAGCAAGTGGCCGGATCGAAGTCATGCTCCGGGACGTCCCCGACAACCAGGACGCGTCGGCCGTCGCCCACCTCTTCGATCGTCCTAGTCAGCCCGGCTTCCCAGTCGGAAGATGACCCCAGGTAGAACGAGGTGAAATTCGCGAGGACAATGACATCCGGGTCAATATCCTGAAGTCTATTGAGGACGTCGGATCGCCAGGCGTCGCATGCGGGGTAGTCCGCCCCAGTGGGAAGCGTCACATCAACGCTTGCCGACGGGCAGCTGCTCTTCGTGTGGACAAGGAGCTGGATCTGGCCGCGCGTCGCGAGCTCGTTGAGTGCGGGGAACCAAGTAGCCGCGTGGGAGTCACCGAAGAGTGCTACGACAGGGGCGTCCGTGTTCGAGCCGTAAGAGCAATCTGCTGCGACCGCTCGAGTGACGTCCAGGTGACAGCCGTTCGCATAGATCTCGGCGACGTCGTCGTGGGTATCCGTCAGAGTCGGCGAAAGATTCAGCGGGACGTGCGGAGTCCCGACAGGATTGAGGTTTAGCACGGTCGTCGGCGCAGCAGGTCCAGCCTGCACGTCTGCTATGCGAGGCGACAGCGAGAGTGGCGCTGCGACGAGGGCGATGGCTGCGCCGACGCTCATCGCAGCTCCGAGCGCCCTGCGGTTCGAGCGGCCCCACCAGCCGCTCTCGCTTCGCCCCGGCTCTTCGACGAAGCGCCAGCAAAGCCATGCGAGTGGAACGCTGGCCAGCCCCAGTGTGAGAGTCGACCAGGTGGGCAAGGGGTTGTGCCACCCCACCGCGAGCTGGGGGATCAGCAGGATCGGCCAGTGCACAAGGTAAAGCGAGTACGAGATCTTGCCTAAGAACTGGAGCGGCCGAGTGGCTAGCAACATGCCCGGGCCGTTAGGTGAATCCGACGTTCCTGCCAGAATAAGCAGAGCCGTCGCAGCGGCGGGAAATGCTGCGTGCCACGACGGAAAGGGTGTCGTCGAAGTGAACACCAGGAAAACGAACACGAGTCCGAGGCACGCTAGCCACCCCGCGATTGTCCAGAGGCGGGAGCGCTTTGCCAGGGCTGGCCACTGCAGAACAGCAAGACCAACGATTGCGCCGAGGCCGAATTCCCAGGCTCTGGATGGCAACAAGAAGAACGCGAATGGTTGACGCCATTCCGTCATCCATACGCCGATCGCGAAAGAAGATAGAGTGACGAGAGCGACGGCGATCAGAAGCGTCCGAGGGGACCTGCCGGCGAACTTCGCCACAAGTAGTAGCAGGATGGGCCAAAGCAGGTAGAACTGTTCCTCTAGGCCGAGCGACCAATAGTGTTGGAATAGAGATGGGGCGTTTCCCGCCAGGTAGTCGGTTCCCTGTACCGCAAAAAGGATGTTCGGCATATATAGAGCAGTCGCGGCGGCATCCTGCAGCACCCCTTGACGGTCGAGTGGTGCGGTGACTAAGTAGCCGAGCACTACGGAAACGAGCAGGACGGTGATGGAGGCAGGCATAAGGCGTCGAACTCGACGCGCATAGAAATGGCGCAGTCGAAGAGACCGGTCCTTGATGCTTCCGGCGAGGTGCGTGGTGATCAGGAAGCCCGAAATGACGAAGAAGACGTCAACCCCCGCGTACCCGCCGCTCAACCCAGCCACGCCGGAGTGATAGGCGACAACAGCGACTACCGCGATCGCACGCAAACCTTGTATGTCGCTCCGGAACCGATTGGCGGAGCGGGCGCGGTGTCCTACGGCGTGTGGCACGGACGCGATGGGCGGGAACTGAGCAGCGCTAGAACGCGCGCGCGAGTTGGTCAAGGCTGTCGCTCCAGGGGGTGGAAGAAAGGGCGTGCTCACCGAAGTCAACGGTCTTGGAGATCCCCTGGCAAGAAGCATAGCGGTGAGGCAAAGATGCAGCGGTGCTGACCGGGCGCTCCGGTGTCTTCGCCGATACCGTTGGTGCATGCCGCTCCCAAGTCAGAGCTCGAGGACAACAGCGACGCGAAACGACGGGATCTTCCGCATCCTGACGGTTTGCTCCGGCAATCTGTGCCGCTCGCCCCAAGCCGAGCAACTCCTGCGCGCGCGGATCCCGAGGGCCTTTGAACGTACCGATATCCCGGCGCTGCGAGTCTCGAGCGCCGGGACGAAGGCGTTCGACGACGACCCGATGGACAAGTTCGCCCTCGCGGAAGCCATGCGCCTTGGTATCCCCGACAGTGCCGCTCACCGTGCGCGCCGCATGCGTGAGCCGCTCGTGGAGGAGGCGGATCTCGTCATCGGTATGGCGCGCGAGCACCGTGCAGCGGCGGCCAGCTTGGTGCCGCGCGCCAATCGACGCTCGTTCACGCTCATCGAGTTCGCCCGCATCGTAGAGGCGCTCGCGGCGGGCGGGGTCGAATCGTCGATCGCGCCTCTCAATGAGGACGGGTTCGCCGCCTTCATGCGCCGCGTCGTCGACGCAGCGGCTACCGTGCGCGGTTTGATGCCGACGCCCGAGTCGCCGGACGAGCTCGACGTTGAGGATCCTTACCGGCTCGAGCCTGAGGTGTACCGGCGCTCGGCCGACGCAGTAGACCGGCACGTGACTCGTATCGCATGGGGACTGCGCGCGCTCGCAGGCGGGCGCTGAGCGGGGCGCTACGTGTGACAGGATGTTTGCGGCGCACCGCATCTCTTTGGCGTGCCGCGATACGCACGGGGAGTCAAGTTGGAGCTGTCGGATTACATCCGGATCATCCGGAAATACTGGGTGCTCCTCGTCGCGGCGACCCTCGTTGGTGTCGGGGCCGGCGCTGTCGCCTCGCTGTTGCAGAAGCCGGTTTACTCCTCGTCGACGCAGGTGTTCGTGTCGCTGCAGGCCGGGGAGACGACTGCGGAGCTCGCGCAGGGAAACACCTTTACGCTGTCCCGCGTGGCGACCTATGCGAACCTCGTGGACTCGCAGCGTGTACTCGACGGCGTCATCGAGGCACTCGAACTCGAGGAGCCATATTCCTCGCTTGACCCGCGCGTCAGCGCGGCGACCGTTCCCGAGACCACCATCATCGAGATTTCGGCCACGGGCGACGATCCAGCTGAAGCGGCAGCGTTGGCCGATGCAACGGCAGCGAGTCTCTCCGAGACGGTCGCGGCAATCGAGGCCAGGCCAGACCAGACCAGCCCCGTGCAACTGGCGGTGGTGGAGCGTGCCTCAGTGCCGACATCGCCGATCAGTCCGCGCACGACCGTAAACATCGTGCTAGGCGGGCTCATCGGCCTCGCGCTCGCGGTGGGCTTCTCCCTCCTGCGTGAAGTTCTCGACACCCGGATCCGCAACGAGCGCGACGTGCGCGCGGTCACGGACGCTCCGATGCTTGGCGCAATCGCCTTCGACCCGAAGGCGAAGCAACGCCCGCTCATCGTGCACGTCGATCCGTTGAGCCCGCGCTCCGAATCGTTCCGCACGCTCCGCACGAACCTGCAGTTCATCGAGGTAGATGACGATTCCCGCTCGCTTGTCGTCACGTCTGCGACGCCAGGCGAAGGTAAGAGCACGACGACGGCCAACCTCGCCATCGCGATGGCCGACGCCGGTCAGACGGTCATATTGGTTGACGCCGATCTCCGCAAGCCCAAGGTCGCCGACTACATGAATATCGACGGCGGCGTAGGGCTCACCGACGTGCTCATCGGCCGGGCCGATCTCGTGGACGCGGTGCAGCAATGGGGCACGAAGTCGCTCTACGTGTTGCCGGCAGGACAGATCCCGCCAAACCCGTCTGAGCTCCTCGGATCCAAGGCCATGGCAACGTTGCTCAAGGAACTACAGGCGGAGTTCGACTGGGTCCTGTTCGACGCTCCGCCGCTGCTGCCCGTCACCGACGCCGCCGTGCTGTCCAAGCACGTCGAGAGCGTCGTACTCGTCGCGTCTGCCGGCAAGGCGACGAAGCACCAGCTCGAGACAGCCGTGCAGTTGCTCGACACCGTCGACTCGCAGGTCGGCGGAGTCGTGCTGACGATGGTCCCGACGCGCGGTGCCGATGCCTACGGCTATGGCCACTACGGATATGGCCACTACGGATACTCCGAGCGCAAGGAGCAGGAGCGGAAGGCGAAGCGCCTGGCGTTGCCCAAGGTGCGGTGATGTTCGCGCTGTTCGGGGATCGGGCGAACGGGCGCCGGCTGGCGCTCGGGGTGATCGCGATCGCCGTGCTCCTTGTCGTCGACGTGATCCTCATCGCTCTTGCGTTGCGAGCGCACGACGTGTTCGAGTCCACACCGCTGCCGACCGGATCGCAGCGACCACTGCCAGCATCCGAGTCGTCCTCGACCGAGCCGCAGCCGACGGAGTCTGGCGCGCCGACTGTCTCACGACTGCTCAGCGCTGTGTCTGGCACGGACGCATGGCGAGCGGAGTCGGGCGCTTGTGGTCAGCCGGGTGCCGTAGAGATGACGACTGACGCTGGGGAGACGTGGACGCCGAGCACCCTCGCGCTGGCTGGACCCGTACTGGCACTTGAACGAAACGCGGACGGCAGCCGCGGGTTCGTGGTTGTGGCGGATGCCGCGTGCGAGCCCACTGTGCAGCGAACGTTCTCGGGCGGGCTCGGGTGGGAGCTCGCGCCGGACCAAGCGCTGGGTAGCTATGTGACCGCGCAGGGCGTTGTGATGCTTGACGGTACGTCGATCGATGCTCCGTGCGAGGACCCGCAGGCGGTGACGGCCAGTGGGGGAGGCGTGGTGCTCTGCGCCGGCGTCGCTCAGGCTCGCACCTCCAGCGGTGGCTGGGTGCCTGTCGCGCAAGCGGTCACGGCAATCGGTCCCGCTGAGGGCGGCGTGGCCGTAGCGCTGCGTAGTGCGGAGGGATGCGAGGGCATGACCGTCGGCCTCATTCGCGCCGGCGCGCTGCAGTCCGCATGTACTGCGATCCCGATCGATTCCCCTGTCGCGGTGAGCGAGGGAGCGGCAGGCCAAGTGTGGGCCTGGGTCGGGGACGCGCTCGAAATTGTTGCGCTCTGAAGGCGCGCGACAGCGAATCTCGTGTCAGTCCGTCGCCTGCCCCTTGCCGAGGACGATCCGCGGGGTGCCCTTCCACCGCGCGGCGTCTGAGACGTTGCGCCCGTCGACAAGCAGCTTGATGCCCGGGAGGTCAGCCGGCGCTATCGTGCGGTAGTCGGCGTGATCGGTTTGGATGATAGCGAGATCCACGTCGTCGCCCACCGCGTAGGCCTCGAAACCGAGCCGAGACAGCTCTTCGTCGGAGTACATGGGATCGTGTACGCGCACCGAGGCTCCGGCATTCCGTAGCGCCTCCGCGGTGGCGAAGACGCCGGAGAACGCGGTCTCCTTGACGCCGCCGCGGTAGGCTGCGCCCAGAACCGCTGCTCGCATACCCTCGAGCCCGCCAAGCGTGGATGCCGCGCGGTCGACGAGGCGCTCAGGCATCGATGCGTTGAACTTGCGAGCGATGCGCACGATCTCGGCGTCCGCGTCGGTCGAAAGGTACAGTCGCGGGTACACCGGGATGCAGTGGCCGCCGACTGCGATCCCGGGCCGGTGGATGTGGCTGTACGGCTGTGAGTTGCACGCTTCGATCACCTGGTAGACGTCCACGCCGATCGAGTCGGCGTACACGGCGAACTGGTTCGCGAGGCCGATATTGACGTCACGATAGGTCGTCTCGGCGAGCTTCGCCATCTCGGCAGCTTCGGCACTGCCGAGATCCCACACGCCATTCGCTCGGGGAAGATCCGCGCGCTGATCGAACGAAAGGACCGCCTCGTAGAACTCGCGTGCGCGCTCCGCACCAGCGGCGGAGAGGCCGCCGATGAGCTTGGGGTAGCGGCGCAGATCTTGGAAGACGCGACCCGTGAGCACCCGTTCCGGAGAGAAGACGAGGTGGAAATCCTTGCCCTCGGTCAAGCCCGAGATCTCTTCGAGCATCGGCTTCCATCGCGTTCGCGTCGTGCCTACGGGCAGAGTTGTCTCGTAGGAAACGAGCGTGCCGGGTGTCAGGTGCTGCGCGAGCGACGTGGTCGCAGCGTCCATCCAGCCGAAGTCGGGTTCCCAGGAGGCGTCGTCAACGAACAGCGGCACCACGAGCACGATCGCGTCAGCATTCGGCACCCCGTCTGCGTAGTCCGTGGTCGCGCGAAGGCGGCCATCCGCAACCGCGGCTGCGAGCTTCTCCTGCAGTTGCGCCTCGCCGGGGAACGGCTCGACGCCGTCGTTGATCAGCGCAACGGCGCGCTGGTCAACGTCTATGCCGACGACCTCGTGGCCTGCATCGGCGAACTGTACGGCGAGGGGGAGGCCAATCTTCCCGAGGGCGATGACTGCGATGCGCATGCTACTTTAAGTTCTCTCGTGTCGTTTTTCAGTGCTGTTCGATGCAGACGGTCTCGCCGGTGCGGGCCGACTCCAGCGCCGCCTCGACGATCTCGAGGGTGTGGAGTCCTTGCTCCATGGTCACCACGTCGCTGTCCAACCCGAGGACCGCATCGCGGAATGCCTCGTGCTCGACGCGCAGCGGCTCTCGCTTCGCGAAGGCGAAGCGAGTGACGTCGCCTTCCGAGACTCCGCGGAATGACGAGATCGACTCCCATTCGACGTCGACCGTGCCGTTGGCGTAGAACGTGAGGTCGCCAGTCATGGTGTCTGCAACGAAGGTGCCTTTCTCGCCCGTGACGGTGGTCAGCCGTTCCTTCATGGGGCTCAGCCAGTTGACGACATGATTGACGTTGACTCCGTTCTTGAGCTTGCCGCTGACCAGCACCATGTCCTCATGCGGACGCCCTGATTTCATTGCGGTCTGGCCCGAGACCCGGGCGTATGAGCTACCCGCGATCCATGCCGTGAGGTCGATGTCGTGCGATGCCAGGTCTTTGCCGACTCCGACATCGGCGATGCGGGCGGGGAAGGGCCCTTGACGCCGTGTAGCTATCTGGTAGACGGACCCGAGTTCGCCGTTCTGGATCCGCTTGCGGAGCTGCTGAAGAGCAGGGTTGAAGCGCTCGATGTGCCCAACCGCACCGACCAGGCCCGCTGCTGCGAACGCATCGCGCATCCGCATCCCTGCTTCAACAGTGTGGGCGATGGGCTTCTCGACGAGCGCGTGCACGCCGGCGTCGGCTAGCCGTAGCGCGACCTCTTCGTGGAACTGTGTCGGAACCGCGACGACAGCCATATCAACGCCGAGCTCGATCAGCTCCTCGACTCCCGAGAGCACGGGAAGTCCGCTCCCGGCACCGTGTGGGTCACCCAGCGCGTCCGCTACGGCGACCAGCTGCACTCCCTCCAGCTCGCGCAACACGCGGGCATGATGCCTGCCCATCATGCCGAGTCCGATTAGGCCTGCCCGCAGCGCTGCCATCAGGCGCCAGCTCTAGCGACAACGTTAACCGCCTCCACGATGCGGTCTAGGTCGCCCTCAGTGAGCGACGGATGCACTGGAAGCGACAGCACCGTGGCCGCTGCCGTTTCGGTGTTAGGGAGATGCAGGCCTCTCGCGTACGGCGCGAGCGAGTCAAGGCGATGGTTCGGTATGGGATAGTAAACGCCGTTTCCGATCCCGTGCTCGTCGAGGAGCGCCCTTGAGAAACCGTCGCGATCGTCGTCGACGCGAACCGTGTACTGGTGATACACGTGCGTGGCACCCTCCGCCACCATCGGTGTTTGGACTCCGACAAGGTCACGGTCGAGGCGGGCCGCATTGGCCCGACGCTGCAGCGTCCACGCCGCCAGCTTCGTCAGCTGCACCCGTCCGATTGCAGCGTGGATGTCGGTCATGCGGGCGTTGAACCCGACTACCTCGTTCGCGTACTGGCGCTCCATGCCTTGGTTGCGGAGAAGTCGCACGGAGCGCGCCATCTCGTCGTTGTCGACGACGACCATGCCGCCCTCGCCGCTCGTCATGTTCTTCGTAGGGTAGAGGCTGAACATCGCGAAGGTACCGAACGTCCCGACCGGTTGGCCTCCTAGGCTTGCTCCGTGTGCTTGGGCGGCATCTTCGAACAGCATCAGCCCGTGGCGCTGCGCGATCGATTGAAGCTCTCGAACGCGTGCCGGGTGTCCATAGAGGTGCACCGGCATGATGGCCTTAGTGCGCGCCGTGATCGCGGCTTCGACGGCCTCTGGATCCAATGAGAACGTATCGAGCTCAATATCGGCGAAAACAGGTGTCGCACCGGTGAGCGCCACCGAGTTGCCAGTCGCGGCGAAGGTGAACGAGGGCACTATCACTTCGTCGCCCGGTCCAACCCCGGCTGCGAGGAGGCCGAGGTGTAGACCGGCGGTCCCGGAGTTGACCGCGACGGATGCGCGACCCCTCACGAGCGCGGCGCCGAACTCTGCCTCAAACGAAGCGACCTCAGGCCCCTGTGCGATCATGCCAGAGCGCATGACCCGGTCGACGGCTTCGCGTTCCTCGTCTCCGACGATCGGCCTTGCTGCTGGGATCAAGTCAGGCACGTGAGAGTACTCCTTCGGTCTCGATGAACTCGTCGCTAGTCACGGGGCACACGTAAAGGTCGCCGCGCCGTTCGAGCTTGCGGCCCGCCGGCCCTACCCAGCCAACTTGTCGCGCGGGCACACCAGCAACGAGAGCGAAGTCCGGCACATCGCGCGTGACGACCGCGCCGGCCGCCACGGTAGCCCAGGCGCCGACTGTCACCGGCGCGACGCACACGGCACGGGCACCGATCGCGGCGCCCCGCTTCACAAGCACGCCGACCGCCGTCCAATCGGTCGCGGCTTTTGCTGATCCGTCCGCATTTATTGCCCTCGGGTGCAAGTCGTTGGTGAGGACGGCGCCAGGGCCAATAAACACGCCGTCTTGCAGCTCGGCAGGCTCGTAGACGAGTGCGAGGTTTTGGATCTTGCAGCGGTCTCCGACGACCACGCCGCTCCCCACGTAAGCGGATCGGCCGACCACGCACTCGCGGCCGATCTGCGCATACTCCCGAACTTGCGCAAGGTGCCAGACCGTGGTGCCCTCACCGAGGACGGCTCGTTCATCAACGTCTGCGCTTGGAAGCACCCGCGCGGGAGGTAGTGGCTGCATCTGTTCTACTCTAGACGCTGGGCGCTGTCGCGCTGCCTCCGATCCCGCAGGAGCGGGCGGTGCTTCGCGAGTGCAGTTCGTCGCCCGAGTGAGGGCCCTGAATGCTTGAGCCACGCGACGAAATCGATGCAGCGAAGATGGAGGCTGAGCATGGCGCGACTACGACTCGGCAGTGCGGGTCGAGGTTTCGCCTTTGTGCTCTCAGGCGGGCTTGCGGCGCAGGTGGTCGCTCTCGCTGCGTTGCCGTTTCTGTCAAGACTGTACTCGCCGGACGACTTCGGCTTCCTGGCGGTCGTCCTCGCCTTGACCACGCTAGTAGCGCCGGCTGCCACGCTTCGATTCGAGACCGCTGCGATGCTCCCCGACGACGACGAGCGTGTTCGAGCACTCGTTTGGAACGCGCTCCTCGCGGTGACGATCATTGCGTCACTGTATGGATTCGTCCTCCTTGCCATTCCAGATGTTTTCGCGGCTGACTATGCAGGATCGCGCGCGATTCCAATGCTGACAGCGTTATCAGTGGTGCTGGCCGGAGCGTTCGCAGTCCTAAGCCAATTGGCGCTTCGCAAGCAGGAATACGGTCTTGTCGCCAAGCGGACATTGTGGCGGGCAATCGCCACAGCTGGTGTCCAGCTCGCGCTAGCGTTCACACCGGCGAGCACCTACGGACTGGTGGCGGGCACCGTAGCCGGTAGTGCTGCCGGGCTTGGGTCACTCATTCCGCGCACACGCGAGTATCTTCGCCTTCCGAGGCTCTCGAGTCTGGGTCGGGTCTGGCGAGAGTACTGGCGCTTCCCGGTGATGTTTGCGCCATCCGCGCTCCTAAATGCGCTGGGACTGCAGCTCCCTCTCTTGTTTCTCACCTTCTGGTTCGGGCTCGAGGCAGGGGGGCAACTCGGCATGGCTGAGCGCGTCGTCGTTTTGCCTCTTGCGCTCGTTGGGGCGGCCCTTAGTCAAGTGATCGACGCCGAGATTTCAAAGCGAATCCGAGACGGTAATGCGCCGCTTCTGCCTGGATATCTACGCCTGAGTGCTCTGCTCGGTGGACTGGGTGCGTTGGTGGCGGTGGGCTTCGGCCTGCTAGGCGGCGCAGTCATCCCATGGATCCTGGGGGAGCAATGGAGGACCGCGGGGGTCATCGTTCAGGTGCTTGCAGTCACGTCAGGGGTACGGCTGCTCGCGAGCCCATTGACCCGCTACTTGCTCCTGCTCCAGGAATCGGCTGCGAATGCGATCATTGACGCGCTGAGGGTCGGTCTCATGGCTCTTGCAGTCGTCGCGGTAGCGACGCTCGACCTGGAGCTAGTGCCCGCAGTGTGGGCGGTGTACTCGAGTCTCACGATTACCTACGCACTCACGTGGCTGCTGGGCTTTTCGCTAGTCCGCCGACGTGATGCGCGTCAGGCGACAGGCGACGACGACGCTTAATGGCGGTGCTAGCGACTCAGAATTGCACGGATCGCGTACTTCGCTGCGTGGCCGTCGCCGTACGGCGCGCGCGTCGTCTCCACTGGACGGGCGCGGCATGCGCCCGCGACGATCTCCTCCTCGGTGTTGGCAAGAACGTTCCAGCCAGTTTCCACAGTCTCTCGCCATTCGGTTTCAGTCCGAACCGTTGTGCAAGGAACTCTCAGTAGGAAGGCTTCCTTCTGCAGTCCTCCTGAATCGGTGATAACGCCGGCACTGTGCTGGACCGCAGAGACGAGATCTGGATAAGCTAGCGGTGCGTGTACAATCACTGCGCCTTCATCCAGCACGATGTTGTGCTCGGTAGCCTTGGATAGGAGGCGCGGATGCGCCAGTAGAACCACGGGCTTGTCGAGTGATGCGAGCGCACTTAGGATCAAGCGGAGCCGGGATGGATTGTCCGTGTTCTCCGCTCGGTGTATGGTCGCTACGTAGTGGTCGCCTGGCGTCGCGCCGATCGAAGCGTTCAACGAGGAGGGCTTGTTCAACTGTCCGTCTCGCACGTGCAATAGGACGTCGGTCATAACATCGCCAACGAGAACCGAACGGGCTGCCAGGCCCTCCCGCTCAAGGTTCTGCATCGCTAGCTGAGTCGGCGCCAGGAGTAAATCCGAGGCGTGGTCTGTCAGAACACGATTGTGTTCCTCCGGCATCCTGCGGTTGAAACTGCGAAGCCCAGCTTCCAAGTGGGCAACTGGGATGTGCATCTTCACCGCGCTTAACGCGGCCGCGAGCGTAGAGTTGGTGTCCCCGTACACCAGAACCCAATCCGGTTCTTGCGCGGTGAGTACGCCATCCATGCGCTCAAGCATGCGGCCGGTTTGGTAGCCGTGTGATCCGCTCCCTATGCCCAGGTGCACGTCCGGCGCTGGAATGTCCAGATCCTCGAAGAACACGTCCGACAGCAACGGGTCGTAGTGCTGTCCGGTATGAACGATCGCGTGCTCCACACCGGCGACTGCAGCGGCATGAGCGATCGGGGCGAGTTTCACGAACTGGGGGCGTGCGCCCACGACGCTAACGATCTTCATGTGCTCACTCTACCGCCGGGTCTTGTTGGTGCCCCCAGTCGAGCATGGGCTGCCGCGCCCGCGAGTGGCTTCCCGGGGGCGCCGCGCCGCCCCCGCTACGCTGGGCCTAGCGGTTGAGGCCAACGGCCCGAACCCTCTTGCTGCTTCTAGGGAGTACGTTTGCGCATTCTGCTCGTTTGTCCGTTTTTTCCGCCTGAGAATGCGATCGCTGCGTTGCGAATCGCCAAGTTCGCTGAGCACTGGGCTGACGCGGGGCACGAAGTTCAGGTTGTCGCTAGGGAACCGGTCACTGTGGGATCCACGTTCTCCCCCCGCCCTGACGTCGTGGTGCATCGAATTGCCGACCCCCTGGCCGCCGCGTCCCGAGCTTCACTCGACGCGTCTACACGTCCATCAGGAACAAGTGGACGTTGGGTTCGTCGAACTAAGTCAGTGGTGAAGCGGCTGGTGTGGCCAGATGTCTTCTTCCCCTGGGCAGTTCGCGCCTATCGAAAGCATCGGGCGCTGGCGGAGTTCGACATCGTGGTCGCAAGTGTCGGTCCGTTCAGTGCATTGCTCCTCGGCGCCGCGATCGCTCGAGCGCGCGACGCGGCGCTCGTCGTCGACTACCGGGATCTGCTAGCGACGGGACCCTACTATGAGCACGGTCCGGTGCGGCGTTTCATCGATACCTGGGTCGAGGAACGGCTCGTCACGCGGGCCGCGTTGCTCGCCGGGGTAAGTGCGCCTATGGTCGGCGACTTGGAGTCGAAGTTTGGCGTCCCGTCGGTCACCGTGATGAATGGCTTCGAACCGCGCGAGTTCGAGACCTTCTCCTATGAGCCGTCCGGCACCGCCCTGCGGATCGTCTACTGCGGCGCCATCTACCCAGGGCGGCGCGATCCTTCGGCGTTGTTCGAAGCGATCCGAATCCTCCAAGAGGAGGACGCAGGGGTTCATGTGCGAGTTGATTTCTACGGCCGAAACCTCGACGAGGTTTCGTTGGCCGCGGCCCGTTACGGGGTCGAGGAAAGCGTCTTCGTGCATGGTCAGGTCGAGCATGCCGAATCGCTAAGGCTCCAGGCGGAAGCTGATCTCCTGCTTCTTCTGCTCTGGAACGACCCCCGGGAGGCCGGCGTCCTCAGCGGGAAATTGTTCGAGTACATCGGAGCGAGACGACCGGTCCTAATGCTGGGTCTCGAGACCGGCGCGGCTGCCCACCTGGTACGAGCTCACCAGCTTGGACTGGTCAGCAACGAAGCGCGCCTGATCGCCGCCTATTTGCGAGAGCGCGCGTCCGAGAAAGCTACGACTGGCTGCGTGGTCGCCCCGCCCGCAACTGCGTCTGAGCAATTCACGCGACTGGCTCAAAGCGATCGTTTCCGAGAGGCGCTTGAAGCGCTTTAGCGGTGGATGCGCTCGTTCCATGAGCGCTCAGGTCGCGGCGATGCGCGGCGGTTGCCGACGAGACAGGGCTGATGCCACCAGCAGCATCCCAAGGAAAAACCAGAACATTCGAGCATTGTTGAGCGACAGGGAGATCGAACCGACTAAGAAAACGAAGGTCATGTCTCGCAGCACGAGCGTATCGCTCGAAGGAGATTCCTTCCAGCCGTCGGAAGAGGCGCGCGCGAGGACGAGGAACAGCCACGCGAAGAACACCACGGCGAGTAGTAAGCCCCATTCCGCTGCCATCTGTAGATATGTGTTGTGCGCGAGAGTGCCGCGGCCGAAGAGCTCTGTGCTCACCTTGGAGTACGACCCCGCCCCTACGCCAAGAATCGGCGACGCCTGTACGATTTCGATGCTTGATGCCCACGTATCGAACCGTCCGGAACCATCCTCCGCGATGGCCCCAATAGGGTCTTCGAGGAGGACAATGACCCGGCTCAGTTGCGGTATTGCTTCGACGAAGCTTCGCACCAGGTCCGTCACGGCCGCAAGTATGGGTTGCCAGAACATTGCCAAGGCTAGCGCTCCTGCAGTTAGCAGTACTGCCGCCGCCTTATTGCGTGCGCGAAAACTCAGTTCGATCGCGAAGAGCAGGAAGAAGACCACAAGTACGATAAGGCCAGTCTTTGAACCAGAAAGCAAGATTGCGAGCCCGAGGATCGCTATCGCCGCGATTCGGATCCTGGCAGGGAACGCTGCCGAGCGCGCAAAATAGGCAACTGCCGCTGCTGAGAGAACCGCCCAATAGTTCGGATCGACCATCAGTCCCTTGTAGCGAACGCCAGCGTAGTAGGTAGCGTCGCCCAAGATGCGGATACCGCTCGCCTCCATCGCTATCCCGAGAGCTGCTACTACGACCGCCCCAACGGCGAACCACTTAAGAGCCTCAGTGTGGATGCCCGCGAGGGCGAGGCTTACTCCGCACGCGAGATACGCGAAGCAGACGGCAAGCTTGACAAGGTCGGCAATGATCGCGGTCGCATCCGGTACCACGCCGAACGTTGAAGGTGTGATGAAGGTGGCGGCGAGCGTAGTGCTGCCTGCTAAGAAGCAGAAGAAGATGGCAACTGCGCGCGGGACGAACAGCGTCCCGGATAGCGCCAAGGCGGTTATGAGGAGGATGAGGAATGGATCGGCGGCAGATAGATTGATGCCGGCGACTACTGCGGAATGATTGAGCGCCAAGCCCGTGAGCATCGCCAACACAACCAGCCCGGCGGCCGGGGCGCGCTTAGTGTCAGCGTGCAGGAACGACGTCGAGGTCAGCCCGACCATACCCCGGGGCCTTCCCGAATATCATCCGTCGAGTCGCCTGTCCCTCCGGCGCTGGAGGGTGCCGGATCCTCGGCCAGATGCTCGAGGTGCTCGACGTACCGCTGGCGCACTGCGGATGATTCGAATTGCGACGCGACCAAGGAGTACGCAGCGCTTGTCAGTTTTTCGCGTAACTCCGGGCTATCGACCAGCCGAACTATGTTCTCAGCGAACGTGGTTGCGTCGTCGATGTTGCCGATGAGGCCGGTTCTTTCGTGCGATACCAGGTCCACGATGCCCGTGGCGCGAGTCGCCACGACGGGAATCCGAGAAGCGAAAGCCTCTAAGACGACCGTAGGTAGGCCTTCGCGGCGGCTAGGCAAGCAGAACACCGTGCCGACGCCCAGGTACGGCGCGACGTCCTGGACCTGGCCCACTAGGGTCACGCGATGCCCATCAACGGATCCTCCGCTGGCATGGCTCGCCGCGTGTTCATCGTCCACTGGCCCTACGAGCAGTACGTGCAGTGGCCCGACGCAAGCCGCTGAGGCCCGGGTGGCGCGAAGCAGGACGTCAACCCCCTTGTCGCGCGCGAGTCGGCCGACGTACACGATGACGGTCTCGTCGATTCTGATGTCGTGTCGCAGTCGTACTGCAGCAATCGCGTTCGCATCGGATGCGCGCTCGGCCAACTCGATTACCGGAACGCCGTTGGGACTGCCGGCGCCAAGGACCGCGATCTTCTCCGGGCGGACCACCCGCGCCCGGGTAGCCGCTGTGGCGAGCGATGGGCCGACCGCGATCACTCGAGTCGCGAAGAGAGTCGTCAGTCGCTCGAGCACCCCGAGTGCGACGCGAGCGATGCCGCTTGCGCCTTCCAGGCGCAGTCCGTGTAGTTCATACAGGCGGTGCGGGACGCCAGCGAACCTTGCGGCCATGTTGCCCACCAAACCCGCTTTCGGAGTACCGAGCAAGGTAACAGCTGGTCGAATCTTCTTCAGGACCGCCACCCATTCGAGAAGCGCCCGCAGATCTGCGACGAGCTTCGGGCTGCGCGCCATCGCGATCGGATGGGTGTGGATGTTTGGGGCGTCACCGTAGCGAGCGAGCCACGGTCCCGGAGAGCTGATTAGGTGCACCTCCCAGCCGCGCTCCGCAAGCAGCTCAGGTAACCCGTCGTGGTAGCGGAGTTGAAAGTCAACTGTGACCCCGAGCGCGATGCGCTTCGCGCGGAGAGAAGCGCGGCTGCCGGAACGGCGCCTGACGCTGGATCGGTCATGGATCATGCTTGGGGCTTTCGCAGCCGGCTCCCGAACACGCACCGGTTCGCCTCGGACAGTGCTGTCGCCTGCGGCCATTGATCAGTCACGGTGTCTCCTAATCGCTTCCGCGGTCGATGAGCGCCGCTTACGCAGCGGACGAGGAGTGGCGGTCTGTCGGTCTGAGCGCGCAGAGCTTCAAGAGCGCCCCCCTTATGAGGAACCGCGAGGCTCTTGAGCGCGCGAACGCCGTGCCTGCGCCGCTCGGGTCTCTCTGTGAGGCTGTGCCCTGAGCGGTAGCGCTGGCGCACGGTAGCGACACGCACACAAGAGTGTTCAGCCATCTCGTGCTTCCATAAGCCAACTTTTCTTAGGTTCGATGTCCGGCGTGCCGGCTGAGGGCGCGGCTTGTCGCTGACCAAACCAGAGCAGCTCGAGACGCCGCGCGAGGCCCGCGAAGCGGGGGAAGAACTGCCCACCGCAGAATGCGACGGTCACCAGCAACCGGCAGAGCCAGGATGGCAACACGGTCGGTGGTCGTCCCCCGAGCGCTTGAAGCGCGCTCGCGGTCGTATGGCCTTCCCATGGTTGCAATCGGATGCCCTGCATGTCGTGACCCGCGGTGCTGACAGCGACCACAAAACGCGCGAGCCCCTGCACCGAACTCACTACAGTCGGGCGGTCGGGAGGAGCCGCGACCGAACTGAGCCGGGAGCTCGCGAGGCGAATCAGGGAGTTTGTGGTGGCTCGGCCCCGGCCCTGCACGGACGTTGCCCGTATGACGGCGATGTCGAGATGCTCGCGTCCGTCACGAAAAGCGTGCATCGTTTCGGCGAGTGCTGCTTCGCCCAGTGCCTTGGAGCGGGAGTAGGCGGAGAACGGATTGAAGGTCCAGCTCTCATCGAGCTCGCGACTACGGCCTTGTACCGCTGCAGAGCTCAGATGGACCATGCGCCGCACGCCTGCACGCTCCGCAGCCGCCGCGACAGCAGCCGGTTGCAGAGCGTTTGCTCCATACATCGCATCACCTTCGACCCCGTCGGGAGTTGCGAGCCCGGCGGCGAGGATCACGCAGTCCGCGCCCTGGAGAGAGACGTGCTCGGGCGCGTCGGGTCGCAAGACGACAGAAGCCTCGGCCATGATGTCCGCGACGGTGCGGGCGGAGGTAGTCAAGCGCGGTGCCGCGACCGTTCGCACCCTGAGGCCCTGCGCGCGCAGTTCCGCAACCACGGCGGAACCCACGAAGCCGCTCGCGCCGAGCACGACCACGTCGCCGACGGGCGCCGAACGCACCCGGGTGCGATACGACTCCGGAGCCGAAACGGCGCCTAGATGCCAACGAGGCTCCTCGATGCCGAACAGCCCCGGCAGCATCAGGTAGACGAAAGCGACGAGAGCGAGAGCCCCCAACGCGATCCACCACGACCATGCATCGACTGCGACGAGAGCGCCTATCAGCGCGCAGGTCGATGACGCTGCGGCGACAGTCGCCGCCACGCCGGCGTGCGACTGCACTGCGATGAGCTGCTGGTAAACGTGCTCGCGATGACTCTCGTACCAGCGCGCGCCTCGCGCAGCTCTCCGCAGGAGCGTCATCGCCGTGTCCGCACCGTAGATCGCCAACGGCGCGAGCATCGCGAGGACGGGCACTCCTGAAGCGACACCCTCGATCGCCAACAGTGCTACGAACGCGCCGAGCAGGTAGCTGCCGACATCGCCGAGGAACCGCTTCTCACGCCCCAGGTTCCACGGGGCGAAGCCCGCCATAGCGGCCGCAAGGATCGCGCCGCCAAGTCCCAGCACCGCGTCCCCCGAGATGAGGCCGAGCGCGGCATATGCCAGTCCCGCAACCACGCCGTGCGAGGCCGATATCCCGTCCACGCCGTCCATGAAGTTCGCGATATTGACGTATGCCGCTACCGCGAGGCCCGCTGCGAGAGCACATAGCACCGCCAGTCCAGGCTCGATACCGGCGAAGAGAAGAAGTCCGAAGGAGGCGCCCGTGCCGAGTAGGACCTGAGCGGCGAACCGGACCACGATAGGCAATCCGCGAACGTCTTCTGCAAGACCGACAAGCGCGAGAGCCGCCGTGCCGACCACGCAGACGGCAAGCGGCGCCCAGACTGCGGTGGGCGCAGTAGCGGCCACAGCGATTGCTGCAAGAGCCACGCCGCTCAGGGGAGCGACGCCCAGAGCGCGAACAGCGACGCCCGTGTGGGAAGAACGGTCGTTCGCCACGTCAGTGACACCGAGCCGGCGAAGGAGCGGCAATGCCGCGATTGGGGCACAGAGCGTGACGACGAGCGCGACAAGTGCGCCAACGATGATGCCCGTCATGCGCGGCGAGTGCTCCCGAGCCCGTAGTCGGTCGGCACGATCGGCGCTGTCGCGCCGTTCAGGTGCAACTGCTCGCTCTGAGCACGCGCGGCCGACCGACCCCGCTCGGCGGCCCAATGCGCGTCCCACTTCGCCTTGTCCAGAGCGTCGAGCTCGAGCGGCTCGCCCTGTGCGTGAGTGATCTTGTCGTGGAACGGTCGTTCGTCGAACTCGCCCACGCCGATGAGCTCCTCGTGCAACTTCTCGTGCGGACGAAGGCCGGTGTAGACGATCTCGATCGGTTTGCCCGACATGCGGATCATGCGCTTCGCCACATCGAGGATCTTCACTGGCTCGCCCATGTCGAGGATCAAAACTTCTCCCGGGCGGCCGATGCCGCCGGCCTGAACAACCAGTTGACAGGCTTCCGGGATGGTCATGAAATAGCGCGTGATGTCTGGGTGAGTGACAGTCAGGGGACCGCCCGCTTCGATGAGCGCGGTGAAGGTCGGCAGCATCGAGCCGCGGCTGCCAAGCACGTTGCCGAACCGGACGGAGAGGTACCTTCCGACGCCGCGTCCTGCGTACGAGGCGGTCAGGCGCTCAGCGAGCCGCTTCGAGTGACCGAGCACGCTCGTCGGGTTTGCCGCCTTGTCAGTCGAGATGTTGACGAAGGTCTCGACTCCCGCGGCGAAGGCGCCCTCGAGGACGTTGCGCGTACCCAGCACATTGGTCTTCCAAGCCTCGTCGGGGTATTGCTCAAGCATCGGGAGATGCTTCAACGCGGCGGCGTGGAACACGACGTGAGGGCGCCTTTCGAGCATGAGGTCGCGGATCGCGTCTGCATCGCGGATGTCAGCGAGCACGACGTCCTTCGTGTGGAGGAGGCCATGGCCAGCGATCGAGATCTGCACGGCTTGCAGCGCAGACTCATCGCGGTCGAGCATCATTAGCTCCGAAGGGCCAAAGCGGGCGATCTGCCGGCAGAGCTCGGCGCCGATGGACCCGCCCGCGCCGGTGACGAGCACGCGCTTTCCGTTGAGGTAGCCAGCGACGGTCTCGACATCGGTGTCCACGGGGTGGCGGCCGACGATGTCCTCGATCGAGATGTCGCGCAGGTCTCCCATCGCGCTGCGGCCCTCGAGCATGTCGTCGAGCGGAGGGAGCACGAGCACCCGCAATTCTGCCGCCGCGGCTCGATCGAAGATGCGCTGCATCAGTGAGGCATCGGCCCTGGCGATCGCGATCACCAAGGTGGTCGCTCCCGTCGCCTGAGCAACGTCCGCGAGCTGCTCGCCGGTGCCGAGGACCCGCACCCCTGTGCGCACCGCCTTGGCAAGGTTGGGGGAGTCGTCGATGATGCCGACCGGGTTGAAGCGCGATTGCGGGTCGGTGCGCATGCGCTTGATGAGGCTCGAGCCGACGAAGCCTGCACCGTAGACCAGGATGGGCGTCGCGGCGTCCTTCGGGCGGCTCGCGCGCTCTTGCGCCAGTCGGCGGAAGTAGCGGGTCAAGGCCATTGCGAGGAACGCGAGCGGCGCGGCAATGAGTGGAGTGCTACGAGGGATGCCGATCTCGGGTCCCACGATGAGGATCGGGAGGCCGATGACGATCGTCGTCAGCGCCACGGATCCAGTGAGGCTGAGCACCTCGTCGAAGCTGCCGACGTGGTAGCGGCGGCGGTAGAGGGCCAGCGCCCCACCCGCCGCGAGCTGCGCGAGGACGGCAGCCACGACGAGTACCAACATCGCGAGCCGACTGGTGTCGCCGAACCCGAACTCGTAGCGGAGCCATACGGCCAGTACGAGCGCGACGATCCACGCGATCGCGTCGAAGACGAACTGGAAGACGCGCATGTTGGCTCGAAGCGACCGCAGCCTGTTGCCATGCCCGGGTCTGCTGTCGTCCTCAGCGCTCGGCGCCACCCGTACCTCCATGCGTCTCACTCGCGGGCGGCACATATCGAATCCACACGCGCAACTAACCCGGGCCTTGAGCGCCAAGTGTACCCCGGCCTGAGCGCACGCTGAGGCACATGGTGGCTGAACGGCAGGTGTACATGATGAGGGCGATCAGGCGGCGATCGTCGGTTCGGAGATAGCGTGACCCCATGCGGCATTCCGTCACGAAGGTTGTCATCCCGGCGGCGGGACTTGGCACGCGCTTCCTCCCCGCCACGAAGGCGCTGCCGAAGGAGATGCTGCCGGTCGTCGACAAGCCGGCGATCCAATACGTCGTCGAAGAAGCGGTGCGAGCGGGGCTTCCGGACGTGCTCTTCGTGACCGGCCGCAACAAGAACGCGCTCGAGAACCACTTCGACCGCGCGACCGAGCTCGAGGCGATCCTCATGCGGAAGGGCGACGAGGAGCGTCTCGAGCGAGTAGCTGAATCGTCGGTGCTCGCGAACGTGCACTACGTGCGCCAAGGGGACCCGCTGGGGCTCGGCCACGCGGTGCTGCGCTCGCGGGCGCACATCAACGGCGACTCGTTCGCCGTGCTGCTAGGCGATGACATCATCGACCACCGGGACCACCTGCTCGAGCGGATGCTGCAGGTGCACGACGAGCGCGACACCTGCGTCGTCGCGCTCATGGAGGTCGACCCGGCGCAAGCGCACCTCTATGGCATCGCGACGGTCGATGCGACCGAGGAGGACGACGTCGTGCGCGTGCGCGGGCTCGTCGAGAAGCCGGAGCCCGGCACCGCGCCGTCGAATCTCGCGATCGTCGGCCGCTATGTGCTGAAGCCCGAGATCTACCCGGTGCTCGAGCAGACGGCGCCGGGTCGCGGGGGCGAGATCCAATTGACGGATGCGCTGCTCACGATGGCCGAGGACGACGCCGAGGGCGGCGTGCACGGGGTGATCTTCCGCGGCCGCCGCTATGACACGGGCGACAAGCTCGACTACATCAAGGCGAATGTGATGCTCGCGTGCGAGCGAGAGGATCTCGGCCCGGGGCTCCGCGATTGGCTGCGCGAGTATGTGGAGCAGTTCTCGAAGCAGCCGGCTTAGCACCTGCCGGATTCATCGGGGTACATTCAAAGGGGTACATTTCCTCGCTTTGCATTGCTGTGTTGCGCCCACTGGACGATCGTCTATATTGCATTCCATGGCAAAGCAGACTTTCACCAAGCTCGTCGACGACTTCACCGGCGAGCCCATCGACGACGGTGCCGGTCGCACGGTGCGATTCGCATTCGACGGCGCTGAGTATGAGATCGACCTCAGCAACGACAACATCGAGGAATTCTCCGGTGCGCTCGAGCGCTATGTCCGGGCTTCGCGCCGCGTCTCGGGCCGCAGTCGCGGCCGCAGCTCGAGCGGCAGCCGACGCAGCGGCGGCGGCAGCAGCGAGACCGCCGCTATTCGCGAGTGGGCCGAGTCGCAGGGGCTGAAGGTCGCGTCGCGCGGCCGCATCCCCGCGGACATCGTGGAGCGATACAAGAACCGCTAGCGGCAACGCGCTGGCGGCCCGCCAGCGATAGGGAGGGGAACGGCGTGACGCCGCCCCTCCCTTGCGCATTCTCGAGTCGACGGCCGGTGGGATGCCTCGCGGTGCTCCTCAGCCCAGCCTCATCGCTCGCCGAACGTCTCGTCATTCCGTCGATACCGCCAGCGTTCGCGGCTACCGTGACCGCATGCGGCACACTGTTACAAAAGTCGTCGTCCCTGCGGCGGGGCTGGGCACTCGCTTCCTTCCCGCGACCAAGGCATTGCCGAAGGAGATGCTGCCGGTCGTGGACAAACCGGCGATCCAGTACGTCGTCGAAGAGGCGGTGCGCGCCGGATTGCCGGACGTGCTCTTCGTGACCGGCCGCAACAAGAATGCACTCGAGAACCACTTCGATCGCGCGACAGAGCTCGAGCAGATCCTGGTGGGCAAGGGCGACGCGGCCAGGTTGCAGCTCGTCTGCGAGTCGTCGGCGCTCGCCAATGTGCACTACGTGCGCCAGGGCGATCCGCTCGGGCTCGGGCACGCGGTGCTGCGCTCGCGTGACCATGTGGGCGACGACTCGTTCGCGGTGCTCCTCGGCGACGACCTCATCGACGGCCGCGACCGCCTGCTCGAGCGCATGCTGCAGGTGCACGACGAGCGCGACACGTGTGTCGTCGCGCTCATGGAGGTCGACCCGGCGCAAGCGCATCTCTACGGGATCGCCACGGTCGACGCGACCGACGAGGCGGACGTGGTGCGCGTGCGAGGGCTCGTCGAGAAGCCGCCCGCCGGTACCGCGCCCTCGAACCTCGCGATCGTCGGCCGCTACGTGCTGAAGCCCGAGATCTTCCCGGTGCTCGAGCAGACGGCGCCCGGCCGCGGCAGTGAGATCCAGCTGACGGACGCGCTGCTCACCATGGCCGCGGACGACGAGGTCGGCGGCGTGCACGGCGTCGTCTTCCGCGGCCGCCGCTACGACACGGGCGACAAGCTCGACTACATCAAGGCGAACGTGATGCTCGCGTGCGAGCGCGAGGACCTCGGCCCGGGTCTCCGAGCATGGCTGCGCGAGTACGTCGAGCAACTCGTGCTCGAGCCGGTCTGAGCACGACCGCCGGAGCGGTTCAGCCGTCCGCAGGCAGGAGCTCGTCGATGCGGGTCGCGATGAGCTCGAGGCCCTGCTCGTTCGGGTGCAGGTCGTCGCTCGCGATGAGCTCGGGGCGGTCGAGGAACAGGTCGCCGAGGTCGAGGTGCTCGGCGCCGATCGCGGCCGCCGCCTCCTCGACCGTCTGCCGCAGGTCGGCGATGAATGGCGGCGATGGCGAGTCGTCCCACAGCGGAGAGGTGACGATGATGCGGGCGTCGGGCAGCTGCGAGCGCAGCTCGGTGAAGAAGGCGTCGACCGCCTCGTCGACGTAGGCCCGCGTCAGGTCGTTGCGGCCGCCCGATACGACCACGATGTCTGGATCGTGGGCCACCGCATCCGGGATGATGCCGATGTAGGACGAGCAGCCGGCATTGGGGCAGCGGCCGTCGGGCTGGTTCGTCGAGTAGCCGGTGCCGGGGATCGCGAGGTTGACCATCTGCCAGCCGCGTCGCTCGCTGAGGATCGCGGGGAAGCCGGAGCCCTCGAGCGACGTGGCGGTGCCGACCGTGTACGAGTCGCCGATGAAGACGGCGACGGGGGCGGCGGCGTCGCCCTCGCTCTCGATCGGCGTCGGCGTTCCCGGCGCGGCCGGTGGGGTGGATGCCGTGGGCTGCGGTCCCGGTCGCGGCCAGAGGAGGACGGTGGCGGCGACGACCGCGGCCGCGACGATGACCGCGGCGACGACCTTCGCTCGACGGGTCATGGTCCCGGTGCGCCGGAGCTGCCGGCTACTCGACCGATTCGCCGGTCAGGAGGCGGCGGACCGCTTCGAGCGGCACGGGGAGCCAGTCGGGGCGGTTGCGCACCTCGTAGACGACCTCGTAGAGCGCCTTGTCGAGCAGTAGGGCGCGGAAGACGGGGTCGCGCTCGTCGGCCTGGCCCGACGCATCCGCGTACCCCGCGAGGAACTCCCGCTGCCGCTGCTCCACCCACGCGTCGGCGGCTGCCGGGTCGGCGTCGGGCAGCTCCAGCTGCGCGGAGCCGGCGGCGTAGTCGAACGATCGGAGCATGCCGACGACGTCGCGGAGGCGCGGCTCGCGGATGGAGCGCTCGTGCATGGGCCGCAGCGGCTCGCCCTCAAAGTCGAGCAGCCGCCACTCGCCGTCGCTCGAGCGGAGCACCTGGCCGAGGTGCAGATCGCCGTGGATGTGCTGGAGCTCGCCGATCGAGCCGATCTCGTGCAGCTGCCGCTTGGCGGCGTCGAGCTCGTCGTCGAGGTCGGCGAGCGCCTCGGCCGCCTGCTCGCGGGCCCAGCCGAGGCGCTGCTCGAGGCCGCGGACGAAGGCGTGGGTGTCGGCCTCGCTCGCCTCGGCGGTGCCGAGCGCGGCCGCGAGGTCGCGGTGCACCGTCGCGAGGGCCGCCCCGAGCGCTCGCGCGTCGGGCACCTCGCGCTGCTCGCCGCGGAGCGTCGCGAGCGCGTGCTGGCGGAACAGCTCCCAGGCATCCTCGGCGCCGCCGACGAACTCGGAGACCGCGAGCAGGTGCCCGGTGACGGTCGCATCGCCCGCGGGCCACGTCGCCTGCAGCGCCGCGAGCAGCTTCGGCACCGGCCGCGAGCCCGCGCGCGTGAGGGCACCGGTCACGACCACGTCGGGGTTGTCGCCGGGGTGGACGACGCGGAAGACCTTCGCGATCCAGCTGCCGTCGCCGCCGATGATCGACGTGTTCGACTGCTCGCCGCTCACCACGCGGCTCGCGCCCGCGGGGCCGGGCGGCGTGATGGCGTCGCCCTCGAGCCCGGGGACCGCCCTCGTGCCGGCCGCGACTTCGACGATCGTCTGCACCGCATCCGGGTCGTGGCACGCGTCGACGAGCCAGTGCCCGTCGATCTCGGCGATGGGCGAAGCGCCCGGTTCCGTGCGCCACGCGACGGGGACCTGCAGCAGAGAGTCGCCGGCGCGCACGAGCAGGATCGCCGCGTCGCCGAGCTCGAAGCGGTGCGCGAGGGCGACGTCGGCTCGCTGGCCCTTGAGGGGGTACCAGCGGGTGGAGGGCATCCAGGCGGCGATCGCGTCGGTGACCTCGGGAGCGTCGAAGGGGAGGGGAGCGCTCATGCCGCCAGTGTGCCGGTCGCGGCTGAGTGGCGGCTACGGGTCTCGCGCGGCTACGGGTTGGTGTGGAGCTGGAGACCGGGCACCGTAGCCATGAGCTGCGACATGGGCGCGATGAGCCCCTGCGTCGAGCACGTGCCGTTCAGCGGGCTGCGGAGTCCCGACACGACGCCGACCGCGATCGCGCCGTCGGAGGTGGGACGGCTTACGACGGGGCCACCCGAGTCGCCCTGGCAGAACGCGTTGCCGGCGCTCGAGTGCACGAGCTGCACGTTCATGCACTCCGCGCCGCGCACGTGCGCGTAGCACGTGACGTAGGCGGCACCGGCGGTGAGGTTGCACTTCCAGCCGGTGATCTGGCCGGCCGAGCAGAGCTGGTAGCCCGCGGGCGGGAACGCGAGCTGCGTGCCGGTGATGTCCACCGTCGCGGTCTCGCTCGTGTAGATGCGGGGCAGGGTGCGCACGTCGTAGTCGGCGGCGATGACGCCGAGGTCGTAGGGGCGGGCGCCGTCGTTGAGCTCGGCCACGAGGTCGCTCGTGCCGATGCGCGTGCCGGCGCTGTTGCGCACCGCGCGGCCGTCGAGGTAGTCGCTGCAGTGCGCGGCGGTGACGATGAGCGGGCGGTGGCCGTAGAAGCCGGAGAAGCCCGAGGTGCAGCCGACCCAGCTGCCGGAGGGGAACTGCGTCTGCACGCGCATGCCGCCGGAGAGCACGGAGGTGTCGTTCGAGCGGCCCGAGTAGAGAGCGGTCGCGGCCGCGTCGAGCGGCTGGCCCTCGGCGATCGGGCGGCTGGCGGTCGTGCTCGGCACCGAGTCGGTCTGCTCGACGGTGACCGTCGCGCCGAGCTCGGCCGCGGCCTGCTCGGTCTCGTCGAGCACCGTCAGCACCTCGCCCTCGAGCTCGATCGCCTCGGTGCCGGCGGCGTCGGCGGCCTCGGGGGTCGGCACCTCGACCGAGAGCGAGTCGGCGCCGATGCCGATCGCGAAGGCGCCTTCGACGGGCATGGATGCGGCGAGGTCGTGCGCGAGCTCGATGAGCTCGGCCTCGCTCGCCTCCTGCGGCACGAACGTGATGTCGATGCCCTGGTTCGCGGCGTTCGCCGCGATCGCGCGCACCTCCGTCGGCACGGGGCCCGCCCAGCCGATCTCGATCGTGCCGGCGACCGGGTCGCCCTCGATCGCGCCGATGCGCGACACGGGGGTGCGGGCATCCCACATCGCGATCTCGTCGATGACCGCGAAGTGCGACTCCTGCACGGCGGGGAGGTTGTCGGACGCGCTCGTCGAGACCGCGGGTGCGGCGACGACGGCGGTGGTGCCGACGGCGAACGAAGCCAGGACGGCGAGCAGCAGGGAGCGGCGGGACAACGGAGACCTCGTGACGGTCGGGACGGGCTGGGACCGAGATGAGCGTACCCCAGAGGTTCAACCGCGGCTAGAACGTTCGTGATAATCGCTCGGCTCGGTCGAGGCGGGCAGGTCTCGCCGACGCGCACTCTCCCCGCCGCTCCGGACGCGGCTACCGGACGAGGCTGCGGAGCTGTTCCTCGACCTCTGGTCCGATGGTCGTCTCGCCGCCGAGGACGGTGATGCGTTCCGGCGCGAGCCGCTCGATTGCCGCGAGCGTCGCACCGGGCACCTCGTTCGAGCGGACCAGCAGCACCGGCGCGCCCTGGGCGCCGGCGAGCGCGGCACCCGCGAGCGCATCGGGGAACACCTGTCCGGAGGCGACGTAGACATGGTCGACCTCGCCGAACTGCGCGGAAATCTGCGCTGCCACCTCATAGCGGTCACTACCGGAGATGCGTGTGGTCGTCGCGATACGGGCGAGTTCGCCGCGGACCTGCTCACTCACAGATGCCGGGCCGCCCAGGATGACGATGCGCTCGGGTTGCAGCCGTTGGATCGCGGCTCTGATGCTCTCGGGGAGCGATTGCTGCCGCGTGAGCAGCACTGGGGAACCAGTGGAGCCCGCGAGACCGGCACCAGCAAGCGCGTCGGGGAAGTTCGTGCCGGACGCGACGTAGACCGTTTCGATGCCCGGAGCGAATGCCGCCGAGACCGCCGCCGCATTGTCGTAGCGATCCGAACCGGCGATACGACTGACCTGCCCGTACGGCTGGAGCGCTGACTGCACATCGTTGCTGACCGTGGCGGGACCGCCGAGGATCACGATGCTCCTCGGCTTCAGCCGGACGAGCGCGTCGATCGTCGCCTGCGGAACTTCTCGCTCTCTCGTCAGCAGCACAGGCGAGACCTGCGAACCGGCGAGAGCAGCGCCTGTGAGCGCATCGGGGAAGTTCAGTCCCGACGCGATATAGACAGTGTCGACACCCGCGGGGAACCTGTCAGCGATCGCGGCCGCGGTGGAGTAGCGGCTATCACCGGCAAGCCGAGTTGGGGCGAGCGGCACGATGGCTGGCGAGGGCTGCGAGGCAGGAGAGCTCCCGGCCGCGTTGTGCGCGGTGACCGTGAATCGATAGGGCGTGCCGGTCGAGAGCCCGCCGACCGTTGCGGTGGTCTGGAGTGCAGGGACGGTGACCGTCGCGCCGCCCGGGATGGTGGTGATGGTGTAGGAGTCGATCGCCGCGCCGCCGTTGGAAGCGGGCGCTACCCACGTCACTGTCGCCTCGCCGAACCCGGGGCTGGCTGCGACACCAGTAGGGGTGCCCGGTACGGTTCGCGGAGTCACCGCGGGCGATGCGGCGGAGGCTCTGGAGCTGCCGGCCGAGTTGACCGCTACGACTGTGAAGCGGTAGGCGGTGCCGTTCGTCAGGTTTTTGAGAGTCGCAGTCGTCTGGGACGCGGGGACGGTCGCGGTCGCGTCACCAGGAGCGGCGGTGATGATGTAGGAGGTGATCGCGGCGCCGCCGTTCGAGGCAGGCGCCGTCCACGACACCGTCGCCTCACCATTTCCCGGGACCGCGATCACGTCGGTCGGTGCCTCCGGTATCCCTGCGACCGGCCCCTGGTCGGCCGTGAACGTCGTGTGCAGCGAGGGGCCATCAGCGGTCACGTTGCCAGCGAAATCTCGCAACCATGCCAAAGTCGCGACCTGGGTCTCCGGCAGAGGCGCGACGTGGGCTGTTGCCTCCCAGATCCCGTCGTGCTCATCGCCGGAGGCAAGGGTCAGGGGCACCTCCGACCAATTGATGCGCACGATGGGGGGGACGACTCCGGCTCCCGCGTCGATGATGTGTGCGCGCAGCGTCACAAGGGCGGACCCTAGGTAGGGGTCGTTCCCGACCGGGTCAGCTGCGAAAGACACGACCTGTGGTGCGGAGACGTCTTCGCTGGTGCCGTACGTGACGGACACAGAATGTGGGAATGCGTTGCGATCGAAACCGACGCCGTTCCCTCGGGCGTCCTCGAGCGAGTAGGGGACGAAGCGAAGGTCTCCGGCAAGCGTACCGCGCGGCACCGTGACTCTCGTCTCGTACCAGCCGTCGAGCACTGTGCCTGAGACGAGCGCCATCTCGCCTGCGAAGAAGCTCCCTGCGTCGTTGAACGCGTCGACCAGTGGCGGTAGGACGCCTGCCAGGTCGTCCACGATCCTTGCCCGAATCGTAACCTCCTGCCCGGCGACCAAGACGTCGACGGCGGGCGGCGACACCTCGTACGCCAGAAGTCGTGGCGGGGTGAGGTCGACGGGCCCGGAATTGACCACCGTCACGCTGGTGTGCCGGCCCAAGAAGGGATCGTCGAGGACGTTGCCGGCAGCATCCTGCACCATCCCGAACCCCACGCTCCAGGCGCCGGGCGCTGCCCCGTGCTGAATGCGCAGAGTCGCTTCGTAGCGCCCATCGAGGGCTGTGCCCGAGACGAGCGCGAGGGTGCCTTCCGTTCTCTGAGCGGAACCATCGTGAGAGAGCCAGAGGTTGGTCGCAATCGCACCCGCGAGGTCATCGGTGATCCTCACGCTGACGACCACCTCGGCGTCCGCGCTCGAAACGTCGACGGTCCCCGGCGACACAGCGATCTCGCTCACGACCGGAGCCGTGACATCAGCGGTCGTCGCCACTGCCAGATCGGTGGGAGCGAGTGCGGATCCACTGCCTGCAGTGACTGCGGCGATGAAAAAGGCGGCGACCCTGCGCTTCGATGCCATTGCGGATCCTTCGCTTTCGCGGCCGTCGCCCCTGACGTCGGCCATTCGAGACAACCATGCGGCGCTGCGTCGACCGAATCGACGCTGTCGCTCGCCACGAAATGCTGTAGCCCGCTCATGTTTGCACTGCGTCTGAGGCCGCCGACGGACTTGGGGAGATCCTTGGCTGCTGCTTGAGTCTCGTCGGCGCGCGCTTCCCCGAATGCCCGACTACAGCTATCGCAATGGCTTGCCCGCAGGTGCGCTTCCTGTCCCCGCTTTGCGGGACAGCCTCCGCTGCGTGACCCGGTGCACAATGAACCACGCGGCGAGCGCGAGCAGCAGCAGGACCGCGAGCGTCGGCACCGCCTGGCCGAGGCCGAACAGGAACGCGGCGCCCCAGGCGAGGAACGCGCCCCAGCCGGCGACGAGGCCGTCCCAGAAGCTCGGCGTGCCCGTCGGCCCCTCGACCGTCGTCGCGCGGATGCTGACGTCGATCGTCGACATCGCGACCTGGTCGGCGAGCGTGCGCTGCTGCGAGAGCAGCTGCTCGAGCTCGGACGTGCGCTGCGTCAGCTGCGCCTCGACGTCGAGCAGGATGTCGGTGTTCGCGGCCGTGCCGAGCAGCTCGGTCAGGCGCTCGACCGACGCCCGCGCCGCGTTGACCCGCACCTCGAGGTCGCGCACCTGCGCGCCGACGCGCTGCTCCTTCGTGTCGACGGCCGTGACGTCGCCGAGGCCGCGGATCGCCGTGAGGAGGTCCTCGACCTGCGGCGCCGGCACCCGCACGGTGAGCGTCGCCCACGCGGGCTCGAAGTCGGTCGAGGCGCCCTCCGAGCGCGCGTCGATCGAGCCGTCACGGGCCTCGACGGCGTCGGCCACCGCATCCGCCGTCGTGATCGGATCCTCGGCGCGCATCGACACGTCGCCGGTGATGATGACGTCGCGATCGTTGTCGGCGTCCTGCTCGGGGAGGCCGCCGCTGTCGCCGCCGGCCGACTCCTCGAAGTCGGGCGCGGATTCGGGGAAGCCGCCCTGGTCGGTGGTCGGCAGGAGCGGGGAGCCGGTCGAGGCGCCGCTCGCGCCGCAGCCGGTGAGGAGGACGGCGCCGGCGATGAGGATGCCGGCCATCGGGGCGAGTCTGCGGGTCATGCTTCCAGCGTGCTTCGCGAGGGGCGGAAGCACAGCCCAACCTTTCTCGGGTCTTGGGCGTCAGGCGGCTGGCGTCTCGATACGCCGGCCTGCGGCCGGCTACTCGACGAGCGGGTGGGTGGGCGGCCGGCTACTCGACGAACGGGTGAGTGGGCGGGCGGCTGCTCGACGAGCGGGCGGGTCAGTCGCGCTTCGCGCGCTTCGCCTCCGCCTTCGCCGCCTTCGCGTCGGCCTTCGCAGCCGCCTTCGCCTCGGCGGCCTCGGTCTTGGCCTCGGCGGCCCGGAGCCGCTCGGTCGCCTTCGCCACCGCATCCGCCGCCTTCGACTCCGCGCGCCGCAGCTGCTCGCGCGCCTCGGCGACGGCCTTCGCCGCTTCGCGCACCTGCTTGTCGGCGACGATCGCGGCGGGCATGCGCTCGTCGGCGTCGTCGGGCTCGTTGCGCTCGAGCCAGCGCTCGATGCCGTCGAGCAGCCGCGAGAGGCCGAAGCCGAAGCCGCGGCCGTCGTCGGGCTGCTGCGGCTCGAACATGCCCTCGCGCACGGCGGGCGCGAGCAGCGGGAAGCGCTCGTCGGTGACGAGCTGGGGCAGCGCGCGGCGCACCTCGTCGTCGACGTCCGCATCGCTCGACGCGCGCGCGTAGAGGGCGATGTAGCCGAGCAGCAGCAGCAGCGTCGGCACCTTCATGCGATCGGGCGCGTCGACCTCCTCGAGCGCGACGAGGCCCGCCTCGAGGATCGCGAGCCGGTTGGGCGTCGTGGGCGTCGCGCTCGGCGGCAGGTCGGCGAGCCACGGGTGCGCGTCGTAGGTCGCGCGCACGAACAGCGCCCACTGCTTCACGCGCTCGCGCCACGAGACGCCCGTGCTCGGCACCGTCACCTCGCTCGCGGCGTCGAACATGAGCAGCAGCAGGTCGTCCTTGCCGGTGACGTAGCGGTAGAGCGACATCGGCGCGACGCCGACCGCCGCCGCGACCTTGCCCATGCTGACCGACTCGAGCCCGTCGGCGTCGGCGATCTCGATCGCGGCCTCGACGATGCGCTCGGTGCTGAGCTCGCGCTTCGGGCCGCGGTGCGGCAGCGCGGCGACGCCCCACGTGAGGGCGTGCGCGTGCGGCAGGGGCGGGGAGTCGTCGTGGTGGTCGATGCTCGTCATGGGTGCGTCTCGTGTCGTCGCTAGTTGCGGTCGTCGGGGTGCGTACCGGTGCGCTCGCCGGTCTCGAGCGCCGCGATCGCGGCCATGTCGGCGTCGCTTAGGGTGAAGCCGTCGACGTCGAGGTTCTCGCGCAAGCGGTGCGGATGCGTCGACTTCGGCACGAGCGCGCCACCGGTCTGCAGGTGCCAGCGGATGATCGCCTGCGCGGGCGTCACGCCGTGCGCGGCCCCGATGCGGCGGATCGCCGGGTCGGCGAGCACCCGCGAGCGGCCGAGCGGGCTCCACGCCTGCGTGACGATGCCGAGCTCGTCGTGCGCGCGGCGCAGCTCGTGCTGCGGCAACCACGGGTGCGACTCGACCTGGTTGATCGCCGGGGTCACGCCCGTCTCGCCGATGATGCGGCGCAGGTGCTCCGCGGTGAAGTTGCTGACGCCGATCGTGCGCACGCGGCCCTCGGCCTGCAGCTCGACGAGCGTGCGCCAGACGTCGACGTAGCGGTCGCGCGCCGGTCGGGGCCAGTGGATCATGTAGACGTCGATGCGGCCGAGCGCCCGCTCGCTCGCGTCGAAGGCCGCCCGCACGGCGGCGGGTTCCTGCGAGGCCTCGCCCCAGAACTTGCTCGTGACCGTCAGCTCGTCGCGGTCGAGACCCGACGCATCCGCTCGCCGGAGGGCCGCACCGAGCTCGCGCTCGTTGCCGTAGAGCTCGGCGCCGTCGATGAGCCGGTAGCCGGCGGCGAGGCCTGCGGCGACGACGTCGGCGGTCTCGGCGGGCGGCACCTTGTAGAGCCCGAAGCCGAGCGCGGGCAGGCTGCTGCCGTCGTTCAGCTCGAGGGAGTGGGGCACGCGTCGATCATGGCAGGCGGGATGCGCGGCGTCGTCCGTCGCGCGGGGGAGTGATCGCCCGCGCGCGGCTCAGCGCGGCAGCTCGACCGGCGCGGTGTCGGGCGGCTCGCCGATGCCCTGCCGCAGGTCGGGCTGGTGGCGGCGGAAGATCGCCGCGATCGCCGCCGCGATCGCGACCATGACGACGGCGACCCAGACGCCGCCCACGCCGCCGTTCGCGTCGATCGCGACGCCCGCGATCGCCGAGCCGAGGGCGGCGCCGAGCAGCTGGCCGGTGCCGATCCAGGCGTAGGCCTCGGGGGTGTCGGCGAACTTCACGGTGCCGGCGACGATCGCCGAGAACGCGGCGAGCGCGGGCGCGGTGCCGATGCCGGCGATGAAGAGGGCGATCGAGAGGCCGACGACGTCGCTGAGCGGCAGCGCGATGGCCATGCCGAGCAGCACGATCGTCAGGCGGATCGCGACCGACCACGGCGTGATGCCGCGGCCGCCGAGCGCGAAGCCGCCCGCGAGCGAGCCGAGCGCCGAGACGCCGAGCACGATGCCCGCCTCGAGCGCGCCTTCGCCGAAGGTCGCGACGACGCCCGCCTCGACCGCCGCGAAGCCGCCGATGAACATCGACGAGACGATCACCGAGAGCAGCACCGGGGGCTTGCGCAGCACGCGGCCGAGCTTGCGGGTCGTCGGCGGGATGCGCAGGCGCCGCACCTCGGGGGAAAGGATGAAGAAGAGCGCGCCGACGGCCTGGATCGCGATCGTCACGAGCAGCGTCGGCCCGGTGCCCAGCAGCGAGACGAGCAGCGTCAGCAGCACGGGGCCGAAGACCCAGATGATCTCCTGCAGGGCGGCGTCGAAGGAGAACAGCGGCGCGAGCAGGCGCTGCTGCACCATGCGCGGGTAGAGGGTGCGCACGGTCGGCACGACGGGCGGCATCGCGGCGCCCGCGATCGCGCCGGCCAGCACATCGCCCCAGAGCGGGATCTCGAAGCTCGCGATCGACAGCAGCGCGAGCATCGAGATGATCGCGGTCGTGAGCAGCACCGTGACGGTGCCGAAGCGGCTCATGAGCCGCGAGACGAAGGGGCCGGCGATCGCCATGCCGACCGAGAAGGCGGCGAGCACGAGCCCGGCGGCGGTGTAGGAGCCGTGCTGCTGCTCCATGTGCATGAGGATGCCGAGCGAGTACATGCCGGCGGGGAAGCGCGCGATGAGCTGCGCGAGCATGATGCGCGCGAGCCCCGGAACCCTCAGCACCTCACCGTATGCACGCACCAGGAGAGCCTACGACGGGACGCATCCGGTCGACGTGCATGCCGGAGGAGGTGTCTGCGCGGTCGGTGACGGGGTGGATGCGGTGCACGCGTTCCTCCACAGGGGTGCGATCTCCCGTGGTGCGGCTGGGGGCTCGCCGCGTACGATCCGCGCATGGCCAGGAGCGTGGACGAGCTCGGCGACCGGCGGGCGATCGCCGTGCTGTCGGCGGCGCTCGGCGTCGTCGTCGGGCTGATCGCCGGCGCCCTCGCGGTGGCGCTGCTCGGCGACGCGCTCGCGTGGTCGACGTTCCTGACGTCGGCGGGCTTCGGCGGCGCCGCGGCGGTCGCCGCCGCGCTCATCGCGTTCGCCGCGGCCGCGTACGGCGCGCGCTCCACGCGGCGGCAGGCCGAGGAGGACCGCCGGCAGCTCGAGCGGCAGCGGCGGAAGGAGCAGTGGTGGGCGCGAGCGGAGTGGGCGCTCACGGAGGTCGCTCGGGGCGGGGGCTCTGCGGTCATCGGGCTCGGTGTGCTCGAGGCGCTCGGTCGCAGCGAGTGGGCCGACCAGCACGAGGCCGACATCATCGCCGCCGCGACGGAGTTCGCGCTCACGGCCGAGGCGCACTCGACGGCCGAGCCCGACCGAGGGAGAATGGGCGCAGGAGGCGACGATGGCTGACGAGCAGCGTGACGACGCGACCACGGGCGGGGGCGAGCCCGCGCGGCCGGCGCAGACGGTCTACCGCTCCCGCATCACCGGGCGGATCGTGTCGCAGGCCGAGCGCATCGCCGCGGCGCGAGCGCGCATCGTGGCCGATGAGATCCGCGGCATCGAGACCGAGCCGTGGATCGTCGAGCTCGCGAAGCAGCGCGCTTGAGTCGTCGAGCAGCGCTGGCCGGCGGGACGCCTAGCGCCGGTCGTCGACGCGCGGGCTCTTGATGAGCACTCCGGCGACGAGCGAGAGGAGCGCCGCGGCCATGTGCGCGAGCGCCCAGCCCTGGCCGGCGAAGTCGAAGGGCAGCACGGGGTTCCACGCGATGGCGATCGCGGCGAACACCGGGACCCACCACCAGTGCCGCGCCTGCAGCGCGAACCAGCCGATGATGATCGCGAGCACGGCGATCACGAAGCGGAGCGTGCCGTACCACTCGCTGCCGAGCAGCAGCGTCGCGACGACGAGCAGGATCGCGAGCAGGATGCCGGGCGCGAGGGCGTTGCGCTGGAACGTGGGGCCGTAGCGGTCGGAGGACATCGCCTCCCAACCTAACGCGGTCCAGGCGTCTCGATACGCCCGCCTGCGGCGGGCTACTCGACGAGCGCGTGGGGCGCGGGGAGCGCTCTGGTCGACGAGCGGGGAGGCGGTTACGCCGCGAGCGCCTTCTTGATGCGCTGCAGGCTCACCGGACCCGCGGTGCCGAGCGGCTGCGCGAAGAGGCTCACGCGCAGCTCCTCCAGCAGCCAGCGGGCGGTGACCAGCCGCTCGGCCTTGCCGGTCTCGTCGGCGCTCGCCACCGCATCCGTCACCGAGGGTGGCAGCGGCAGCGTGCCGCCCGCCGCCGTGTAGAGCTGCGTGGCCTGCTCGACCTCGGTCATCCACGCGCGGTCGCGGTTCGCGGTCTCAGGCAGCCGCTTCACGCGGTGCTCGATCGCGCGCACGTAGACCTCGAGCCGGCCGAGCCGCTCGAGCCCGGTGCGGCTCACGAACCCGTCGAAGACGAGCTGCTCGAGGTTGGCGCGCGCGTCGGCGAGCGCCGCCATGTGCGCGAGGCTCGCGCCGTCGCGGATCGCGCGGTCGGCGAGCCGCGCGCTCGTCAGGATGCGCGCGACCTGGCTCGCGAGCGCGAACATGCGGTCGACGAGCCCGTCGGCGACCCGCGCGCGAAGGGCCTCGAACTCGGCCACCGTCGCGGGCGGCCGCGGCCCGAGCTCGGCGTCGATGATCGCGAGCATGAGGTCGTCGAAGAGCCGGTCGGTCGAGGCGTAGGGCGAGGCGCCGAGCGCGAGCTTCTCGGCGCTCGTGAGGTTCGCCTGCACGTAGGGCGCCGGGCTCGGCACCTGCCGCAGCAGCAGCTGCCGCACCGCCTGCCGCTGGTCGCGCTGCTGCGCCTCGCGGGTCGACGCGAGCCGGATGCCGACCGTGCCCTTGCCTGTCACGGCATAGCCGGGGTAGGCGCGCACCGTGTTGCCGCCCTGCCGCACGTCGATGTGCTCGGGCAGGTCGGTGTCGAAGCCCGCGACCTCGTCGCGCTCGAGGTCGCTCGTCACCTTGACGGCGGCCTTCGCGACCTGCGTGCGCGCCTGCCCGGCGAAGCGCCGCTTGAGCGCCTCGAGGTCCTTGTCCTGCCCGAGCCGGCGGCCGCGGGAGTCCTCCACCGCGAACGTGGGCTTCAAGTGGTCGGGGATGCGTCCCCAGTCGACGTCGGTCGCGGCCGCCTGCACGTAGGCGGTGCGGGAGATCCGAGCGGCGAGTACCTCCGAGAGCGACCGCGCGCGCTCGCCGCCCGCCGGCTCGTCGGGGAGCTCGGCGAGCATGCCGCGCGCCCAGTCGCCGGCCGGCACGACGTGCTTGCGCACGTGCTTCGGCAGGCTCTTGATCATCGCGGTGAGCAGCTCCTCGCGCATGCCAGGCACGAGCCAGTCGAAGCCCTCAGGGCTCAGCCGCGGCAGCACCGCGAGCGGCACGTGCACGGTGAGGCCGTCGTCGGGCGCGCCCGGCTCGAAGCGGTAGCTGAGCCGCAGCCGCTGCTCGCCCTGCTGCCACTTCGTCGCGAACGCGCGCGAGTCGACCTGCGGCTCCTCGCCGGTGAGGTCGCGGCGCGTCATCGTCAGCAGGTCGGGCGACTCCTCGCGCGCCTTGCGCCACCAGCCCTCGAAGCTGCGGGTCGAGACGACGTCGGCGGGGATGCGCGCGTCGAAGAACTCGAAGACCGCCTCGTCGCCGACGAGCAGGTCGCGGCGCCGCTGCCGCTCCTCGAGGCGCTCGATCTCGCGCCGCAGCTCGCGGTTCTTGCGCTCGAACTCCTGCGGGCTGTCCCACTCGCCCTCGACGAGCGCGTGGCGGATGAAGAGCTCGCGCGCGTGCTCCGGGTCGATGCGCGCGTACTGCACGCGCCGCCGCTCGACGATCGTGACGCCGAAGAGCGTCACCTTCTCGTACGCGACGACCGCGCCCTGCTTGCGCTCCCAGTGCGGCTCGCTCACCTGCCGCTTCGCGAGGTCGCCCGCGAGCGGCTCGGCCCAGGCGAGGTCGACGGATGCGACGGTGCGGGCGAAGAGGCGGCTCGTCTCGACGAGCTCGGCGGCCATGACGGCGCGGGGCGGGCTCTTCGCGAGGCCCGAGCCGGGGAAGATCTGGAACCGCGCGCCGCGTGCGCCGACGTACTCGGGGCGGGGACGCATCCGCCGCTTCGAGCCCGGCTCGCCAGGCCGCGGCTGCTGCGACTTCTGCGTCTCGTCGAGGCGGCCGATGCGGCCGAGCAGGCCCGACAGGAGCGCCTTGTGGACGGCGTCGGCGTCGACCGCCACCGCCTCCGCTGGTTGAGTAGCCGGCGAAGCCGGCGCATCGAGACCCGAGGGCTGCGCGTCTCGATACGCGCCCTCGACGTTGCTCGACGAGCGGGAGGAGCGGGCGACCTTCTGCGGCTTGAGGCCCATCGCCCTCGTGAGCTGCCGCACGACGTCCTGCCACTCGCGCACGCGCAGGAAGCTGAGGTGCTCCGCCTTGCACAGCTTGCGGAACTGGTTGCCCGAGAGCGTCGCCTGCTGCTCCTGCAGGTAGCGCCACAGCGCGAGCAGCGTGATGAAGTCGCTCTTCGGGTCGACGAACCGCGCGTGCATGCGGTCCGCCTCCTCGCGGCGCTCGAGCGGGCGCTCGCGCGGGTCCTGGATCGTGAGCCCCGCGACGATCGCGATGACCTCGTGGGCGACGTCCGCATCCCGGCCCGCCAACGCCATCCGCCCGAACCTCGGGTCGACCGGGAGCCGCGCGAGCTCGCGGCCGATGCGCGTGATGTCGCCCTTCGGGCTGATGGCGCCGAGCTCGCGCAGCAGGTCGCGGCCGTCCTTGATGCCGCGCGGGTCGGGCGGCTGGAGGAAGGGGAACTCCTCGAGCGGGCCGAGCCCGAGCGACGCGGCCTGCAGGATGACGGCCGCAAGGTTGGTGCGGAGGATCTCGGGGTCGGTGAACTCGGGGCGGCGGTCGAAGTCCTCCTCGGAGTAGAGGCGGATCGCGATGCCGGGGGCGACGCGGCCCGCGCGGCCGGAGCGCTGGTTGGCGCTCGCCTGGCTGATCGCCTCGATCGGCAGCCGCTGCACCTTGCTGCGCGCCGAGTAGCGCGAGATGCGGGCGGTGCCGGTGTCGATGACGTGCCGGATGCCGGGCACCGTGAGGCTCGTCTCGGCCACGTTGGTGGCGAGCACGACCCGGCGACGGATGCCCGCGCGGGTCGAGCGCTCGAAGACGCGGTGCTGCTCCGCGGCGCTCAGGCGGCCGTAGAGCGGCAGGATCTCGGTGGCGGGGCCGAGCTTGCCCTGCAGCTGGTCCTGCGCGTCGCGGATGTCGGCCTCGCTCGGGAAGAAGACGAGCACGTCGCCGGAGTCGTCGCGCGCGATCTCCTTGAGGGCCGCATCGATGCCCTCGATCGGGTCGAGATCGACGGTCGGCTCGTCGGGCTCGCCGTCGTCGTCGGCGTCCTGCGCGCCGACGCGCTGCGCCTCGGCGACGAGCGGGCGGTAGCGGATGTCGACCGGGAACGTGCGGCCGGAGACCTCGATGATCGGCGCGCCGCCGAAGTGGCGGCTGAACGACTCGGGGTCGATCGTCGCGCTCGTGACGATGACCTTGAGGTCGGGGCGGCGGGGCAGCAGCCGCTGGAGGTAGCCGATCAGGAAGTCGATCGTGAGGCTGCGCTCGTGCGCCTCGTCGATGATGATCGTGTCGTAGGCCCGGAGGTCCTTGTCGCGGTGCATCTCGGCGAGCAGGATGCCGTCGGTCATGACCTTGACGCGGGTGTCGGCGCTCACCTGGTCGGTGAAGCGCACCTTGTAGCCGACTTCCTGCCCGAGCTCTGTGCCGAGCTCCTCGGCGATGCGCTCGGCGATCGTGCGGGCGGCGAGCCGGCGCGGCTGCGTGTGGCCGATGCTCGAGCGGCCGAGCTCGAGGCACATCTTCGGCAGCTGCGTCGTCTTGCCGGAGCCGGTCGCGCCGGCGACGACGACGACCTGGTGGTCGCGGATCGCCGCCATGATCTCGTCGCGCGCGTCGCTGACGGGCAGCTCAGCCGGGTACTCGATGCGCACCCGACCATTCTCCCGCAGTGCGGCTCCGCGCCCGCGCGGCTGCCGCATCCGCCCCGCGCCCGCGCCGCCATCGGAGACGGACCCCGCCTCGGCAGCGGGACCCGAGATCCCGGGTCCCGCGACCGACATCGGGTCCATGCCCGATCGTCGGGTCGCGCACTCTCCACCGTCGGTAGGTCGGTGCGGACACGCGCCCCCGAGTCCGTGGCATGGTGCGCCCCATGGAACGCAGCACAGCTCCGGCGGCCGTGCCGCTGCAGCGAGCGTGTGAGATCGGCCAGGTGGTGCCGGGGGCGCAGCCCGAGCGCGACGCGAGCCTCGCGCGGGTGCGCCATGGCGTCTACGCGGAGGCCGCCGCGTTCGACGGATCGACCGACGACGCGCGCTACCTCACGCGCATCCATGCCGTGAACGCGGTGCGCGATCGGCCGATCTTCGCCCGGGAATCGGCGCTCGCGGCCCACGGCGTTCCCTTCGGGCGGCCGGATGCGGTGTACACCACCGGCGATCGGCGCACGGCGCACAAGAAGGCGGGTGTGGTGCACTCGTCGGTCGAGCTCGACCCGGACGACATCGTCGACGTGGGCGGCTTGCGCGTCTGCTCGCTCGCGTACGCGCTCGCGGAGGTCGCTCGACGAGGTGAACCGCTGGATTCGGTGTCGGCACTCGACTTCGCCCTGCGGGAGCGGCGCACGACGAAGCAGCAGGTGCTCGATGCGCTGCAGCGCCAGAGCCGCCGCGGCCACGATGCCGCGCACTGGGCGATCGCGTTCGCCGATGAGCGCGGCGAGTCGGTCGGGGAGTCGTGGAGTCGGGTGCGTGTCTTCCAGCTCGGTTTCGCCGCGCCGGAGCTGCAGCGATGGGTGACCGGTCCGACCGGCAGGCGCTGGCGGGTCGACATGACGTTCGAGCGACCCGGGCGCCGACCCCTGTACGGCGAATTCGACGGTGCGGTGAAGTACGGCGCGCTCGCGAACGAGGTGGGCACGACGGGCGCGAAGGCGCTCGCGCGGGAGAAGCTGCGGGACGACGACCTCTTGTACACGGGCGATCCCGCGCACTGGGTGTGGCTCGACGTGCTGCAGCCGTCGAGGCTCGACGCGCTGCTCACCGCGTACGGCGTGCCGCGAGTGCGCCCGGCGCAGCTCGGCCTCGCGAGCCGATCGCAGTCGCCGACATGAGGGGGGATGCGTCGCGGACCCGAGTTCGGCGACGGGACCCGAGTTCTCGGGTCCCGCTGCCGAATCAGGGTCCCGGTATCGAAGCGCGACGCGGCGGGGCGGCGCGCGGTGCGACGCCACCCGGTCTCTCCTGCCTCTTCTCAGCCTCCGGAGGCAGGATGCGGAGCATGGACATCAAGGACAACGGACCCAAGCCGAACGCCTTCGACATCGAGACCGCCACGGTCGAGAACAGCGCGTACCGCCGCGTCGCCTGGACGGGCAAGCACCTCCAGGTCACGCTCATGTCGATCGAGCCGGGCGACTCGATCGGGCTCGAGGTGCACAAGGGCACCGACCAGTTCCTGCGCATCGACCAGGGCAAGGGCGTCGCCAAGATGGGCCCGTCGAAGGACGACCTGACCGAGACCGAGGTCAGCGACGGCTGGAGCATCCAGGTGCCCGAGGGCACGTGGCACGACGTCGAGAACACCGGCGACGAGCCGCTGCGGCTCTACGCGATCTACGCGCCCACGCACCACGCGCAGGGCATCGTGCAGGAGACCGCCGAGAAGGCCGAGGAGGACGAGGAGGCGGGCCGCGACGAGCCGCCCTCGTGGGTCGAGGAGGTCGACGAGAAGGGCGAGGAGACGGCCTAGCCTCCCTCGACGCGACGACGCCCGCCGGTCGACCGGCGGGCGTCGTGCTGTCTCGGGGAGACGAGCGGATGCGTCAGTCCCGGCCGGGCGCGTCCGTCCGGTCGCCGTCGTCGGCACGGCCCTCGGGCGCGGCGTCGACATCGGTCTCGTCGGCGGGCGTGTGGATGTCGGGGTCGGCGCCGATGACCGCCGTGCCGTCCTGCGCGCCCTCGCTCGGGCCGGGGCGGTAGCCGGCGCCCTCGACGTCGGCGTCCTCGTCGCGGCCCTGGTGGCCCTGCTCGGGAGCGGGGGAGTAGCCGCGCGGCGTCTCGGTCTCGCCCGGGTGCACCTCGGGCATGGTGCCGCCGCGCGTGCCGGCCTCGGGCTGCGCCGCCCCGGCACCGCTCGTGTCGCCCGCGACCGCGTCGCTCGCAAGCGTGCCGCCGCGTTTCGCGGCCGGGTCGGAGCCGAGCTCGTCGGCGGTCGGCACGACGCCGTCGCCGAACGCCGCGGCCGTCGCCGCCGCCGCGCCCGCACCGCCCGCGAGCCCGGCCGAGAGGCCCGCGGAGCCGCGCGCCTCGGCGCGGCTGCGAGCCCCCGCCTGGTCGCGCGCGCGCTCAGCAGCGGCGTCGGCGAAGTCGGGGTGCGGCTGCCCGGGCGGCAGGTCGTCGCTGTCGTCGGTGTCGCCGTCGAGCGGGTTGTCGCCGATGAGCGGCGGCAGCTCCTCGCCGAACTCGCCGCGCCGCTCGAGCACGAACACCGCCGAGAGCATCGTGATGATCGAGAGCCCGACGAACGTCCAGCCGAGCACGTTGTTGGCGACGAGGCCGAGCGAGTCGGTGACGCGCGCGTAGCTCAGCACGGCGAGCAGTGCGCCGACGCCGATGAGCACGGCGGTGAGCACGACGAACCACGTGGGCCGCGTGCGGCGGGTCGCGATCACGACGCCGATCAGGAGGGCAGCCAGGCCGAGCAGGTAGTGCATGCGGTCAGCCTAGGCGCGCTCGCCTGAGATGGCACGGGGTGCGCATGCGCCCGAGACGCAGCGGCGGGGCGGATGCACGGCTACGGTCGTGGGGGACGAAAGGAGCGCCGACGATGCTGACGAGCCGTGGCCGCATGACGATCGCGACGACGCTGGGGGCGGCGCTGCTGCTGACGGGCTGCGTGCAGTCGCCGCCGGAGCCGTCGACGAGCGCCGGGCCCAGCACCGGCGCGACGCCCGCCGCGACCGCCGACGCCGCGGAGCCGAGCGCCTCTGCCGCCCCCGCCGAGCCGATCGAGCGCGGTGTGCTGGGCCGCGCATCCGTCGCCGTGCCGCAGGAGTGGGCGCAGACCGGCGGCGACCAGACCTTCACGCTCCGCTACGCGGCGACCGACAGCCCGAGCTACGAGGCGATCGCGATCGCCGACGGGTTCGGCAGCTTCCACGGCGCGCGTGCCGGTGTCTCGGTCTTCATCGCGCAAGCGCAGATGGAGATCGAGAACTTCCGCATCCTCTCGCAGGACGACATCGAGGTGCCGGGCGCCTCGAGCGCCGTGCGCGTCGACTTCACCTTCGGCAGCGCCGACAGTCCCTCCGACGGCATGTGGGTCGTGGCGGTCGACGACCGCGACGGGCACGCGATCGCGATCGCCTACTCGGGCGGCGAGGCGGAGGTCGACGACGCAGAGCTCGACGCGGTCGCCGAGTCGGTCGAGCTGCTCCCGACATCCTGACGCGACACGCGCGACCGCGGCCGAGTGGGCGGTCGCGCCTACGATGGAGCGAGTGACCAGCCAGCCGATCGCGCGCCCCGAGGGCCCCGCGGGCGGCGGCCACTTCGGCTCCTGGGCGGCCGACAACCTGCCGCCGCTCTACCCCGAGCGCGCCCCGTGGGGCACGGCGCAGCCGCTGCGCGCATGGCAGCAGGAGGCGCTCACCCAGTACTTCGAGACCGAGCCGCGCGACTTCCTCGCGGCTGCGACGCCCGGTGCCGGCAAGACGACCTTCGCGCTCCGCCTCGCCTCCGAGCTGCTGCGGCGCGGCACGGTGCGCCGCATCACGGTCGTCGCCCCGACCGAGCACCTCAAGCAGCAGTGGGCCGACGCTGCGCACAAGGCCGGCATCCGCCTCGACCCCGACTTCGCGAACGCCGACGGCGACTACCCGCGGCAGTACCACGGCGTCGTCGTGACGTACGCGCAGGTCGCGGCCCGCGCATCCGTGCACGAGCGCATCACCCGCTCGGCGCCGAGCCTCATCATCCTCGACGAGGTGCACCACGCGGGCGACGCGCTCAGCTGGGGTGACGCGGTGCTCGAGGCGTTCGGGCCGGCGACCCGCCGCCTCTCGCTCACGGGCACGCCGTTCCGCAGCGACACCTCGCCCATCCCGTTCGTCGAGTACGTGCGCGACGAGCGCGGCGTGCGCCTCAGCCGGACCGACTACGCCTACGGCTACGAGCACGCGCTGCGCGACGGCGTCGTGCGCCCCGTGCTCTTCATGGCCTACGCCGGCACGATGCAGTGGCGCACGTCGATGGGCGACGAGATGAAGGCGACGCTCGGCCACGGCGACACGAAGGACATCACGAACGGCGCGTGGCGCACCGCGCTCGACCCGGGCGGCGAGTGGATCCAGCAGGTGCTGCGCTCGGCCGACGTGCGGCTCACGCACGTGCGGCAGGCGGTGCCGGATGCGGGCGGTCTCGTGATCGCGACCGACCAGGCCCAGGCGAGGCAGTACGCGCAGCTGCTGCGCGGGATCTCGGGCGAGGAGCCGACCGTCGTGCTCTCGGACGACCCGGGCGGCTCGGATCGGATCGAGGCGTTCTCGAAGGGCACGCAGCGGTGGATGGTCGCCGTGCGGATGGTCTCGGAGGGCGTCGACGTGCCGCGGCTCGCGGTGGGCGTCTACGCGACGAGCTCGGCGACGCCGCTGTTCTTCGCGCAGGTGATCGGCCGCTTCGTGCGCTCGCGCCACCGCGGCGAGGTCGCGACGGTCTTCCTGCCGTCGGTGCCGCCGCTGCTCACGCTCGCGGCGGAGCTCGAGCGGCAGCGCGACCACGCGCTCGACCGCGAGCAGCCCGACGACCAGCTGCTCGAGGACGACCTCATGGCCGCGGCCGAGAAGGGCGACAAGGACGACCGGGAGCCGGCGCCTTTCACGTGGGAGCCGCTCGAGTCGAGCGCGACCTTCGACCGCGTGCTCTTCGGCGACGCCGAGTTCGGGCAGCTCGTCGAGCCGGCGACCGAGGAGGAGATGGACTTCATCGGCATCCCCGGCATCCTCGACGCCGAGGAGATCTCCGACCTGCTCAAGCGCCGGCACGCGCGGCAGGCGGCGCGCATCCGCGACCGGCCGCCGAGCCAGGAGGCGCCCGAGCCGCTCTACCGCAACATGCGCGAGGAGCGGCAGCTGCTCAACTCGCTCGTCGCGATCGTCGCGAAGCGGCGCGGCGAGGCGCACGCGCTCGTGCACGCCGAGGCCCGGCGGGTGTGCGGCGGACCGCCTGTGGCGCAGGCCTCGATGCAGCAGCTGCGCGACCGCATCCACTACTTGCGGCGGCTCGTCGACCGGCGCTGACCGCCCCGGTCAGCCCTGCGGCACGATCGTGCGGCGTGGCACCTAGTGGTCCTCCGAGTCTGCGGGAGGCGGGCGCTCGGCGAGGGAGCCGCCCGTAACGATCGCGCAACGGCGCGCGCGAGCCGCCCGGACGCATCCGCCCCGTCAGTCGGGCATCGTCACGCTGTGGGTCACGTAGATGTCGTCGGCGTCGGCCCCGGTGTAGCGCATGATCGTCTCGGCGTTGCCGAGCGAGGGCTGCGTGCTGTCGAGCGGCGCCCAGAAGAGGCTCCGCTGCGAGCCGTCGGCGTCGGCGGGCGGCGCGTACTGGAGGTAGCCGGGGCCCTCCGAGACGGCGGCGTAGCCGTTGGCCGCGGCCCACGCCTCGAGCCGATCGAAGGCCGCGTCGTCGCGCTCGACGAGCGCCTCCGCGATGCGCACGACACCGCCGGCCGGGTCGTCGAGCGGGTTCGAGAAGGTCGAGACGCAGATGACGTCGAGGCCCTCGAGCACCGCCGGCGGCTCGAAGACCGGCTGCGCGTCGGCGGCCGCGAGCTGCTCGGCCTCGGTGCCCTCCCACCACACGAGGTGCGGGCGGTCGAGGATGAACTCGTCGCCGCAGGACGCAGCCGCCGGCTCGGGCTCGGGCTCGGGCTCGGCGCTCGGCGTGACGCTCGGGCGAGCGCTCGCGCTAGGCGTCGGCGGCGCGGTGGTCTCGGTCGGCGTCGGGGTGGCGGATGGGCTCGGTGACGCAGAAGGGGACGGCGGCGCGGAGGCGCCGGGCGACGGGCCGCTGCACGCGGCGAGCGCGAGCGCGACGAGGGCGAGCGCCGCGCTGTCGCGCAGGCGGCCGGCGGGGAGGGTCGTCCGAGGCATCATGCGCTCCTTCGGCATGCGCACCGGCTGCCGCTCGGCCGTGACGCGGTGGCATCCAGTGTGCTCTCGAGCGGGCATCGTGGCGGTCACGATCCGGCGTCGATTCGCGCAGTCGCGGCTCAAGCGCACCGCAGCGGATGCGCTCGGCTCACTCGGCGGCGTCGCGCTCCAGCATGACGGCGATCGCGACCGCCTTCGCGGCGTCGATGTGCTCGCGCATGACGGCCTCGGCGCGATCGGCGTCGCGAGCGGCGACCGCCTCGAAGATCGCGCGGTGCTCGTCGGCCGCGTCGGAGGAGCGGCCGGGCCGCCGCGAGGTGAGCGAGCGGTAGCGGTCGGCGTGGGCGCGCACGATGCGCAGCAGGTTCTCGGCGAGCTGGTTGCCGCTGATGCGCTGGAGCTCGTCGTGGAACTCCGCGCCGAAGCGCACGACCTCGACGTGGTCGTCGCGCAGCCGCTCCATGAGCACGATGAGCCGCTCGAGCGCCTCGGCGTCGGTGGCGGTCAGCCGGCGCGCGGCATCCGCGGCGATGAGGCCCTCGAGCCGACCGCGCACGTCGAAGACGTGCTCGAGCTCGGCGACCGAGACGGGCGCGACCATCGTGCGGTTCGAGCCGCGCCGCACGGCGAGGCCCTCGAGCACGAGCGAGCCGATCGCCTCGCGGACGGGCGTGCGCGAGACGCCGAGCTGCTCGGCGAGCTCGGGCGCCGAGAGCGGCGCGCCCGGCTCGAGCGCTCCCTCGACGATGAGCGCGCGCAGCTGCTCGTACGTCGAGGAGCCCGCGCTGCGGCGGCGCCAGCGATCGTCCATGGCGCCATGATGCCACGGAATGCACAACTGCGTACTTGTGCATCTGCATGCAGTTGTGCAGACTCGCAGGAGGGCGGTCGCGCATCCGCCCGTGAGCCAGAGCGAGGAGACGCCATGATCACGCACGAGGTGCGAGCCCGGAAGTCCGCCGAGAACCTGCCCCGCGAGGAGCAGCTCGCGTGGAAGATCGCCCAGGTCGCCGTCGACCCCGTCGCGGTCGAGGCCGACGTCGTCGAGATGATCGCGAACCGCATCATCGACAACGCCGCCGTCGCCGTCGCGAGCCTCAACCGCGCGCCCGTCGTCTCCGCGCGCGAGCAGGCGCAGCGCCACCCCTACGCGCCCGGCGCCGCGATCTTCGGCGTCGACGACCGCGTGAGCCCCGAGTGGGCGGCGTGGGCGAACGGCGTCGCCGTGCGCGAGCTCGACTTCCACGACACCTTCCTCGCCGCCGACTACTCGCACCCGGGCGACAACATCCCGCCGATCCTCGCGGTCGCGCAGCACCTCGGCTGCGACGGCGCCGCGCTCGTGCGCGGCCTCGCGACGGGCTACGAGATCCAGGTCGACCTCGTGCGCGCCATCTCGCTGCACAAGCACAAGATCGACCACGTCGCGCACCTCGGCCCGTCGGCCGCCGCGGGCATCGGCACGATGCTCGGCCTCGACGCCGAGACGATCTTCCAGGCCATCGGCCAGGCGCTCCACACGACGACCGCGACGCGCCAGTCGCGGAAGGGCGAGATCTCCACCTGGAAGGCGCACGCGCCCGCGTTCGCCGGCAAGATGGCCGTCGAGTCGGTCGACCGCGCGATGCGCGGCCAGACGAGCCCGGTGCCGATCTACGAGGGCGAGGACGGCTTCATCGCCTGGCTGCTCGACGGCTGGGAGGGCCGCTACCACGTGCCGCTGCCCGCGCCGGGCGAGCCGAAGCGCGCGATCCTCGACACCTACACGAAGGAGCACTCGGCCGAGTACCAGGCGCAGGCGTGGATCGACCTCGCCCGCCGCCTCGGCACCGAGCGCCCCGAGCTGCGCGACCCGGCGAACATCGCCTCGATCGTGCTGCACACGAGCCACCACACGCACTACGTGATCGGCTCGGGCGCGAACGACCCGCAGAAGTACGACCCGACCGCGAGCCGCGAGACGCTCGACCACTCGATCCCGTACATCGTCGCGGTCGCGCTGCAGGACGGCGGCTGGCACCACGTCGACTCCTACGCGCCCGAGCGCGCGTCGCGCCCCGACACGGTCGAGCTGTGGAACAAGATCTCGACGCTCGAGGACCCGGTGTGGACGGAGCGCTACCACGACCCCGACCCCGACAAGAAGGCGTTCGGCGGCCGCATCGTCATCACCCTCGCCTCGGGCGAGACGATCGAGGACGAGATCTCGGTCGCGGATGCGCACCCGGCCGGGGCGCGCCCGTTCGGCCGGGCGGAGTACGTGCAGAAGCTCCGCACGCTCGCGCAGGGCATCGTCGACGACGCGGAGCTCGACCGCTTCCTCGGGCTCGTCGAGCGGCTGCCGGAGCTCACGGCCGAGGAGGTGCGCGAGCTCAACCTCCGCGCTCCCGCCGGCACCGTCGACGCGGGCACGACGCAGGGCATCTTCTAGTGCTCTCGAGCTCCGTCACGCCGAACGAGAAGCGCAAGGCCTTCCGCGCCGGGCTCGCCTCCGGGCGCATCCAGCGCTTCCCGGGCACGTTCACCCCGCTGACCGCGCCGCTCATCCAGCAGCTCGGCTTCGAGGGCGCCTACATCTCGGGCGCCGTCATGTCGGCCGAGCTCGGGCTGCCCGACATCGGCCTCACGACGCTCACGGAGGTCGCCGAGCGCGGTCGGCAGATCTCGCGCATGACCGACCTGCCGACCCTGATCGACGCCGACACCGGCTTCGGCGAGGCGATGAACGTCGCACGCGCTGTGCACGAGCTCGAGGACGCGGGCGTCGCGGGCCTCCACCTCGAGGATCAGGTCAACCCCAAGCGGTGCGGCCACCTCGACGGCAAGGAGGTCGTCTCGCTCGACCAGGCGGTGCAGCGCATCGCGGCGGCCGTGAGCGCCCGCCGCGACAGCGACCTCGTCATCATGGCGCGCACCGACATCCGCGGCGTCGAAGGGCTCGGGGCCGCGAAGGACCGCGCGAAGGCGCTCGAGGCCGCCGGCGCCGACGCGATCTTCCCCGAGGCGATGGCGACGCTCGAAGAGTTCGCCGCCATCCGCGAGGCCGTCGACGTGCCGATCCTCGCGAACATGACGGAGTTCGGGAAGAGCGCGCTCTTCACGCACCGGCAGCTCGAGGACGTCGGCGTCAACATCGCCATCCACCCCGTGTCGCTGCTGCGCATCGCGATGGGCGCGATCGAGCGCGAGCTCGGCCTCCTCAAGGAGACCGGCACGCTCGACGGCGCGGTCGAGCGCATGCAGACGCGAGCGCGGCTCTACGAGCTCAACGACTACGCCGCCTACAACGCGTTCGACGAGGGCGTGTTCAACTTCGACGTGCCGACCGGCGCGAGCGAGTGAGCCTCCTCTTCTCGCCCGTCGCGGTCGGGCCCCTCGAGGCGCGCAACCGCGCGTGGGTCTCGCCGATGTGCCAGTACTCCTGCGAGGAGCAGGACGGCATGCCGAACGAGTGGCACCGCGAGCACCTCGCGTCCTTCGCGCGCGGCGGCGCGGGCCTCGTCATGACCGAAGCCGCGGCCGTCGTGCCCGAGGGGCGCATCTCGCCGCAGGACGCGGGCATCTGGAACGACGCCCAGGCCGAGGCGTGGGCGCCGATCGCCGCGCGCATCCGCGCCCACGGCGCCGTGCCCGCGATGCAGCTCGCGCACGCGGGCCGCAAGGCGTCGACCTACCGCGCGTGGAGCGGCAGCGGCTCCGTGCCCGAGGCCGAGGGCGGCTGGCAGACCGTCGGTGCGGGGTCGGATGCGTTCGGCCGCTTCGCGCCGCCGCGCGCGCTCGCGACCGATGAGGTCGCGCACCTGCCGCAGGACTTCGCCGACGCGGCCCGCCGCGCCGTCGCCGCGGGCTTCGAGGCGCTCGAGGTGCACGCGGCCCACGGCTACCTCCTCCACCAGTTCCTCTCGCCGCTCACGAACGCTCGCTCCGACGAGTGGGGGCCGGATGCGTCGGGACTGTCGACGAGGCTCCTCCGGCTCGTCGTCGAGGCCGTCCGCGAGGCCGCGCCCGATGCGGCCCTCATGGTGCGGCTGAGCGCCACCGACTGGGTCGAGGGCGGCATCGACACCGAGCGGACGATCGAGCACGTGCGGGTCGCCGCCGCGGCCGGAGCCGACTGGTTCGACCTCTCCTCCGGTGGGCTCGACCCGCGGCAGGAGATCCCGCTCGGGCCCGGCTACCAGGTGCACTTCGCGCGCGACGTGCGCGCCGCGACCGGCGCGAGGGTCAACGCCGTCGGGCTCATCGACGAGCCGGCGCACGCCGAGCAGCTGCTCGCCGACGGCGACGCCGACGCGGTCATGCTCGCGCGCGCGTGGCTCCGCAACCCGCACTGGGCGCTTGCGGCCGAGGCCGCCCTCGACGGCGAGCCCGACGCATCCGTCTGGCCTCCCCAGTACACGCGGGCGCGCGTCGCGTAGAGTGCTGGCGACTGCTCAGCGCGGAGCGCAGCCGAGCGGGTCGCGATCCGACCCACGGCTCCCGTGCACGGAGGGCGGTCCCTTCCAGAACGAGGAGCCGGCATGACGATCGACCTGACCACCTACGCCCTGAGCGACGAGGAGCTCGACCTCGCGCGCGCGGTGCGCGACTTCGCCGACAAGGTCGTCGCGCCTGCCTCCTACGAGGCCGACCGCACGAAGACGCTGCCGATGGACGTCGTCGCGCAGATGGGCGAGCTCGGGCTGTTCGGCATCCCCTTCCCGGAGGAGCACGGCGGCCAGGGCGGCGACTACTTCACGCTCGGCCTCGCGATCGAGGCGCTCGCTCGCGTCGACCAGTCGATCGCGATCACGCTCGAGGCGGGCGTGAGCCTCGGCGCGATGCCCATCCACCTCTTCGGCACCGAGGAGCAGAAGGCCGAGCTGCTGCCCGACCTGCTCGAGGGCCGCGCGCTCGCGGGCTTCGGCCTCACCGAGCCCGAAGCGGGCTCCGACGCCGGCGCGACGCGCACGACCGCGCGGCTCGAGGGCGACGAGTGGGTGATCAACGGCGCGAAGCAGTTCATCACCAACTCGGGCACGCCCATCACGCGCTTCGTGACCGTGACCGCGGTGACGGGCGAGCGGGACGGCCGCAAGGAGATCTCGACGATCATCGTGCCGAACGGCACGCCGGGGTTCACGGTCGAAGCGCCGTACGACAAGGTCGGCTGGCACGCATCCGACACGCATCCGCTCACCTTCCGCGACGCGCGCGTGCCGGCGGGCAACCTGCTCGGGCAGCGTGGGCGCGGGTTCGCGGGCTTCCTGCACATCCTCGACGAGGGGCGCATCGCGATCGCGGCGCTCGCGACCGGCGCGGCCGAGGGCTGCCTCGAGGCGGCGATCGACTACGCGAAGCAGCGCACCGTCTTCGGCGAGCCGCTCGCGACGCGCCAGAACGTGCAGTTCGTGATCGCGCGCATGCAGTCGCGCGTGCACGGCGCGCGGCTCGCGTGGCACCACGCGGCCAGGCTGCGGGATGCGGGCAAGCCGTTCAAGACGGAGGCCGCGATCGCGAAGCTCGTCTCGAGCGAGGCCGCGATGGACAACGCTCGCGACGCGACGCAGATCTTCGGCGGCAACGGCTTCATGAACGAGTACCCCGTCGCGCGCCACTACCGCGACTCGAAGATCCTCGAGATCGGCGAGGGCACGAGCGAGGTGCAGCTGCTCGTCGTCGCGAGGGCGCTCGGGCTGGCCTGAGCGACCTCGCCACCGAGCGCTACGCCGACGCCGCGAACTCGAACTCGGGCTCGGCGTTCGATCCGGTCGTGCCGTGCTCGGCGCCGTCCTCGACGAACGCCTTGAGCCGCGCGTTGAGGTCGGCCCAGCCGTAGTCGTAGCCCGCGGCCGCCTCCTCGATGCCGCCCTCGCCCCACAGCCGCATCGCGTCGTGGACGACGGTCACGCGCGTGCCGGCATCCGTCGCCTCGAGCTCGTAGCGCGCCTCGCCCGTCCAGGCGGGGCCCATGCCCATCTGGCCCGTCCACGCGTAGGCGCGGCCGGGCTCGCACGCGGTGACGATGCCCCAGAGGGCCGTCGCGTCGCGGCGGCGCTCGACGACGGCCTCGCCCGCGCGCTGCGGGAAGTCGAGGCGCTGCCCGTCGCCCTCGAGCATCAGGTAGGGCGAGCCCCACCAGCGGTGCGGCTCGTCGACGAGCGCGTGCCAGACGCGCTCGACGGGGGCGGCGATGTCGATCGCCTGGCGGACGTGGAACTCGTTCATGTCGATCTCCTCCTGCGGGGGCGCCTCCGCGAGGCGCCGCAAGCTGTCGAGCGAGTGCGCGGTGCGCGCGCTCGCCGGGTCGAGCCACCCGATGGTGGCCTGGTAGAGGGCGGATGCGTTGAGGGCGTTCTCGCGCTCGCGGCCGCGGTCGGTCACGAGCACGAGATCGGCGTCGCGCAGCACCTGCAGGTGCCGCTGCGTCGCGAAGCGGCTGGGGGAGAGGCCCGCGGCCGCGATCGCCTCGTGCAGGCGACCGGTCGACGCGGGCCGCTCGCGCAGCGCATCGAGGATGCGCCGGCGCGCGGGATGCGAGAGGGCCGACCACACGGCGTCGTGCTGGCTCATCTCGCTCCTCGAACGTCGTGTGCGGAAAACCGCACACGACGATGGTGCACCCGCGGCGGCGGCTGGTCAAGAGGGGCGCGGCAGCGGCAGGCACCTCGTTCGTCGAGCGAACGAGTTCCGAGGAGCGGTGCCCTAGAGTCGGAGGCGGTTCCCCGCCCCTCGACCTAGGAGCACCATGGCCGACATCAAGAAGGGCCTCGCGGGCGTCATCGCCGACACCACCGAGATCTCGAAGGTCAATCCCGACACGAACTCGCTGCTCTACCGCGGCTACCCCGTGCAGGAGCTCGCGCTCACCCAGCCCTTCGAAGCCGTCGCGCACCTGCTGTGGCACGGCGACCTGCCGACCGATGAGCAGCTCGCCGCGCTGCGCGCGAAGGAGCGCGAGCACCGGGCCCTCCCCGAGAACGTCAAGACGGTCATGGATGCGCTCCCCACGACCGCGCACCCCATGGACGTCGTGCGCACGGCCGTGAGCATCGTCGGGGCCAACGACCCCTCGACCGAGGACGCATCCGCCGACCTCGAGAAGGCCTTCCGGCTCTTCGCCGTGCTGCCCGCGATCGTCAGCTACGAGCAGCGCCGCCGGAACGGCCTGGAGCTCGTCGAGCCGCGCGACGACCTCGACTACGCCGCGAACTTCCTCTGGATGTCGTTCGGCGAGGAGGCCGACCCGGTCGTCGTCGAGGCGTTCAACCAGTCGATGGTGCTCTACGCCGAGCACTCGTTCAACGCATCCACCTTCACCGCCCGCGTCATCACCTCGACGCTCGCCGACCTCTACTCCGCCGTGACCGGCGCGATCGGCGCGCTCAAGGGGCACCTGCACGGCGGCGCGAACGAGGCCGTCATGCAGGTCTTCGAGGAGGTCGGCTCGGCCGATCGCGCGGATGCGTGGCTGCAGTCGGCGCTCGACGAGAAGCGCAAGATCATGGGCTTCGGGCACCGCGTCTACAAGAACGGCGACTCGCGCGTGCCGACGATGCGCGCCGCGCTCGAGCGGCTCGTCGAGCACTACGACCGGCCCGACATGCTCGAGATCTACCGCGCGCTCGAGCAGGCGATGGCCGACCGCAAGCCCATCAAGCCGAACCTCGACTTCCCGTCGGGGCCGGCGTACGCGCTCATCGGGTTCGACGTGCCGATCTTCACACCGCTGTTCGTCGCGGCGCGCGTGACGGGCTGGACCGCACACATCATCGAGCAGCGCGCGAACAACGCGCTCATCCGCCCCCTCTCGGAGTACGTCGGCGTCGACGAACGGCATGTGCCGGGCATCGACGCGGAGGCGCTGCCGGAGGACACGTCCACGATCGAGGAGACCGAGTAACCGCATGACCATCCCCACCCTGCAGCTCAACGACGGCCACACGATCCCGCAGCTCGGCTTCGGCGTCTTCAAGGTCGACCCGGCCGAGACGGAGCGCATCGTCACCGAGGCGTTCGAGGCCGGCTACCGCCACATCGACGCCGCGGCGATCTACCGCAACGAGGAGGGCGTCGGCCGCGCGATCGCACGCTCCGGCATCCCGCGCGACGAGCTCTTCATCACGACGAAGCTCTGGAACGACCGCCGCGGCGCCGCCGAGACGCGCGCCGCGATGGGCGAGAGCCTCGAGAAGCTCGGGCTCGACCACGTCGACCTCTACCTGATCCACTGGCCCACGCCCGCCAACGGCAGCGTCGTCGAGACGTGGGAGACCTTCGCCGAGCTGCGCTCGGAGGGCCTCACCACCTCGATCGGCGTCTCGAACTTCGACGAGCGCTTCCTGCCCGGCGTGCTCGAGACGGGGATCGTGCCGGCCGTCGACCAGATCGAGCTGCACCCGCAGTTCCAGCAGCGCGCCGCGACGGCCCTCGCCGCCGAGCACGACATCAAGATCGAGGCGTGGGGACCGCTCGGCCAGGGCAAGGTCGACTACTCGGCGACGGTCATCGGCGAGATCGCCGAGCGCCTCGGCGTCTCGTGGGCGCAGGTCACGCTCGCGTGGCACCTCGCCGCCGGCCGCATCGTCTTCCCGAAGTCGAACCGCCCCGAGCGCATGGCCGAGAACCTGGCTGCCGCCGAGGTGACGCTCTCGGCCGACGACATCGCCGCGATCGACGCGCTCGACCAGGGTGCGGCCGGCCGCGTCTCGGCCGACCCCGCCGAGACGAACTAGCGCTCAGCGCTTCTCCGCGACTCGACCCCTTCTCGCCGACTCGACCCCTTGCAACGGGTCGAGTCGGCGGGGAGGGGTCGACTCGTGCGCGCAGAACGGTCGGGTCGGCGCGAAGCGGTCGGGTCGCCGCGAGCGGGTCGTGTCGCGCTCAGCGCAGCAGCGCCGCGATGCGCGGGCCGAGGGCCTCGGCGACGCGCTGCTGGTCGCGATCGCCCTTCGCGACGAGGAACGAATGGTCGCCGCCGGCGACCCAGTCGACGCGCGCGTCCGGCAGCCGCTCGACGAGCCGGTCGAGCAGATCGCCCGACTGGAACGGGTCGTTCGTGCCCTGCAGGAACCGCTGCGGCAGCGCGATCGCGTCGAGGTGCGCGTCCTTGAGCCGCTCGGGCTTGCCGGGCGAGTGCAGCGGGTAGCCGAGGTAGAGGAGCCCCGCCGCGGGCATGCCGCTCGCGACCGCGGCGGCCGCCATGCGGCCGCCGAACGACTTGCCGCCCGCCCACGGGTCGTGCGGCAGGAGCGGTGCCACCGCATCCATCACCGTGAGCCACGTCGCGATCGCGCTCGGCTCGCGCTCGGGCTGGCGCTTGCCGGCCTGCGCGTTGGGGAAGCTCGCGCGGGCGACCGCGACGCCGGCGGCGACGAGCCCGCGTGCGGCGCCGACCATCCACGGGCTCGTCGCCGAGCCGCCCGCGCCGTGCATGAGCACGAGGCTCGCCCACGGGTCGCGCGGCACCTCGACGATCGCGTCGACGTGCGGCACGGTCGGGTGCTCGATCGCGACGGGCACGATGCTGGTCTCGTCGAGGGCGTGGGGCTGCATGCCTCGAGCCTCGCATGCCTCGCTCTCCACAGGGCGGCGGATGCGTCGCTCGCGCCGGGCGCGGATCCTGCGACCCTGCGCCGCATGGAGCGATCGATCGCCGACGAGGCGGAGTCCTACCTGCGCGGCCTGCTCGAGGAGTGGGCCGTGCCGCAGCCGGGCGAGTGCATCGCCTGCTACCTCGACCGCGCGATCGAGGGGAGCGGCTGCGACGGCGACCTGCGCTTCGCCGAGCGCTACCGCGACCTCGTCGCACCGCGCGCGACGGCGCTGCTCGCCCGGCTCGAGTCGGCGGGCGGCTACTGCGACTGCGAGGTGCTCGTCAACGCGATGCAGCCTGCCTGGCACCTCTGGTCGACGAGCCGCGAGATCGAGGTCGACGGGCGCACGATCGTGCTCGAGGCCGAGCCGCCCGAGTCGATGCCGCCGTGCCTCGGCGTGCGGCGCGGCTCGACGCAGCCGTGCCGCAACTGGCACCGCATGATCCGGCGCGGCCGATGGTGAGCCGCGGCGCGCGGTCGTCGCGCGGGCCGCCGGCACTCGCTCGAGCACGCGGCGCCCAGCCTCGCGGAGTAGCGTCCCGCGCATGGAGCGCCCCGTCGACAACCGGCTCGCGCACGCGGCGAGCGACTACTTGCGGCTGCACGCCGACAACCCCGTCGACTGGCGCGAATGGGGCGAGGAGGCGTTCGCCGAGGCGCGCGAGCGCGGCGTGCCGGTGTTCGCCTCGGTCGGCTACGCGACGTGCCACTGGTGCCACGTCATGGCGCGGGAGTCGTTCGCCGACCCCGAGATCGGGCAGCGGCTGCGCGAGGGCTTCGTCGCCATCAAGGTCGACCGCGAGGAGCGGCCCGACGTCGACGACGCGCTCATGAGCGCCGCGAGCGCCTTCACGCGCAACCTCGGCTGGCCGTTGAGCGTCTTCCTCACCCCGGACGGGCTGCCGTTCTTCGCCGGCACCTACTTTCCGCCCACGAGCAGGCAGGGCGTGCCCGGCTTCGGCGAGCTGCTGACCGCGATCGGGCAGGCCTACCGCGAGCAGTCGGATGCGGTGCTCGCGACCGCGGCGCGCGTGCAGGAGGCGCTCCGCGACGCGGCGCGCGGGGGCGGCGGCGACGCGCCGAGCGGCGAGGAGGCGCGCGCGGCCCTGGCTTCGGTCGAGTCCGTCGAGGACTCGTGGCACGGCGGTCTCGGCGAGGGGCAGAAGTTCCCGCAGCCCGGGCTCATCGTGGCGCTCGCCGAGCCGCGCACGGCCGCGCTCGCGCCGGGGCTCGCGGAGCGGCTGCTCGACGCGGCCGCGGGCGACGACGAGGTGGTCGCGGCGGGCGGCTACTCGAGCCTGCGCGGCCGCGACGGCGGCTTCTTCCGCTACGCGACGCAGCGCGACTGGACGGTGCCGCACTTCGAGCGGATGCTCGTCGACAACGCGCAGCTGCTGCACGCCGCGACGCTGCTGGGCCGCGAGACCGTCGCGGCGGGCATCGTCGGCTTCCTCGGCGACGTGCTGCGGCTGCCCGGCGGCGCGTTCGCGATCGCGGAGGACGCGGAGTCGACCGTCGACGGCGAGCGCGTCGAGGGCGGCTGGCACCTCGCGGCCGATCCGGATGCGCCGGGCGTCGAGCGGCCACCGCTCGACCGGCTCGTCGTCACCGCCGCGAACGGCCTCGCGATCGAGGCGCTCGCGATCCGGGCGCTCCGCGACCGAGACGAGCGCGCGCTCGAGCTCGCCCGCGGCGCGGCCGACTTCCTGCTCGAGCACCACGCGGCCGATCCCGCCGCGCTCGTGCACGCGAGCCTCGGCGGCCGGGCCTCGAGCGCCGCGGCGACGGCCGCCGACGCCGGCTGCCTCGCCTCGGGTCTGCTCGCGCTCGCCGCCGCGACCGGTGAGGCTCGCTGGGCGATCGCCGCGCGCGAGATCCTCGCCGCAGCGCCCGATCCCACGGCGCCGACCGGGCAGGGACCGGCGCTCGAGCGCGGGCCCGACTCGGACGGCGACGCCCCCTCCGGCCGCTCGGCGCTCGCGGGCGCGCTGCAGCAGCTCTACGCGCTCACGGGCGACGCGGCGCACCTCGAGCACGCGAAGCGCGTGCTCGACGCGAGCCTCGCGATGCGCAACCCGCTCGCCGGAGCCGCCACCTTGCGCGTCGCGGCGCTGCTGGCCGAGCCGCCGCGCACGACGGTGCTCATCGGCGATCCGCCGATCGAGCATCGGCGGGAGCCGGGCGCGGTGCTCGCCTCGCCCGAGCAGGCTGCCGAGCTCGCGGCCGCCGGCTTCTCGCTCTTCGAGGGCAAGACCGAGCCCGGCGCCTACCGCTGCGAGGCGTTCGTCTGCGAGCTCCCGGAGCGCTACTGAGCGCTCAGCGGCCCGGCCACATCGGTGGCCAGTAGCGCAGCCGGATGAGGTCCGACTCCAGCTGGATGCCGTACCAGACGGGCATGAACCACAGCGAGACGGCGATCGCCACGACCACGATCACGGCGACGACCGACCAGCCCGCCGCGCGCCGCTCGGCGCCATCGTCGACGCGAGCGGGCGGCGGGACGGCGGCGGCGACGTCCGACTCGAGCCGCGTCGACGCATCCGCCGCCAGCCTCCTCGGCCCGACGAGCAGCTGCAGCGCAGCGGCGAGGCCGATGACCATGAACGGCAGCATGACGATCGCGTAGAAGAAGAAGATCGTGCGCTCGGGCACGAGCAGCCACGGCACGTAGCCGGCGGCGACGGCGACGAGCAGGAAGCCCGCGCGGCGGTCGAGCGAGCGGCCGAAGTGGAACAGCAGCACGCCGAGCGCGACGACCGAGCCGTACCAGATGAGCAGGTTGGGCAGCGCGGTGACCCACCACGTGCCCTCGGAGCCCGAGACCATCTCGAAGCCCGTCGGCCGGCCGAGGTAGAACCACTCGAAGGCCGGCGACTGGTAGCTGTGGTCGTTCGTGAGCCCGACGTGGAAGCCGAACTGCTGCACGTGGTACTGCCACAGCGACTGCAGGCCGAGCGGCACCCACGCGAGCAGCCCGCCCCAGCGCAGGTCGGCGCGCTCGAGCATGAGCTGCGAGCCCCAGCCGCCGTCGAACCAGCCCGCGTAGCTCGCGACGTAGACGACGAGCGCCGGCCCGCACAGCAGCACGAAGCTCGCGGGCGCTTGCGAGAGCAGGGTGCCGAGCCACGGCGAGCGGTAGCCCGCGCGGCGCCGGTCGAGCGCATCCATGAGCACCGTCCACAGCCCGAACGCGGCCAGGAACGCGGCGCCCGACCACTTCGTCGCGCACGCGGCGCCGAGCAGCACGCCCGCGACGATGATCCACGGCCGGTTCCAGAAGGCGGCCAGGATGCGCTGGGGCCGGTCGGCGAGGGCGCGCACGGTGCGCGCGGGAGAGCCGCGCCGGTCGAGCAGCAGCGCTCCCGCGCCCGCGAGCACGAACATCGCGAGCACGCCGTCGAGGAGCGCCGTGCGGCTCATGACGATCGCGAGCCCGTCGATCGCGACGAGGAAGCCCGCGAGGCTCGCGAACGCGACCGAGCGCAGCAGCCCGCGCGCGACCGCGTAGGTCAGGCCGACGACCGCGATGCCCGCGAGCGCGCTCGGCAGCCGCCACCAGAACGGGTCGGCCATGCCGAAGACGGCCATCGCCATGCCGATGATCCACTTGCCGAGCGGCGGGTGCACGACGTAGTCGGGCTCGTCGGTGAGACCGCCCGGGTCGCCCGCCTCGAAGCGCTCGTCGCTGCCCTCGACCCACTCGCCCTCGTAGCCGAGCTGCCAGGTCGACCAGCCCTCCTTGACGTAGTAGGTCTCGTCGAAGACGAGCACGCCCGGGTGCCCGAGGTTCGTGAGCCGCACGATCGCGGCGAGCGCGAGGATCGCGACCGGCGCGCCGATCTCGAGACGGCGACGGATGCGCGGCTCGAGCAGGCGCCGCTCGACGGCCGTGTACGCGGAGGTGAGCCGCCCGCGCGCTCGGCCGGACCGGCGCGCGAGCGCGGGCTCGGCCACCGCCTCGGCGTCGTCGCGGTCGTCGACGCCGTCGGCGTCGTCGGCGGTGCGGGGCAGGGTCACACGCCCGATTGTCGCATCGCCGCCGGTGGCCGCCGCCGTGCGCGCTGCGACACGCTCTGCCGCTTGCGGCGGCGGAGCGGCCCCGCGGGCGGCAGAGCGCCCGCGGGCTAGCCTGGCCGGGTGATCATCCTCGGGGCGACGCCCATCGGCAACCTCGGCGATGCGAGCGGGCGGCTGCGCGAGGCGCTCGCCATCGTGCCGATCATCGCCGCGGAGGACACCCGCACGACCCGTCAGCTGCTCCGCGCCCTCGGCATCGAGGCGCAGCCGCAGCTCGTCGCGCTCCACGAGCACAACGAGGAGGCGGCCTCGCCCGCGCTCGTCGACCGCGCTCGCGAGGGCGACGTGCTCGTGCTGACCGACGCCGGCATGCCGACCGTGAGCGACCCCGGCTTCCGGCTCGTGCAAGCGGCGGTCGAGGCGGGCGTCGAGGTGACGTGCCTGCCCGGCCCGTCCGCGGTGCTCACGGCGCTCGCGCTCTCGGGGCTGCCGACCGACCGCTTCGCGTTCGACGGCTTCCTGCCGCGGAAGGCGGGGGAGCGCGACCGCATGCTCGCCGCGATCGCCCGCGAGGAGCGCACCGTCGTGCTGTTCGAGGCGCCGCACCGGCTCGCCGAGTCGGTCGAGGCGATCGACCGCGCGATGCCGGGCCGGCGCATCGCCGTCGCGCGCGAGCTCACGAAGCGCTTCGAGGAGGTGCGCCGCGGCACCGCGGCTGAGCTGCTCGACTGGGCGCGCGCGGGCGTGAAGGGCGAGATCGTCATCGTCGTCGAGGGCGCGGCGCCCGTGCTCGCCGACCTCGACGCCGCGGTCGAGCAGGTGCTGCGCCTCAAGCAGGGCGGGATGCGGCTCAAGGATGCCGCTGCCGAGGTCGCGGAGGCGACCGGGCACCCGCGGAACGCCCTCTACCAGGCCGCCCTGACGAATCCGCCCGCCTGAGCGCCCGCGACCGGCGGCCGGGGGGAGCCGGCGGCTCCTAGACTTGACCCCATGTCTGAGCGCTTTACGGTGACGACGCCGATCTACTACGTCAACGACGTACCCCACATCGGCCACGCCTACAACGAGGTCGCCACCGACGTCCTCGCCCGCTGGCACCGCATGCGCGGCGACGACACGTGGATGCTCACCGGCACCGACGAGCACGGGCAGAAGATCATGCGCACCGCGGCCGCGAACGGCGTGAGCCCGCAGGAGTGGACGGATCGGCTCGTCGAGACCGCGTGGAAGCCGCAGCTCGAGCTGCTCAACATCGCGAACGACGACTTCATCCGCACGACCGAGGAGCGCCACAAGGCGGGCGTGCGCATCTTCCTCGAGCGCCTCAAGGAGGCCGGCTACATCTACCACGGCGAGTTCGAGGGGCAGTACTGCGTCGGCTGCGAGGAGTACAAGACCGCGAACGACCTCGTGCCGGGCACGGGCGAGTTCGAGGGCCAGCTCGTGTGCGCCATCCACTCCCGCCCGATCGAGGTCGTGCGCGAGGCGAACTACTTCTTCAAGCTCTCGGAGTTCGGCGACCGGCTGCTCGCGCTCTACGACGAGCGGCCCGACTACGTGCAGCCCGAGCACGTGCGCAACGAGGTGCGGCAGTTCGTCAAGCAAGGGCTCACCGACCTCTCGATCAGCCGCAACACGTTCGACTGGGGCATCAAGGTGCCGTGGGACGAGAGCCACGTCGTCTACGTCTGGTTCGAGGCGCTGCTCAACTACATCACCGCCAACGGCTACGGCGTCGACGACGAGCAGTTCGCGCGCCGCTGGCCCGCCGTGCACATCGTGGGCAAGGACATCGCGCGCTTCCACGCCGTCATCTGGCCCGCGATGCAGATGGCCGCAGGGCTCGAGATCTCGGAGCACGTCTTCGGCCACGGCTGGCTGCTCGTCGGCGGCGAGAAGATGTCGAAGTCGAAGGCGACCGGCATCGAGCCGCGGCAGATCACCGACGTCTTCGGCGTCGACGCCTTCCGCTACTACTTCTCGTCGGCGATCGCGTTCGGCTCCGACGGCTCCTTCTCGTGGGAGGACCTCGACGCGCGCTACCACTCGGAGCTCGCGAACGGCCTCGGCAACCTCGCCTCGCGCGTCATCGCGATGGTGCACAAGTACTGCGACGGCGTCGTGCCCGACGTCGCGCCGGACGACGAGATCCAGTCGCTCGTGACGGATGCGGTGGGTCGCGCCGACAGCGCGATCGACCGCTTCGCGATCGACCAGGCGGTCGACGCCGCGATGTCGATCGTCGAGCGCCTCAACGGCTACATCACCGAGCAGGCGCCGTGGGTGCTCGCGAAGGACGAGGCGCAGCGCGACCGGCTCGCGCAGGTGCTCGCCTCGAACGTGCACGGCATCGGCGCGGCCGCGATCCTGCTCGCCCCGATCATGCCCGCGAGCGCGCAGGCGCTGTGGGCGGCGGTCGGCGGCGAGGGCGAGGTGCTCGAGCAGCCGATCCGGCAGGCGCACGAGTGGCGCGGCACGGGCCGCGTGACGACGGTGCCGCCGCTGTTCCCGCGGATCGAGCAGGCGACGCCGGCGGCGTAGGCGTAGGGTCTCGGCCATGGCGGAGACGACCCACGAGCGCGTCGGCGAGCAGGCGATCGTGCACCGGCGCGAGTTCGACGCGAGCCCCGAGCAGGTGCAGCGCGCGCACACGACGGCGGAGCTCTTCGCGCAGTGGATGGGCCCGCGCGGCTCGCGGCTGCGCATCGACCGCTTCGAGGCGCACACCGGCGGCCGCTTCGACTACACGGTGGAGGCCGGCGGCGAGTGGCGCTTCTGGGGCTCCTACCACGAGGTCGTCGAGGGCCGGATCGTGCACACGTGGGAGCTCCAGCAGGAGCCCGGGCACCCGACGCTCGAGGTGCTCGAGCTGCGCGAGCTGCCCGGCGGCCGCTGCGCGCTCGAGATCACCTCGACGTTCGCCTCGCGGGCGGCGTGCGACGCCATGGTCGAGTCGGGGCTCGACGGCGGGATGGACGAGGGCTTCGAGCGGCTCGACGAGCTGCTCGTGCACCTCGCGCACTGAGGCGCTACGAGGCGGGCAGGCGCAGCGCGAACTCCTCGCCGAGGCCGACGACGGCGAGGTCGAGCCCGGCGTCGGCGTCGACCTCCTCGGGCACCTCGAGCCGGTACGTGCGCGCCGCGGTCGGCGTCGCGCACGCGTCGCCCTGCAGGAACGCGACGACGAGGGCGGATCCGTCGATCGCGACCGGCTCCCCGGCGCTCGGCCAGCAGTCCTGCGCCGCCGGCACCGACACGGCGAAGAGGGTCGGCTCCTCGATCCAGACGGCGACCGCCCCGAGCCGCAGCACGTCGTCGAGCGACGCGCCGCTCTCCAGCGGCACGCCCGGTTCGCCCGCGTTGAGCTCGCCGGGCGCCGCAGCCTGCACCGCCTGGATCGCCTCGGCCGCGGTCGCCGCCGCGCCCTGCGCGCTCGACGACGTCGACGCATCCGCCCGCTCGGCGTAGCCGACCGCGCTCTCGCTCGCGGCTCCCTGGCCGCTCATGGCGCACCCCGCGGTGGCGAGGCTCGCTGCGATCGTGACGGGCAGTGCGAGTCGAAGGCGCATGCCGTGGGTCCTCCAAACCTGGTCGAGCGTCCACCACGGTGGCAAGGGCGCCCTGGAGCCGCCTGGACGTCCCCCAAGCATTCGCTCTGCTCCGCCCCTCGTAGGCTGGGAGCATGCCTGCCGACCACGACGGAACCGCGCCCCTCGACGTGCCCGAGACGCCCGGCGAGACGGTGCTGCCCGGCGGCGAGTACATCCGCGCACGGCACGACGACGGCAAGCGCGACATGACGCGCCCCGAGCTGCCCGAGCCGCTCGGCGTGCCGATCTACGACAACCACACGCACCTCGAGATCAAGGACGGCGACGACTTCCCGTACTGGAAGGCGCTGGATGCCGCGGGTCGGGCCGGGGTCGCGGGCGTCATCCAGGTGGGCGGCGACGTCGAGTCGTCGGAGTGGTCGGCCGCGCTCGCGCGGCAGGACGCCCGCGTGCTCGCGGCCGTCGCGATCCACCCGAACGAGGCGCCCGGCTACGCCGAGGCGGGCACGCTCGACGAGGCGCTCGCGGTCATCGATCGGCTCGCGGCCGAGCCGCGCGTGCGGGCGGTCGGCGAGACGGGCCTCGACTTCTTCCGCACCGGCGAGGACGGCCGGCGCGCGCAGCACGAGTCGTTCGAGGCGCACATCGAGATCGCGAAGCGGCACGGCATCGCGCTGCAGATCCACGATCGCGACGCGCACGACGCGGTCGTCGAGACGCTCCTGCGGGTCGGGGCGCCCGAGACGACGGTCTTCCACTGCTTCTCGGGCGACGCGGAGCTCGCGCGCACCGCGGCGGAGCACGGCTGGTACCTCTCGTTCGCCGGCACCGTCACGTTCTCGAACGCGAAGAACCTGCACGCGGCGCTCGAGGTCGCCGACCGCAGCCGGATCCTCGTCGAGACGGATGCGCCGTTCCTGACGCCCGCGCCGTTCCGCGGGCGCCCGAACAGCCCCTACCTCACGCCGCTCACGGTGCGGTCCATGGCCGAGCGGCTCGGCGTCGACGCCGACGAGCTCGCGGCCGAGACGGCGGAGAACACGCTCCGCGCCTACGGCAGCTGGGCCTGAGCGGCCGGGTCAGGGCTGCCCGAGCACGTCCTCCGGCGCGAGGGCGATGACGGCCTCGCTGCCGTCGTGCATCGTGCCGGTGACCGTCACCTCGACGCCGAGCGCGGCGGGGATGCGCTCGGGGAGCGGGAACTCCCAGCCGTAGAGCCCGCCGTCGGCGGGGCAGTCCATGTCACCCTGCGGCAGCTCGAACGCGACCTCGATCGCGCCGGGGCCGGTGACCGTCGCCCCCACCGGCGTCGCGTTGCAGGCCGGGGCGACCACGGAGCCGATCGTCATGACGGCGAGCGAGGCGCCGGGCTCGAGCCACTTGACCGCGACCTGCGGGAGGGTGCCCGGGGGGATGACCGCGTCGGCGTCCGGCAGCTGATCCTCAGGGATCGGCGTCGGCGCCGTCGCGCCAGGTGCGTCGTCGATGAGCGACGGCTGGGGGTCGGCTGGGGCGGTCAGCACGTCGTCGGACTCGACGCGCACCTCCCGCGTCTCGCCCTCGCCCTGCAGATCGGTCAGCTGCACGTCGAGCGGCGCCGCGGCGTCGACCGGCTCCGGGAGTCCGAGCGTCCAGCCGTGCAGCGCGAAGTCGGCCGTGCACATCATCGCCGGGTCGGGCGGGTCGAAGGCGATCGTGACGGCGCCGTCGTCGAGCTCGGCGGCGTTCGGCTGCGGGATGCAGCCGCCCCCGCCGCCCGAGCCGCCGATCACGACCGCGAGCGATTCGCCGGGCTCCGACCACAGCACCGCGACGCCGTCGGCGGAGACGCGCTCGAAGAGGCCGTCGCTCGCGAGCAGCTCGGGCTCGATCGCGACGGGAGCGGCGCCGGCGCCGCTGTCGCTCGTCGAGGGCGCGCTCGGGGCGGTCGACTGCCCGGGCGCCGTGCTGCTGCACGCGGCGAGCAGCGCCGCGACCCCGGTGAGCGCGACGGCGGCGAGCGTGCGCGCTCGCGCGCTCCGACGCATCCGGAACCCTGCTCTGCTTGCCATGGCGGTCTCCCTCGGCCGCGACGCGCGTCGTGTCGCGCGTCCCTGCCTGGCATCCTGCCGCATGCCGCTCGGCGACGGCAGTCGCGCTCCTCGGCATAGGCTCGACGCGTGAGCACGGAGGAGACGCCCGAGCGGTCGAGCGATGCGGCGGCGCAGGGCCGGGGGAGCGCCGACGCGCTGCTCGGGGCGGCGGAGATCCGCTCGCTCGCCGCGCGGCTCGACCTGACGCCGACGAAGCGGTGGGGGCAGAACTTCGTCGTCGACGCGAACACCGTGCGCCGGATCGTGCGGACGGCGGATGTCGCGGGTCGCGACGTCGTGGAGGTCGGGCCGGGGCTCGGCTCGCTCACGCTCGGCCTCACGGAGGCGGGCGCCCGGGTCGCCGCGGTCGAGATCGACCCGCGGCTCGCCGAGCTGCTGCCCGAGACCGTCGGGCGCAAGCAGCCGGATGCGCGCCTCGAGGTCGTGCACCACGACGCGCTCACGATCGAGTCGCTGCCGTTCGCGCCCGAGGCGATCGTCGCGAACCTGCCCTACAACGTGTCGGTGCCCGTGCTCATCCACCTGCTCGAGCGGTTCCCGACGATCGATCGCGCGCTCGTGATGGTGCAGGCCGAGGTCGGCCACCGGCTCGCCGCGAAGCCGGGCTCGAAGACCTACGGCTCGCCCTCGGCCAAGGTCGCGTGGTGGGGACCGTGGGCGCTCGAGGGCGACGTGTCGCGGCAGATCTTCTGGCCGGTGCCGAACGTCGACAGCGTGCTCGTCGGGTTCCGGCGCGGGCCCGCGCGCGGCTCGGAGGAGCTGCGGCGCGCGACGTTCGCCGTGATCGACGGCGCGTTCGGGCAGCGGCGGAAGATGCTGCGGCAAGCGCTCTCGGGCGTCTTCGGCTCGCCAGCCGCCGCGACCGAGGTGCTCGAGCGCGCCGGGGTGGAGCCGACGCTGCGCGGCGAGGCGCTCGCGCTCGACGACTTCATCCGCATCGCCGAGGCCGGGCCGGCGCGCTGACGGTCGTCGCGGCTCCGCGTCAGCCGCGCGCGTCGAGCTCCGCGACGAGGCGCTGCGGCGCCGTGACGCGGAACGAGGCCTCGACGAGCTCGGCCACGCGCGTCCAGTCGGCGCCGTCGAGGTCGACCGCGACCCATCCGTAGGGACCGAGGTACGCGGGCTCGACCGCGCCCTCCGCGAGCATCGCGAGCCGCTCGTCGGGCTCGAGCAGCACCGACACGCGCGGTGGGCGGAGGCCCGCGGCGTACTCCTCGCGCGTCGAGCCGCCGAAGTAGGCGAAGACCTTCTGCGTGGAGAAGGCCGGCCGGCCGTGCGAGAGCTTCTCCTGCGCGCCCGGCAGCGCGAGCGCGATCGACCGCAGCCGTGCGAGGAGCGGGTCGTCGTCGTCGAACGTGCGCGGGTGCGCCATGCGGCGAGCGTAGGGCTCCCGCGGGCGCGCAGGAAGCGCCCCCTCGAGCGCACTAGGTTGGAACGCGTGATGGGCAGGAGCACGGTGCGGGCGAAGGCGCCCGGCAAGATCAACGTGCACCTGGGCGTGGGCGCGATCCAGGACGACGGCTACCACGACGTCGCGACCGCCTACCAGGCGGTGAGCCTCTACGAGATCGTCGAGGCGAGCGAAGCGAGCGACTTCTCGGTGCGCTTCTCGGGCCCCATCCCGCACGACCAGCTCTCGACCGGCGCCGACAACCTCGCGATCCGCGCGGCCATGGCGCTCGCGCGCCGCGGGCGCGTCTCGGGCGGCGTCGCGCTCTCGATCGAGAAGCACGTGCCGATCGCGGGCGGCATGGGCGGCGGCAGCGCCGACGCGGCCGCGACGCTCGTCGCGTGCGACGAGCTGTGGGGGCTGCACCTCGGCCGCGACGCGCTCGTCGAGATCGCGCGCGAGCTCGGCGCCGACGTGCCGTTCGCGCTCGCCGGCGGCACCGCGGTCGGCACCGGCCGCGGCGATCAGCTCACGCCCGCGCTCGCGCGCGGGCAGTTCCACTGGGTGCTCGCGATCGCCGACGCGGGGCTCTCGACGCCGGACGTCTACCGCGCCCTCGACGAGCACCGGGCGCTGCACGCCGCCGACATCGCGCCCGCGCACGACGTGCCGACGGTGGATGCGCGCGTGCTGCAGGCGCTGCGGGCGGGCGACGCGTCGATGCTCGCCGAGGTGCTGCAGAACGACCTCCAGGCGCCCGCGCTGCGCCTCATGCCTCGCCTCGCGGGCACGCTCGAGCTCGGCGAGCGCTCCGGCGCGCTCGCGGGCATCGTCTCGGGCTCGGGGCCCACGGTCGCGTTCCTGTGCGACAGCCTCGAGTCGGCGATCGAGCTGCAGGTGACGCTCTCGGCCTCGCAGGTGCTCGCGCTCAAGGTGACCGGCCCCGTGCCGGGTGCGCGCCTCATCGACTGACCCGACGCATCCGCCCGCTTCTTGCCCACAGGGGCGGCTGCGCCCGAGCGGGCACGGCGCGCCGGCCCCGCTCGGGCACGACCGCCCCGGTCGGCGGGCGCCGAAGCGCGGCGTGCGGGATGATGGAGGGGATATGGCACATCTCCTGGGCGCCGAGCGCGTCGGCGTCGCGTTCCCGACCCGCACCGTGTTCGAGTCGATCTCGCTCGGTCTCGAGGACGGCGATCGCATCGGCATCGTCGGCCGCAACGGCGACGGCAAGTCGACGCTGCTGCGCGTGCTCGCGGGCAGCCTCGAGCCGACGAGCGGCCGCGTCACGCGCCGCGGCGGCCTCCAGGTCGGCGTGCTCGACCAGCGCGACACGCTCGACCCCGAGGGCACGATCGCCCAGGCGGTCGTCGGCGACCGGCCTGAGCACGAGTGGGCGGGCGACGCGCGCATCCGCGACCTCATCGCGGGCCTCGTCGGCGACCTCGACTGGCACGCGCGCATCGGCGACCTCTCGGGCGGCCAGCGGCGCCGCGTCGCCCTCGCCCAGCTGCTCGCGGGCGACTGGGACGTGCTCTTCCTCGACGAGCCCACGAACCACCTCGACGTGCAGGGCATCGCCTGGCTCGCCGACCACCTCAACGCCCGCTTCGCGACCGGCCGCGGCGCGTTCGTCGCCGTCACGCACGACCGGTGGTTCCTGGATGCGGTGTGCACGGGCACGTGGGAGGTGCACGACGGCATCGTCGAGCCCTTCGAGGGCGGCTACGCGGCCTACGTGCTGCAGCGCGTCGAGCGCGACCGCATGGCGGCCGCGAGCGAGGCGAAGCGGCAGAACCTCATGAAGAAGGAGCTCGCGTGGCTGCGCCGCGGCGCGCCCGCCCGCACCGCGAAGCCGAAGTTCCGCATCGAGGCGGCGACGCAGCTCATCGAGGACGAGCCGCCCGTGCGCGACCCGATCCAGCTCGCGCAGCTCGCCGCGACCCGGCTCGGGAAGGACGTCGTCGACATCGAGGGCGCCTCGGTCGAGCTCAGCGGCCGGACCATCCTCGACGACGTCACGTGGCGCATCGCCCCCGGCGAGCGCGCGGGCGTGCTCGGCCGCAACGGCGCCGGGAAGTCGACCCTGCTCGCCCTCATCGCCGGACGCATCCGCCCCACCTCGGGCCGCGTGAAGACCGGCAAGACGGTGAAGATCGCCGAGCTCACGCAGGAGCTCGAGGAGCTGCGCGAGCACGAGGACGAGCCCGTGCGCACGGTCGTCGGGCGGCTGCGCTCGAGCTACGTCTCCGGCGGCAAGGAGCTGAGCCCCGGCCAGCTGCTCGAGCGGCTCGGGTTCCGCTCCGGCGAGCTCTCGACGCTCGTGAAGGACCTCTCGGGCGGCCAGCGCCGGCGCCTGCAGCTGCTGCTCATCCTGCTCGACGAGCCGAACGTGCTCATCCTCGACGAGCCGACGAACGACCTCGACACCGACATGCTCGCGGCGATGGAGGACGTGCTCGACTCCTGGGCCGGCTGCCTCATCGTCGTGAGCCACGACCGCTACCTCATCGAGCGCGTCACCGACCACCAGTACGCGGTGCTCGACGGTCGCCTCGTGCACATGCCGGGCGGGGTGGATGCGTACCTCGAGCGATCGGGGAAGGGCTCGGTCGGGCGGTCGGGAGCGCAGGCGACCGCCGCGCCCGCGGGCGCCGGCGCGACCGATGCCCCGGGCCTCTCGGGGGCCGAGCGGCGCGCGATGGAGAAGGAGGCGGCGAGCCTCGACCGGCGGCTCGCGAAGGCGACGAGCGATCGCGAGCGGGTGCTGCAGCGCTTCGAGCGCGCCGACCACGCCGACTTCGACGCCCTCACGGCGCTGCAGGCGGAGCTCGCGGAGGTCGACGAGCGCATCGCGCAGCTCGAGGAGCAGTGGCTCGAGGCGCACGAGGCGCTCGAGTCCTGACCCGGCCGCGGAGGGGCGCGGGTCAGGTGGCTGCCGCGAGGCGGTCGGCGAGCGCGCCGAGCGCCTCGGCGCCGGCGAGGTCGCCGGGCAGGAGCGGCACCTGGGTGATCGGGATGCCGTGCGTCGCGTCGCGCAGGACGGCGAGGTGCTGCTCCTCCTGCGCGCGCCGCTCGGCCAGCAGCGGTCCGGCATCGGCGGGGGAGCGGCGGTTCACCACGACCGCGGCGGGGTCGACGCCGAGCTGCCGCAGCTGGCGCACGACGTCGATCGACTCGGCGACCGGCAGCCGCTCGGCGATGGCGACGACGACGAACGAGGTCTGCGCCGCGTCGGTGATGGCCGAGCGCAGCAGCGCGAAGCGGTCGCGGCGCGCGATGAGGGTGCGGCGGAGCTGCGCATCGGCGGAGGGCTGCTCGTCGCGCGTGCCGACGACGCTGCGCGCAGCCGCGGCGAAGCGGTCGGAGCGGTCGCGGTTGGCCAGCAGCGTCTCGGTCCAGCCCGTCAGCTGCTCGGGCAGCGCGAGGAGCCGCAGCGTGTGCCCCGAGGGCGCGGTGTCGAAGACGATGAGGTCGTGCGTCTCGAGGCCCGCCGCGACGAGCTCGGCGATGCGCTCGAGCACCGCGGACTCGTGGCTGCCCGGCGCCGTCCGCGCCCGCTCGAGGTGCGCGCTCGCCGAGGCGTGCAGGCGCTCGGGCAGCAGGTGCCGCATCGTGTCGGCGACCGAGGCGAAGTGCCGCTCGATCGTCTCGAGCGGGTCGATCTCGACCGCGTCGACGCAGCCGCCGCCGACCGTGAGCACGCGGGTGGGCGCATCCGCCACCGCCTCGCCCCACACGTGCCCGAGGTTGTGCGCCGGGTCGGTCGAGACCAGCAGCACGCGAGCGCCCTCGCGCGCTCGGGCGAGCGCGAGCGCGGCGGCGACCGAGGTCTTCCCGACCCCGCCCTTGCCGCCGACGAACAGGATGCGGCGCGAGCGCGCGATGGTCAGCAGCATGCGATGTGGTCCAGCGGCGAGTCGGGGATGCCGATGCGGCGGTGCCAGGCGTGGAAGTCCTGCCACACCGCCGGCAGCAGCTCCGCCGAGTAGTACGCGGCGGGGTCGGGCACGCCGAGCGCCTCGCCGAGCACGACGATCATGAAGAGGTCGTCCTCGTCGCGCTGCTCCCGCAGCAGCGTCTGCCGGTACGGGCCGACGTAGAACTCGTGCAGACCGGCGCGCAGCGCGGCCCAGCGCCGGGAGGCCTGCTCCCGGCGCTGGGCGCGCACGTGCGACGGCACGCGTCAGACGGTCTCGCGCTCGGCCGCGAGCTGGGCGTCCTCGTCCTCGGGCTCCGGCTCCGCCTTGGCGGCGCGGCGCATCGCGAGCACCGCCTCGACCGCGACCCAGACGCTCGCGATGATGATGACGACATCGATCGCGAACAGCAGCCAATCGGCGTTGTCGGGGGCCGTGAAGCCCACGAGCTGCTCGACCGCCGCCCAGAACGACAGCACGAACACGAGCACGAGCGGGATGATCGCGGGCAGCGGGTTGCGCCGCTTGCGGATGAGCATGACCGCGATGATCGAGAGTGAGAGGGACGCGAGCAGCTGGTTCGTCGTGCCGAACAGCGGCCAGATGCGCAGGCCGCCCTCGCCGCCGAGCCCCTGGGAGAACGTCAGGCCGAGGCCCACGACCACGACGACGAGCGTCGCGGGGATCTTGGTGATGCGCACCTTCAGCGTCTGGCCGATCTCCTGCACGATGAAGCGCAGCAGTCGCATGCCGGTGTCCATGGTGGTGGCCGCGAACAGCACGGCCATGGTCGCGAGCACCGTCGCGCTCAGCGACGCGGGCAGGCCGAGGCCGTTCTCGAGCAGCGCCCCGCCGCCCTGCACGAACGCGTTGACGCCGCCGGCGCCGAACTCGCTGTAGATCTCGCGCCATGCGCCGGCCGACTGGATGCCGCCGATGACGGCGAGGATCGTGCCGAGCGAGAGCAGGCCCTCGCCGACGGCGCCGAAGTAGCCGACGAAGCGCGCGTCGGTCTCCTTGTCGATCTGCTTCGAGCTCGTGCCCGAGGAGACCATGCCGTGGAAGCCGGAGATCGCGCCGCACGCGATGGTGACGAACAGCAGCGGCACGAGGCTCGGCGTACCGGCCGGCAGGTCGGTGTTGAACATCGGCGCGACGATCTCGGGCTTGACGGCGCCGAAGAGCGTCGCGACGAGCACCGAGCCGAACAGCAGGATGAGCCCGACGAAGAGCTGCACGCCGTTGATGTAGTCGCGCGGCTGCAGCAGCACCCACACGGGCAGCAGCGACGCGATCGCGCCGTAGACGAACAGCGCGAGGATCCAGAACGTCGCGGGGGTCATGCCGAGGAAGCTCTCGGGCAGCACGACCGGCACGCTGTCGCCGAGCACGATGAGCGCGTACAGCGCCACGACGCCGACGACCGTGACGGGGATGAGCGGCCACCGCATGCGGTAGACCGCGACACCGACGAGGAGGGCGACGATGATGGCGCCCCACGTCGGGATGACCGCCGTCGGCGTGCTGATGAGCAGGTTCTTGATGACGACGGCGAACGCGGCGATCACCATCAGCAGCAGCAGGAAGATGACGACGAGGAAGAGGTTGGCGCCGCGCTTGCCGATGTAGCGGCCCGAGAGCGCGCCGATCGACTTGCCCTTGTTGCGCAGCGACGCCCACAGCGTGCCGAGGTCGTGCATGCCGGCGAAGAACACCGTGCCGATCGTGACCCACAGGAACGCCGGCAGCCAGCCCCAGATGACCGCGATGGCCGGGCCGACGATCGGGGCCGCTCCCGCGACCGACGTGAAGTGGTGGCCCCAGAGGATGAACTTGTTCGTCGGCACGTAGTCGACGCCGTCGTTCAGCTCGTGCGCCGGCGTCCTGAACGCGCTGCTGAGCCGGAACACCCGCTTGCCCAGGTACTTGGAGTAGACGAGGTAGCCGGCCGCGAACATCGCGAGGCCGATGAGCATGAGGACCAAGGAACCCATGGGCTCTTCCCTTTCGTTTCGTGCGCCGTTGCACTGGATGCGCGCGGGCGGTGCCCGCTCTCCACGACCCTAGCGCCACCTGCGAAGCACCTGGGAAAACTTGCGGCGGGTGTCAGCTTGCCGCCGCGAGGCCTCGCTCGAGCGCCCCGGGCCCGCGCGACATGCTCGAGTGGCGGGGCGCCCGAACGATCCTCGAGGCCGACTCGGCTACCCTGACGGGAGCCGCGCCGTCCCGCGGCCGTGGAGGGGAGCGCTCGATGGCTGAGCAGACGATCCTCGTCGTCGACGACGACCTCGCGCTCGCCGAGATGATCGGCATCGTGCTCGAGACCGAGGGCTACCGGCTCGAGCACTGCGCCGACGGCGCGGAGGCGCTCGACCGCTTCCGCGACGTGCGTCCCGACCTCGTGCTCCTCGACCTCATGCTCCCGGGCAAGGACGGCATCCAGATCTGCACCGAGATCCGCGAGGAGTCCGGCGTGCCGATCATCATGCTCACCGCGAAGGGCGACCCGACCGACGTCGTGCTCGGGCTCGAGTCGGGAGCCGACGACTACGTCGTGAAGCCCTTCAACCCCAAGGAGCTCGTCGCGCGCGTGCGCACGCGCCTGCGCGCCCCGCGCCAGGAGGACGGCGGCGTGCTCCGGGTCGCCGACCTCGAGATCGACGTCGAGGGCCACCGCGTCACGCGCGACGGCGAGGCGATCGGCCTCACGCCGCTCGAGTTCGAGCTGCTCGTCACGCTCGCGCAGAAGCCCAACCAGGTCTTCTCGCGCGAGATGCTGCTCGAGCAGGTGTGGGGCTACCACTACAAGGCCGACACGCGCCTCGTGAACGTGCACGTGCAGCGCCTGCGCTCCAAGGTCGAGCGCGACGTCGACAACCCGGTGGTCGTGACGACCGTCCGCGGCGTCGGCTACCGCGCCGGCGCCCCCACCGGCTAGGCCATGGCCGCGCGACGCCGCCCGATCTGGGAGCGGGCGACGCGCGTGCTGCGGCGCTCGCTGCAGTGGCGCGTCGTCGCGGCGAGCATGGCGCTCTCGACGCTCGCGCTCGTCGGCGTCTTCGGCTACATGTCGCTCTCGGTCGGGCAGAACCTCTTCGAGACGCGCCGCGACGAGGCGCTCGTCGAGGCGGTGCGCGCCTCGGGCGAGATGCAGCAGATCTTCGACGAGGCGGTCACGGCGACGCTCACGAGCGGTGAGGTGGATGCGCTCCAGGACCGGGCGCTCGACGCCGTCACGGGGCTCATCGCGAGCCGCACGTCGACCGAGTACGCGATGCTCCGCACCGACCGGCAGGGCGAGACGCTCCTGCAGATGAACGACGTGCAGTCGCAGGCCTTCGACACCGACCTGCTCTCGACCGAGCTCCGCACGGCCGTCGCCGACGCATCCGACACCGCGCCGTACTACCAGTCGGTGCGGCTCGAGCAGGGCGGCGGCTCGGAGCCCGCGATCATGGTCGGCACGACCGTCGACGTGCCGCTCGCGGGCCGCTACGAGCTCTACCTGCAGACGAGCCTGCAGTCGACGCAGGCGACGCTCGGCTTCATGCAGCTCACGATGGTGCTCGGCGGCCTCGCGCTCATCGCCCTCATCGGCCTCATCACGTGGTTCGTCGCCCGCATGGTCGTCGGGCCGGTGCAGCAGGCGGCCGACTCCGCCGCGCGCATCGCTGCCGGCGAGCTCGACGTGCGCATCCCCGTGCGGGGCGACGACGAGGTCGCGACGCTCGGGCGCTCGTTCAACGACATGGCTGACTCGATCGAGGTGCAGATCAACGAGCTCGCGACCCTCTCGACCGTGCAGCAGCGCTTCGTGAGCGACGTCTCGCACGAGCTGCGCACGCCGCTCACGACGATCAAGCTCGCGGGCGACGTGCTGCACGACCGGCGGGAGGCGTTCGATCCCGTCGCCGGCCGCACGGTCGAGCTGCTGCACACGCAGATCGAGCGCTTCGAGCGGCTGCTCGCCGACCTGCTCGAGCTCAGCCGCTTCGACGCGGGCGCCGCGCAGCTCGAGATCGAGCCGACGAACCTCGTGCGGCTCGCGGAGGGCGAGATCGCGGCGCTCGAGCCGCTCGCCGCCGAGCACGGCAGCGAGCTGCGGCTCGTCGCGCCCGGCGGGCACTTCGAGGCGGAGGTCGATCCACGCCGCATCCGCCGGATCCTGCAGAACCTGCTCGGCAACGCGATCGACCACGGCGAGGGGCGCCCGATCGTCGTCACCGTCGACTCGTCGAGCGACGCGGCCGCCATCGCGGTGCGCGACCACGGCGTCGGCATGACCGAGGAGCAGGCGTCGCGCGTGTTCGACCGCTTCTGGCGGGCCGATCCGTCGCGCCAGCGACGCACGGGCGGCACGGGCCTCGGCCTCTCGATCAGCCGCGACGACGCGGCCCTGCACGGCGGCTGGATCGACGTGTGGTCGCGGCCGGGGGAGGGCACCGCGTTCCGGCTCACGCTCCCGCGCGCCGGCGCGCGCGCCGTCGTCTCGCCCATCGACCTGCCGCCCGCCGAGGAGCCGCCGAGCGAGGCGCCGCCCGCGCAAGCGGCCGACGACACGGCGAGCGCGCCCATCGCGCTCGTCGACCCCGCGACCCGCACGACCACCGAGGAGGTGGAGCGATGAAGCGCGCCCTCGCCGCCCTCGCCGCGCTGCTCGTGCTCACCGGCTGCGTCGCGATCCCCGACTCCGGCCCGGTGACCGCCGGCCGCGTCGACGACGCCGAGCAGGCGAGCGACCTCGTCTTCATCGCCGAGTCGCCGCGCGTCGGGGCGACGCAGGAGGAGATCGTGCGCGGCTTCCTCGCGGCCGCGATCACCCCCGACGACGACTTCGCGATCGCCCGCGAGTACCTCGTCTCGGGCGAGGCCGAGCGCTGGCGCCCCCAGGCGGGCGTCATCGTGCGCTCGGGGCAGCCCGAGATCTCGCTCGGCGGCGAGACCGCCGCGACGGCGGTCGTGACGGCGGTGTCGGAGCTCGACGAGGGCGGCGCGCTCGAGCTCGTCGGCAGCGACCGGATGCTCGAGTTCCGGATGCTGCGGGTCGCGGGGGAGTGGAGGATCGCGCAGGCGCCCGACGGCATCGTGCTCTCCGCCTTCCACTTCGCCCAGCTCTTCCGCTCGCACGCGCTCGCGTGGGTCACGCCCGACGGCGCTCGCGCGGTGCCGGAGGTGCGCTGGTTCGAGCGCACCGCCTCGACGCTCGCGGGCCGCATGGTCGACGCGCTGCTCGAGGGCCCGTCGACGTGGATCTCGCCGGCGGTCACGACCGCGGGCGCGCCCGAGGCGCGGCGCGTCGGGGAGCCCGTGGTCGAGGGCTCCGTCGCGACCGTGACGCTCGACTTCGCCCAGGTGGAGCAGCGCGGCAGCGCGAGCCTCCAGCAGCTCGCCGCGCAGCTCGCGCTCTCGCTGCGGTCGCTCGGGGTGCGGGAGGTGCGCGTCGAGATCGACGGGCTCGACGGGCTCGCCGCCTCGAGCGCCGACGCGGCGCCGCTCGACGACGGCGACGTCGACCAGCGACCGCTCGTGCTCGACGGCTCGACGCTGCGGCCGATCGGCGGCGGCGCGTCGAGCATCGACGACGTCGGGCCGACCCTCGCGTCGATCGGCGCGACCGACTACACCGTGGGCGCCGCGGGCGGCGTCGCGACGACCGGCACGACCGCGCTCTGGCTCGCGCCCGGCGCCGACACCGTCGCGGTCTCGGCCGACGCCGCGCTGCCCGCGACGACCGACGACAGCGGCTGGGTGATCGTGCAGGAGGCCGCGGCGCCGCAGCGGCTGCTCGCGTGGCGCGCGGGCGAGCGCGCAGAGCTGCAGCTGCCCCCGGGCGCCGATCGCATCGCGGCGATCGAGCTCTCGCGCGACGGCGCGCGGCTCGCGATGACGACCGTCGACGGGAGCGTGAGCCAGGTCTGGGTCGCCGCGGTCATCCGCGACGCCGCGGGCCGCCCCGTCGCGCTCGGGGAGCCGTACGCGCTCCCGCGCGTCGACGGCGCCGCGAGCGACGTCACGTGGGCGAGCGCGACGCAGGTCGCGGTGCTCGCCGCTGCCGGCGACCAGTCGCAGATCGTGCTGCTCGAGGTCGGCGGCGCCTCCGAGCAGCTGCCCGCGCCGGGCGAGCCCGTGCGGGCGGTCGTCGGCGGGAGCGAGGGGGCGTCGACGCTCCGCGCGCTCGGCGTCGACGGCTCGCTGCTCGCGCTCCGCGGCAGCGTCTGGAGCCCCGTGCCGGGCCTCGGCCCCGTCGCGCTCGTCGCGACGCAGCAGTGACGTCCTCCACAGCGGCGCCGACGGCCTGAGCGGACCGGCGCGCCCGCGTGCGACCGTGCGGGCATGCGGATGCGCTCGGCACGCCACGCGGCACCGGTCGCGGCACCCGTCGAGGGGCTCGGCACCGCTCTGCGCGCGGCGCTCCGCGAGGCGGCGAGCGTGCTGTGGCCGGTGGAGTGCGCCGGCTGCGGCGCCCCCGACATCGCCGTCTGCCCGGCGTGCGCCGGACTGCTGCTCGCCGGCGCGGAGCGCGAGCTCCTCGACGGCGTGCCGCTCGTCGCCGCCGCGCGCTACGAGGGAGCGGTGCGGGCGCTCGTCGGCGCGTGCAAGGAGCGCGGCGACCGGGCGACGGCCCGCGCGCTCGGCGCCGGGCTCGCCCTCGCGATCGCCGCGGCCCCGGCGGGGCAGCTCGTGCGCGTGCCGTCGAGCCGCGAAGGGCTGCGGCGGCGCGGCTTCGATCCCGTCGAGCTCGTGCTCCGCGGCGCGGGCATGCGGGCCGTGCCCCTCCGCCGCGTCGCCTCTCGCGCCCCGCCCGGCACGCAGAAGGAGCGCTCCGCCGACGAGCGCGCGCTCGCGGCGCACGGCTCGCTCGAGCTCGGCCGGCGCCACACCGCGCGGCTCGCCGGCACCGCCGCCGTGCTCGTCGACGACGTCGTCACGAGCGGCGCGACGGTGCGCGAAGGAGTCCGGGCGCTGCGCGCCGCGGGCTGCGAGCCGGTCGCGATCGTGGCCGTCGCGCGCACGCCGCGACGCCTCCCGGCGCGCCCGGCCCACGCTCGGACGAGCGGGGTATGGTGATCGCCACGCAAGTCGGCCCGCAGCCGCTGGCGCCGACGCCGTACCTGATGGGAGGCAACGATGGAGATCACATTCGGCGCGAGGGGCGCGAACATCACCGACAGGTTCCGGGCCTACGCGGAGGAGAAGCTCGGCAAGGTCACGCAGCTCCTGCCGCGAGCCACCGCCCTCGACGTCCGGCTCTCGCGCCATGCCGACCCGCATGCGGCCGCAGGCGGCCGGGTCGAGATCACGGTGCACGGACCGGGCTCGATCATCCGCGCCGAATCCGACGGCCCCGACAAGTACATCGCCTTCGACGCCGCGTTCCACCGCATCATGGAGCGCGCCCGCCGCGTGCACGACAAGCGGCACGACCACAGCGCCCGGCGCCGCACGCCGCTGCGCGAGGCGGTCGTGACGGGCTTCGAGCAGGTCGCGATCACGCCCGCCGACCCCGAGATCGTCGAGGCGGTCGCGACCGGCGCCATCCCGGTCGTCGAGCAGCAGCCCGAGCAGGAGCAGGAGTGGTCGCCCGTCGTGATCCGCAAGAAGCGGTTCCCGGCCAAGAAGATGAGCGTGAGCGACGCCGTCGACCAGATGGAGCTCGTCGGGCACCCCTTCTACCTCTTCGTCGACGAGGCCACCGACGAGTGCGCCGTCGTCTACCGCCGCAAGGGCTGGTCCTACGGCGTCATCTCGCTCGACGCATCCATCGCCGAGCCCGAGGCCAGCGAGGAGAGCGCTCCCGCGGCCGCATCCTGACGCGACCCCGCGGCGCCCCTGAGCATCGCAGGGGCGCCGCCGGGCGCCGGTTGCTACGATGGGCAGTCGGTCAAGGACCGTCCCTTTCCCCCAACGCACGGGAGGCATCCCTCGTGGCCAACTTCTTCGAGAAAATGCTGCGCGCCGGCGAAGGCCGGCTGCTGCGGCGCCTCGAGCGCATCGCCGCCGACGTCGCGAAGCTCGAGGATGCCTTCGAGGAGCTCACCGACGAGGAGCTGGCGCAGGAGACCGCCGAGTTCCGCCAGCGCTACGCCGACGGCGAGGCGCTCGAGACGATGCTGCCCGAGGCCTTCGCCGCGGTGCGCGAGGCCGCGAAGCGCACGCTCGGGATGCGTCCCTACGACGTGCAGATCATGGGCGCCGCCGCGCTCCACCTCGGCAACATCGCCGAGATGAAGACCGGTGAGGGCAAGACCCTCGTCGCGCCGATCGCCGCCTACCTCAACGCCATCACCGGCGAGGGCGTGCACATCGTCACGGTCAACGACTACCTCGCGAGCTACCAGTCGGAGCTCATGGGGCGCGTCTTCCGCGCGCTCGGCATGACGACCGGCTGCATCATCGCGGGCCAGTCGCCCGAGGTGCGGCGCGAGCAGTACGCCGCCGACGTCACCTACGGCACGAACAACGAGTTCGGCTTCGACTACCTGCGCGACAACATGGCCCACTCGAAGGAGGCCATGGTGCAGCGGGGCCACGGCTTCGCGATCGTCGACGAGGTCGACTCGATCCTCATCGACGAGGCCCGCACGCCGCTCATCATCTCAGGCCCCGCCGCGGGCGAGGCGAACCGCTGGTTCGCGGAGTTCGCGCGCATCGCCAAGCGCCTGCGCCCCGACGTCGACTACGAGGTCGACGAGAAGAAGCGCACCGTCGGCGTGCTCGAGCCCGGCATCGAGCGGGTCGAGGACCTGCTCGGCATCGACAGCCTCTACGAGTCGGCGAACACGCCGCTCATCTCGTTCCTCAACACCGCGCTCAAGGCGAAGGCGCTCTTCAAGCGCGACTCCGACTACGTCGTCATGAACGGCGAGGTGCTCATCGTCGACGAGCACACCGGCCGCATCATGCAGGGCCGCCGCTTCAACGAGGGCATCCACCAGGCGATCGAGGCGAAGGAGGGGGTGCAGATCAAGGCCGAGAACCAGACGGTCGCGACGGTCACCCTGCAGAACTACTTCCGCCTCTACAAGAAGCTCTCGGGCATGACCGGCACCGCCGAGACCGAGGCCGCCGAGTTCATGTCGACCTACAAGCTCGGCGTCGTCCCCATCCCGACGAACAAGCCGGTGCAGCGCATCGACCAGCCCGACCTCGTCTACTCGACCGTCGAGGGCAAGTTCAAGCACGTCGTCGAGGACATCGTCGAGCGCCACGAGGCCGGCCAGCCCGTGCTCGTCGGCACCACGAGCGTCGAGAAGAGCGAGTACCTCTCGGGGCTGCTCGCGAAGGCGGGCGTCGCGCACGAGGTGCTCAACGCCAAGAACCACGCGCGCGAGGCATCGATCGTCGCGCAGGCCGGCCGCCTCGGCGCCGTCACGGTCGCGACGAACATGGCCGGTCGAGGCACCGACATCATGCTCGGCGGCAACGCCGAGCACCTCGCCGTCACGCGCATGCAGGAGCTCGGCCTGAGCCCGGCCGAGACCCCCGAGGAGTACGAGGAGCGCTGGGACGAGGTCTTCGCCGAGGTGAAGGCCGCCGTCGAGGCGGAGGCCAAGCAGGTCGTCGAGGCCGGCGGCCTCTACGTGCTCGGCACCGAGCGGCACGAGTCGCGCCGCATCGACAACCAGCTCCGCGGCCGCTCCGGCCGTCAGGGCGACCCGGGCGAGAGCCGCTTCTACCTCTCGATGCAGGACGACCTGCTGCGCCTGTTCGGCGGCGCCGTCGCGCAGCGGTTCATGGCCGTCGACGCCGACGAGGACGAGATCCCGCTCGAGTCGAAGATCTTCTCCCGCACCATCCGGTCCGCGCAGGCGCAGATCGAGGCGCGCAACGCCGAGATGCGCAAGAACGTCCTCAAGTACGACGACGTCATGAACCGCCAGCGCGAGGCGATCTACTCCGACCGCCGCCACATCCTCGACGGCGACGACCTCCAGGGCCGCGTGCAGGGCTTCCTCGAGGGCACGATCCGCGAGCTCGTCGACGCGCATGCGGTCGGCGGCGACAGCGACGAGTGGAACCTCGATGCGCTCTGGACCGAGGCGAAGACGATCTACCCCGTGAGCATCACGATCGACGAGGTCGTCGCCGAGGCGCAGCCGCGCCTGACGGCCGACTTCCTCTACGAGCAGCTCGTCTCCGACGCGAAGCTCGCCTACGAGCGCCGCGAGGAGTCGCTCGGCTCGCCCGCGATGCGCCTGCTCGAGCGCCGCGTCGTGCTCTCGGTCATCGACCGCAAGTGGCGCGACCACCTCTACGAGATGGACTACCTGCGCGAGGGCATCGGCCTGCGCACGATGGCGCAGCGCGACCCGGTCGTCGAGTACCAGAACGAGGGCTTCGCGCTCTACCAGCAGATGATGTCGGCGATCCGCGAGGAGTCGGTGCAGTTCCTGTTCAACCTCGAGGTCAAGGTGCACCAGGGCGCGAGCCCCGAGGCGCCCGCGATCGAGGGCGGCGGCCTCGAGGAGGTCGAGGACGACGCGGCGAAGCTCACCTACTCGGCACCCGACGAGGACGGCGAGGCGTCGGTGCACGACTCGCGCGGCAAGGAGCTCACGGCGGCGACCGCGAAGGGGCGCGCGAAGAGCGGCAACCCGGCGGTCGCGGCGAAGGCGCAGGCGCAGGGCGGCAACCGCCAGCAGCGGCGCGCGGCCGACAAGCAGGCGAAGGCCGCGCCCAAGAAGGTCGGCGCCTTCGGGCAGTCGCAGGACGACGCGAACGACTGACGCGCGTCAGCCGTCGATCGACCGCAGCCCGTTCCAGGCGGTGACGCCGAGCGGCGGCCCGTAGGCGCCGGTCGCGCCGCCGTTGGAGAAGACCGCGGTGATGTGGCCGGCGCCGGTCGTCGGGTCGAGGTTCGAGACGAACGCCGAGCCTGAGGCGCCGTCGCCCATCTCGCAGTCCGCGCCGTAGTTCGCGTCGCCGCCCGCGCCATAGTCGAGCCGGTCCTCGGCGCAGTGCCGCAGCACCTCGCTGTCGAACGGGTCGTTGCCCGGGTAGCCGGCGATCACGACGCCGTTCGTCTCGGCCGTGAAGCTCACGCCCTGGCCGCCCACCGCATCCTCGAGCGTCGCGCCGTCCTGCGGCGCGACGCGGATGAAGCCGAAGTCGAAGCCCATCCAGCCGTCGTCGTCGGCGCCGTCGAGCCAGCGGTCGTTCGCCTCGAGGTACTGCTCGGGCACCCACCACTCCTCGGCGACCCAGGTGCCGAAGGGCGCCTCGCCGCGCTCGTAGGCGGGCGCGAACGAGATGCGGTCGTACCAGTCGCGCGTGTCGTCGTCGAAGATGCAGTGCGCGGCGGTGAGCACGATGAGGCCCGACTCGCTGTTGATGACGGTGCCGCTGCACGTGTACTCCGCGCCGCCGGCCGAGAGCTCGAGCCGGCCGCTCGTCGTCAGCAGCAGGTTGCCGCTGCCCTCGTGCGCCGTGCCGGGCAGCAGCTCGTCGCCGTCCTCGTGCACGGGGAGCGCGATGCCGGGCCGCACGACGGGGGTGCCGGCCGTCGGCGGCAGCACGACGTCGACCGCGGCGTCGGGGAGGAACCCGTCGCTCGTCTCGCCGGCCTCGCCCGCGTAGAGCTCGCCCGTGTCGCTCGCGGTCGTGTCGCCGCTCGTGACGGGCGCGTCGGGCTCGACGGGCACGACCTCCGGTGCCGCTGCGCCGCTCGGCGTCGTCGGGGCGCGCGGAGCGGTGCGCTCGACGGGCCGCTCGGGTGGGGAGGGCAGCACGCAGCCGCCCACGGTGAGGGCGGCGGCCGCCACGAGGGCGGCGGTCGCGAGTCGGGGGAGGCGCACTCGCACCACGCTAGCGCCGCCTCAGGCGGGCGGCGCGACCGCGACGATCACGATCGCGGTGAAGTGGCACACGAAGGCGATGAAGGTGCACGCGTGGAAGATCTCGTGGAAGCCGAAGTGCCCCGGCACGGGGTTCGGCCGCTTCATCCCGTAGACGATCGCGCCCACCGTGTAGGCGAGGCCGCCCGCGATGACGAGCAGCGCCGTCGTCGGGTTCGCCGCCCAGATCTGCGGCAGGAAGGCGACGGCCGCCCAGCCGAGCGCGAGGTAGATCGGCACGTAGAGCCAGCGCGGCGCCCCGATCCAGAAGACGCGGAACGCGATGCCGAGCAGGGCGCCGCCCCAGATGACGGTGAGGAGGATCCAGTCGGTGGGCGAGGGGAGCGTCAGCAGCGAGATGGGCGTGTAGCTGCCGGCGATGAGCAGGAAGATGTTGGCGTGGTCGAAGCGCTTGAGCAGCACGCGCGTGCGCTCCCGCCACGTGAAGCGGTGGTAGACGGCCGAGACGCCGAACATCAGCAGGCTCGAGAGCGCGTAGACGGCCGTCGAGAGCTGCGCGGTCGCGCCGTCGGCGACGAGCACGAGCACGATGCCGGCGACGAGCGCGAGCGGCGCGGTCACCGCGTGGATCCAGCCGCGCCACGAGGGCTTCGCCTCGACCTCGGCCTCGGCGATCGCGTCGCCGGCCGCCTCGATGAGCGGCAGGTGGGGCACGTCGTCGCCGGGAGCGGGATCCGGCTCGCGCCGCAGGCCGTCAGCTTCGGGATCGGAGGTCACGGGCATGCCTACAGCGTACGGCGTACGCAGTGCCGCTGCGGACATCCGGTCGTGTCCCCCGGTAGATTCGACGCGTGCGACTGCGCAGCGCCCCGGGGTCACGACTCGTGTACCGCTACTACGAGCGGCGGCTGCGGCGCGACCTCCAGGGCAGCCCCGTGCCGCGCCACCTCGCGATGATCATCGACGGCAACCGGCGCTGGGCTCGCGAGCAGAAGCTCGCGAGCGTCGGCCACGGGCACCGCGCGGGCGCCGCGAAGCTGCACGAGTTCGTCGAGTGGTGCGCGCAGATCGGCGTCGAGGTCGTCACGCTCTACCTGCTCTCCCGCGACAACCTCACCGGCCGCGCGAGCGAGGAGCTCGGCGAGCTGTGCGAGATCATCGCCGAGCTCGCCGACGGCCTCTCGCACACGCCGGGCCGACGCATCCGCCACGTGGGCGACCCGCGCGGGCTCCCCGAGCCGCTGTGCGCCGCCCTCACCGCGGCGGCGGAGCGCACCGAGGGTGAGCCGGGCATCGTCGTCAACCTCGCGGTCGGCTACGGCGGCCGGCACGAGCTCGTCGAGGCGGTCAAGCGCATCCTCGAGACGGCCGACGGCGCGAGCCCGGCCGAGATCGCCGAGCGGTTGAGCCCCGAGCTCATCGCCGACCACCTCTCGACCGCGGGCCAGCCCGATCTCGACCTCGTCATCCGCACCTCGGGCGAGCAGCGGCTGAGCGACTTCATGCTGTGGCAGAGCGCGCACAGCGAGCTCTACTTCGTCGAGGCGCTCGGGCCCGACCTGCGCGAGGTCGACTTCCTGCGGGCGATCCGCTCCTACGGGCTGCGCGAGCGGCGCTACGGGCGCTGAGAACCCTCAACCTCCGCTCGAGGTGAACTCTCGGTGACGGCGGTGTGTCTTCCGACACGGCGCATCGGGAGCGCGCGTACATTCAGCCGTGTCGGGCACCTTCGCCCGGCGAGCGAGCGGCCTTCGCGCCAGCGAGCACCTCGGGAGGCGACGGCCGCGTGAGATCCGACCTCGGTCGGAAGGGAGCGCCACGTGCCTGCACGCACCACCACCTCCGGAAGCGCCGTCGAGATCGCCGAGACCGACACGCGCCAGCGCACCTACGTGCTCGACACGAGCGTGCTGCTCTCCGACCCGGGGGCCATCCACCGCTTCGCCGAGCACTCGGTCGTGATCCCGGTGGTCGTCATCGCCGAGCTCGAGAAGAAGCGGCACGACCCCGAGATCGGCTACTTCGCGCGCAAGGCGCTCCGCAACCTCGACGACCTGCGCGTCGAGCACCACCGGCTCGACTTCCCGGTGCCGACCGAGGGCGGCGGCAGCCTGCGGGTCGAGCTCAACCACTCCAACCAGCAGATCCTGCCGAGCGGGCTGCAGCTCGGCGACAACGACTCGCGCATCCTCGCGGTCGCCTCGAACCTCGCGGCCGACGGGCTCGACGTGTGCGTCGTCTCGAAGGACCTGCCGATGCGAGTGAAGGCCGCATCGATCGGCCTCTCGGCGGAGGAGTACCTCGCCGAGCAGGCGGTCGACTCGGGCTGGACCGGCATCGAGCAGCTCGCGCTCTCGGGGGAGGAGATCAACCGGCTCTACGAGCACGAGCGGCTCGAGACGGCGGCCGTCGCCGACATGCCGGCCAACACGTGCCTCGTCATCTCGTCTGAGCGCGGCTCGGCGCTCGGCCGCGTCAAGCGCCCGGGCGTCGTGACGCTCGTGCGCGGCGACCGCGACGTGTTCGGCGTGCACGGCCGCTCGGCCGAGCAGCGGCTCGCGATCGACCTGCTGCTCGACGAGGAGGTCGGCATCGTCTCGCTCGGCGGCTCGGCCGGCACGGGCAAGTCGGCGCTCGCGCTCGCGGCGGGCCTCGAGGCGGTGCTCGAGCGGCGGCTGCACAAGAAGGTCATCGTCTTCCGCCCGCTCTACGCGGTCGGCGGCCAGGAGCTCGGCTACCTGCCCGGCGACAAGGACGAGAAGATGAACCCCTGGGGCCAGGCGATCTACGACACGCTCGGCGCCCTCGTGAGCGACAACGTGCTCGACGAGGTCGCCGATCGCGGCATGCTCGAGGTGCTGCCGCTCACGCACATCCGCGGCCGCTCGCTGCACGACGCCTTCGTGATCGTCGACGAGGCGCAGTCGCTCGAGCGGAACGTGCTGCTCACGGTGCTCAGCCGCATCGGCCAGAACTCGCGCGTCGTGCTCACCCACGACGTCGCGCAGCGCGACAACCTGCGCGTCGGCCGGCACGACGGCATCGCGAGCGTCATCGAGACGCTCAAGGGGCAGGACCTCTTCGGCCACATCACGCTGCAGCGCTCGGAGCGCTCGAGGATCGCGGCGCTCGTCACGAGCCTGCTCGAGGGCTGAGGCGCTCGAGCCGTCGCCTGCGGGACCCCTTCCGCCACGCGGGACCCGGTGCACCGGCTCCCGTTCGGTGGAAGGGGTCCCGCGCGCGAGGACTCTGCCCGCCCGCGCGGTCGGCGGATGCGTCGGCGAGCGGATGCGTCGGCGCGCGTGGGCGGGCGGGACTACCGTGGGCGCATGGCCGGGCCCCGCTCGCTGACGCCGACGCAGGCGCGGCGGCTCCGGCTGGCCTCGCAGCGGCTGCTCGGGTCGACGCTCGCGCCCGCGGACGTCGTCCGCCGCTTCGTCGCGATGCAGGGGCAGGACCTCGCGGGCGTGCTGCGCGCGATCGCGATCCGCTCGGCGCCCGGCACGACGCTCGCCGACGTGCGGGCCGCCTTCGACGCGGGGCTGCTCGTGCGCTCGTGGGCGATGCGCGGCACGCTCTTCGTCGCGGCGCCCGATGACCTCGCCGCGCTGCACGCCGCGACGGCCGAGCGGATGCGACGGCAGGAGTGGCGCATGTGCGCGCAGCGCGGCATCGACGAGGCGACGGCCGAGCGCGCCGCCGAGGTGCTCGTCGAGCAGCTCGCGGCCGGCCCCACCCGCCGCCGCTCGATGCTCGAGGCGTGGGAGGCGGCCGGCATCGGCACGGCGGGCGGCGACGGCTACCACCTGCTCGCGCTCTGCGCCTACGACGGCCTCGTGCGCTTCGGGCCGTTCGAGGGCGACGAGCAGCTGCTCGTCGGGGGAGCGCCGCCCGAGATCGCTGACCCCGAGGCGGCGCTCGGCGCCGCGCTCGAGCGCTTCGCGATCGCCCGCGGACCCGTGCGAGCCGATGACGCCGCGTGGTGGCTCGGCGCCGCGAAGCGCCCCGTGCGCGCCGCGCTCGAGCGGGCGAGCCGGCTCGAGCGCGTGCGGCTCGGGGAGGAGGAGCTGCTCGTCGAGGCCGGCGCCGAGCCGGGCGGCCGGGTCGGCGTCACGCTCGTGCCCGCGTTCGACGAGTGGCTCCTGGGCTACGAGGCGCGCTCGCGCGACGTGAGCGAAGCGGTGCTGCGCGCCGCGGTGCCGGGCGGCAACGGCGTCTTCCGGCCGCTCGTGCTCGTCGACGGCGTCGCGGTCGGCACGTGGCGCATCCCCGTCGCGCGAGGCCGCGCGGCAGAGCCGCTGCTCGAGCTCGTCGAGCCGGTGCCGGATCGAACGCGCGCGGCGATCGCGCGGGCGCTGGAGCGCTGGCCGCACCGCTGACGCGGCTCAGCTCTCGAGCGCTCCCCGCCAGAGGCTGTCGCCCGAGTGCGTCGGGTCGCCGTCGAAGGGCTCGACCGAGACATCGACGATCGGGAACGCGTCGAGGTCGAGGCCGCCCGGCAGCGCGAGCTGCGTCGTCGAGGCGTCCATGACGCCGAGGCTCACCATCTGCTGCGCGTCCGGGTCGAGCAGCCACACGTCGAGGTAGCCCTCGACCTCGGGCAGCTCGTCGACGTCGACGACGAGCAGCCGCTGCCCGTCGCGCTCGACGACCTCGGCGCGGGCCGCCCCGACGGTCGTCGCGAGGGGGTCGAGCGTCGCCTGGGCGACGTTCGTCGACCGGGGGTCGCTGCCGAGCTGCGTGACGACGAGCACGGCGATGCTCGCCGCGACGGCCGCGGAGGCGAGCGATGCCGCGGCGAGCGCGCCGACGCCGAACCTGCGCCGCCGACGGCGCGCGACGTCGATCGAGGTCACGGGAGCGCCGGTCGATGCGGGCGCCTCGAGCGAGGCGGCGGATGCGTCGCTCGCGCTCGACGGCGCGGCGCCCGTCGCGCTCGGCTCGTCGAGCTCCGCCGCGATGCGGTCCCACACGCCGGCGGGCGGCGCGGCCGGCACGACGTCGGCGGCGCGGACGCGCTGCGCCGCGGCGCGGAACGCAGCGACCTCGGCGCTGCACGTCGCGCACCCCGCGGCGTGCTCGCCGCCCTCGACGGCTTCCCCGAGGGCGAGCGCGACGAGCGACTCCTCAGGCAGATGCTGCATGCGACTCCTCCCATCGGTCTCGCAGTCGTCGCAGTCCTCGCGACAAGTGGCTCTTCACGGTGCCGGCCGGCATGGCGAGGCGCTCGGCGATCCAGGCGGTGGAGCGGTCCTCGACGACGGCGAGCCGCACGATCGTGCGCGCCGGCTCACCGAGCCGCTCGAGCTCCTCCTGCACCGTGAGGGCGTCCTCGACCGCGTCCGACACCGGATCCCCCTCACCGGCCTCGAGCGCCCCGTGCAGCGTCTCCGGATCGACGGCGAGCTCGCTCGCCGAGCGGGAGCGCCAGTGGTCGGCGATCCTGCGGCGCGCGATCGCGACGATCCACGCCCCGAGGGGTCCCGCATCCGGGTCGTACGACTCGCGCGAGCGCCACACCGAGACGAAGGTCTGCTGCACGACGTCCTCGGCGTCGTGCGGCGCCATCGCGCGGCACGCGATCGCGTAGACCATGCCGCCCCAGCGCTCGTACGCCTGGCGCAGCGCCTCGGGGGAGGGATCGTGGGCGAAGGCTCGCGAGAGGCGCTCGGCCTCCACCGTCTCCTCGCTCGACACCGCCAGAACGTATCACCCCTCCGGCTCGGTCACGGCGCATCGGGCACTGCCGTGACGACGATGTTGTCCTCGTAGGCCCCGGCCGCGGCATCCCACTCGCCGCCGCACGTGATGAGCCGCACGAGCGGGTCGCCGTCGCGCGCGAAGATCGCGTCGAGCGGCAGGTCGTCCTTCGAGAACCGCTCGACGGCGACGATGCGGAACCGCAGGTCGGCGCCCGAGGCGGTCGCGACCTCGACGCTCTCGCCCGCGCGGGCGCCCAGCAGCTCGGCCATCGGCGCTCGGCCGCGGTCGCTGTCGACGTGGGCCGAGAGCACGGCCGAGCCGCGGTCGCTGCCCGGCGCGGGGCCGAACCGGTACCAGCCGACCTCGCGCACGAGCTCGGGCACGTCCATCTGGCCGTCCTCGCGCACCCCGACCGGGATGACCTCGAGGTCGATGCCGACGGAGGGCACCTGCACGCGCGTCGGGGCGTCGACCGCGGTCGTGGCGGCGCCGATCGAGGCGTCGCGCGCGCCGACCGCGGTCGGCACGGGCGCGGCCGTCGCGGCCGCGTCGGGAAGGGCGGATGCGCTCGGCGCGCTCGTGGGGGTCGGCTCGGCCAGCGGCGTCATCGACGCCGTCGGCGAGGCCGGCTCGAGCGAGTCGGGCAGCAGGAGCCACACGCCGAGAGCGGTGGCCGCGGCTGCCGCGATCGCGGCGAGCACGGCTGCCGGCCGCCACGCGCGCCGAGCGGGCTCCCGCCGCGCGGTGCGCGGAGGGAGCCCGTCGGTGGTGCGCATGTCAGCCGCGCTGCTTCGCGAGCTGCTGCTGCCGCACCGCGATGGTGGTGAGCCCGAGCGCGCCGGCGAGGGCGAGCAGGAGCGCGAGGGCCGACGGCGACGCCGCGCCGCCGTTGCCCGAGGGGACGCCGCTCGGGGCGCTGTGCGCCTCGACGGTCTGCACCGCGAGCGCGAGGTTGCCGTCAGCGGCCGAGCCCCACGCGGTCACGATCGTGTGGACGCCCTCGGCGAGCTCGAGCTCGGCCGGGCCGATCGCGACGTCGGTCGTGCCGGCGAGCACGACATCCGCCGACACCGTGCCGGCCGTCGTGACGAGCGAGGCCTCGTTCGGGTTCGTGAGTCCGGGGGCGACGACCGTCTCGTTCGCGCGGATGTCGACCGCGGGAGCCGCGGCGAGGTGGCGGACGGTGAGGCGGGCCTCGCCGGCGGCGACGGGCTCGGTGCTGTTCGCGAAGGCCGCGAGCGCGGGCTCGCCGGCCTCGGTCAGGTGGGCGTAGAGCGTCAGGTTGGCGTTCGCGGGCACCTCGACGCCCATCGCCTCGATCGCGGGCTCGGCCGTGTCGGGCGTGCCGCCGTCGGCGAAGACCTGGATGTCGTAGCTGCCGGCGGGCAGCATCATCGGGTCGGTGAGCGTGCCCGGCGCGAAGTCGCTGATGGCCTCGTCGCCGTTGATGAAGACGTCGACCGTGAGGCCAGGCACGCCGTGCAGGACAGACACGGTCGAGTCGCCCTCGGCGGCGAACGCGGGGGCGCCGCCGAGCGTGGCGAGAGCGAGAGCGGCGCCGGCGCCGATCGCGAGCTTGCGCTTCATGGTGTTCTCCTTGATGTCTGGTCGGGCACTCGGTGCGCCCTCTCTGCCCCCATATCGGCGGAGAGCCCCGGATCGGTTGCAGGTAGTTCGAAATCGAACATCCCGGGCGTGTCGCGGCGCCGTGGTGGTTGTGGAGAGCGGCCGCGCGCTGCGCTCCGCCGCGGCTACCGTGACCGCGTGACGACCGCAGCGACCGCACCGACGGCGACCCTGCCGCCGCCGCTGCGGCTGCGGCCGGTCGATGCGCTCGGTGTGCCCCTCGCGCTCGCGACCGCGTGGTCGCTCATCACCGCGGGCCTCGACGCCGCCGCGGTCGTGCCGCTCGCCGCGGCAGCGCTCGCCGCGCCGCTCCTGTGGCGCGTCGACGTCGCCGAGCACCGGCTGCCGAACGCGGTCACGCTCCCGCTCCTGCTCGTCGGCGCGGTCGGCGCCGCCGCGCGCCTCGCGACCGGCGACCTCGCGCCGGTCGCGGCGCTCGCGAGCGCGGGCGTGCTGCTCGTGATGGCGGTCGCGGGCGGGATGGGGATGGGCGACGTCAAGCTCGGCGCGGGCCTCGCGCTCGCGACCTCGACGCTCGGCTGGACCGCGCCCCTCGCCGGACTCGCCGCATCGGTCGTCGTGGGCGGACTCGCGGGCCTCGTCGCGCTCGCGGCGGGGCGCCGCTCGCTCGCCTTCGGGCCCTCGCTGCTCGCGGGGCACGCGCTCGCGGGCGCGCTCGCCGTCGCGTCGCCGGCAGTGTGACGATCCGTGACGGCGCCGCTGGCGGCCGGTGCTGTCTGATGCCTACCGTGGAGGCAGTCCCACCCCACGAAGGAGTCCGCCCATGTCCACCCGACGCATCCGCCCGCTCGCCATCGCCGGTTCGCTCGGCCTCGCCGCCGCCCTCGTCGGCTGCAGCGCGAGCGCCGGAGCCGGCGACGCCTCCGCAGCCCTCGGCTCGGCCGACAACCCCGTGCAGCTCGGCGTCGTCGGCGCCGCCGAGCCGTACTGGGCCGCCTACGAGGAGGCCGTCGAGGCCGAGGGCATCGAGCTCGAGATCGTCGACTTCACCGACTACAACCAGCCGAACCCCGCCGTGAGCGAGGGCGAGCTCGACATCAACCAGTTCCAGCACATCATCTACCTCGCGAACTACAACGTGCAGGCGGGCGACGACCTGCAGCCGATCGGCTCGACCGCGATCTACCCGATCGGGCTCTACTCCGACAAGCACCAGTCGCCCGACGAGATCCCCGACGGCGCCGAGGTCATCGTGCCGAACGACGACACGAACCAGGCGCGTGGCCTGCTCGTGCTGCAGTCGGCCGGCCTCATCGCGCTCGAGGGCGGCGGCAGCCCCTACTCGACCGTCGAGGACGTCATCGAGGGGGAGTCGCGCGTCACCGTGCGCGCCGTCGACGCCGCGCTCACCGCGACGTCGCTGCCCGATGTCGCCGCGGCGATCATCAACAACGACTTCATCACCGACGCGGGCCTGAGCCCCGAGGACGCGATCGCGCAGGACGACCCGAACGACCCGGCCGCGGCGCCCTACATCAACATCTTCGCGACGACGGCCGAGAACGCCGACGACGAGGTGCTGAACCGCCTGGTCGAGATCTACCAGACGAACGAGGAGGTCCAGGCGGGTGCGCTCGAGGCCTCGGGCGGCTCCGGCATCTTCACCGTCACGCCGAAGGCCGACCTGCAGGCGGCGCTCGAGGCCGTGCAGGCGGAGCTCGAGGCGAACTGACCGATCCGGACGGGCGGGGGATGCGTCCCCCGCCCGTCCGCGCGGGTCCGGCAGGCAGAGCGAGAGGAGGCGGCATGGCGCAGCACATCGTGCTCGACCGGGTGTCGAAGCGGTTCCCGCCCGCGAAGCGGGGCGGCGAGGAGATCGTCGCGGTCGACGACGTGTCGCTCTCGATCGACCGGGGCGAGGTCTTCGGCATCATCGGCTACTCGGGCGCCGGCAAGTCGACGCTCGTGCGGCTCATCAACCAGCTCGAGCCCGTCTCGGCCGGCCGGATCACGATCGGCGACGTGCCGATCACCGAGCTGCGGGGGCGGCGACTCCGCGAGCAGCAGACCGGCATCGGCATGATCTTCCAGCGCTTCAACCTGCTCACGTCCCGCACGGTCGCGGGCAACGTCGCCTACCCGCTCGAGGTCGTCGGCGTCGAGCGGGCGGAGCGGAAGCGCCGCGTCGCGGAGCTGCTCGAGTTCGTGGGCCTCGCAGGCCGGGCCGACGCCTACCCCGAGCAGCTCTCGGGCGGGCAGCAGCAGCGCGTCGGCATCGCCCGCGCACTCGCGACCAACCCGCAGGTGCTGCTCGCCGACGAGGCGACGAGCGCGCTCGACCCCGAGACGACCGTCGAGGTGCTCGACCTGCTCGCGCGCGTCAACCGCGAGCTGGGCGTGACGATCGTCGTCATCACGCACGAGATGGAGGTCATCACCCGGATCGCCGATCGCGTCGCGGTCATGGAGGCGGGCAGGGTCGTCGAGGTCGGCGCGACCTACGACGTCTTCACCCGTCCCTCGACGCCCGTCGCGAAGCGCTTCGTGCAGACCGTCGTGCGGGCGCTCCCGCAGGGCGACGAGCTCGAGCAGCTGCGCGCGAAGCACGAGGGCCGCCTCTTCACGATCTCGTTCACCGACGAGGGCGCCTCCGAGGCGCGCGTCTTCTCGGCGCTCGCGAAGGCGGGGATCGACTTCAACCTCGTGCACGGCGGCGTCGACGACATCCAGGGCCGGGTCTACGGGCTGCTGACGATCGCCGTGCGCGGCGACGCCGACGCCGTCGCGTGGGCGCTGCAGCAGGTGGGCGGCGGCGTGCGGGTGGAGGAGCAGCGATGAGCGAGCTCGCGGGCATCCTCCCGACCCTGCTCGAGCAGACCGCGATCATGCTGTGGATCGTGGCGGTCTCGCTCGTCTTCGGCGGCTTCGGCGGCCTCGTCATCGGCACGGGCCTCTACGTCACCCGCCGCGGCGGCATCCTGCAGCAGCCGGTGATCTGGTGGGTGCTGGGCGTGCTCGTCAACACCTTCCGACCCATCCCGTTCATCATCTTCCTCGCGGCGATGCAGCCGATCGGACGGCTCGTCGTCGGCAAGGGCATCGGCACCGAGTACGCGATCTTCGCGATCGCGCTCGCCGCGACCTTCGGCATCGCCCGCATCGTCGAGCAGAACCTCGTCTCGATCCCGACGGGCGTCATCGAGGCGGCGCGCTCGACCGGTGCGAGCCCGTGGCGCATCATCCGCACCGTCATCCTCCCGGAGGCGCTCGGGCCGCTCGTGCTCGGCTACACCTTCGCGGTCATCGCGATCGTCGACATGTCGGCCGTCGCGGGCCTCGTCGGCGGGGACGGGCTCGGCAACTGGGCGATCACCTACGGCTACCGCCAGTTCGACCCGCTCGTGACGTGGTCGGCGCTGCTCGTGATCGTCGTCGTGGTGCAGCTCATCCAGGCGCTCGGCAACTGGCTCGCGCGCCGCATCATGCGCCGCTGAGAGCAGCCCTGCCTCAGCAGCGGGCGGCGCGCCCGTCAGGCGGGCGGATGCGTGAGGTCGGCTGCGTAGGCGAGCACCGACCGGCGGTAGATCGGCAGCGTCGGCGCGAGCGCTTCGAGCGCGACCCGGAGCGCCTCGTCGTGCCGGCCGGCGCCGTGGAGCGCGAGCGCGAGGAACGCGTCGCGCGCCGCTCCCGTCGAGGGATGCTCGGGCGCCGCCTCGAGCATCGCGATCGCCTCGTCGACGTGCCCGAGGTTGCGGAGCGTCGACGCGTGCTGGATCACGAGCTGCGCGGCCCGCGCGGGATCGGCCTCGGCGAGCCCGGCATCGGTCGCCGCGCGGTACAGCACGTCGGCGTCCGCCTCGAGGCCCGCCGCGTCGTGCGCGCCCGCGAGCTCGAAGAGCCCGATCGCCACGACCGGCGCGCGCTCGGCCAGCGCCGCCATCGGTGCGATGCGCGCCTCGTCGTCGAGCGACTCGTCGTCCCACAGCGCCGCGACCTCGTCCTCCCAGGTCGCGGCCGACGCATCCGTCATCGCACGTCCAGCCCGGTGTGGTGCGCCGCGAACGCGAGCTGGTCGGCGAACTCGAGCGCCGCCGCGTCCTTCGGCTTGCCCATGCCGTGCCCGGCGCGCGTGTCGACCGAGAGCAGCACCGGCGCATCCGCCCCCGTCGCCGCTTGCGCGCGCTGCAGCTCGGCGGCGAACTTGAACGAGTGCGCGGGCACGACGCGGTCGTCGTGGTCGCCCGTCGTGATGAGCGTCGGCGGGTAGGCGACGCCGTCGCGCACGTTGTGGAGCGGCGAGTAGGCGCGCAGGTACGCGTGCGCCTCGGCGTCGTCGGGGTCGCCGTAGTCGCTCGCCCACGCCCAGCCGATCGTGAAGCGGTGGTAGCGCAGCATGTCGAGCACGCCGACGCCCGGCAGGACCGCGGCCCACAACTCGGGCCGCTGCGTGAGCGCGGCGCCCGCGAGCAGGCCGCCGTTCGAGCGGCCGTGCAGCGCGAGCTGCTCGCGCGTCGTCACGCCCGTCGCGATGAGGTGCTCGGCGATCGCGAAGAGGTCGTCGAAGACCTGCTGCTTGCGCTCCTTCGTGCCGCCCTTGTGCCACTCGGAGCCGAACTCGCCGCCGCCGCGCAGGTTGGGCACGACGAGCACGCCGCCCGCCTCGACCCACGCCGCGAGCACGGCGCGGAAGGCGGGGTTCATCGGGATGTTGAAGCCGCCGTAGCCCCAGATGAGGGTGGGGCGGGGCGCGTCGCCCGCGGCGCCTGCGGGCCGCACGAGGAACGCCGGCACCTGCTGCCCGTCGCTCGAGGCGGTGCGGATGCGGTGGGTCGCCGCGCGCGGTGCGGCCGGGCCGGGCGCGGGGAGCGCGCGGTGCTCGACGAGCCGGGCGCCGTCGACCACGATCACGTGGCGCGTGCCGCGGTCGACGAAGCTCGACGTGGACGCGAAGACGGTGCCGGTGCCGCTCGACGCCTCGGAGCCGGTGATCGAGACGCCGTCGCCGAGCGGCACGGCGTCGCCGAGCTCGCCCTCAAGGCTCGCGAGCTGCATGCGGTGGCTCGCGTCGTGCGAGTACTCGAGCACGAGGCCCCGCTCGGTCAGGCTCGCGTCGAGGAGCACGTCCTCCTCGTGCTCCGGCACGATCGTCGACTGCTCGCCCGTCTCGAGGTCGAAGGCGGCGAGCCGATAGCGCGGCGCCGACTCGTCGGTCACAGCGAAGAGGCGGCCGCCGTGGATGCCGATCGCGCTCCACTCGTGCTCGTGCCCCTCGACGAGCTGGCGGAGCGCGGCCGCCTCGTCGCCGTGGCGGCGCACCGCGAGGTCGTTGCCGCTCGACGAGCCCGTGTCGGTCGAGAGCACGAACCACTCGTCGTCGCGCGGCCAGTGGCGCGCGAAGAGCCGCGGCTCGTCGGGCCGGGCGAAGAGCACGGCGTCGGTCGAGGGGTCGGCGCCGATCTCGTGGCGCATGAGCCGGCCCGCGCCCATCTCGTCGGTGAGCGCGTCGCCCGTCGGGGCGTCGTAGGCCCAGTAGCTGAAGGCGCGGCCGCCCGGCAGCCACACGGGCGGGTTCCACTTCGTCCACGGGATCTCGTCGGCGAGGTCGTCGCCCGTCGCGACGTCGCGCACCCGGATGGTGCGCCAGTCGGAGCCGCCGTCGGAGACGCCGTAGGCGAGCAGCGCGCCGTCGGGCGAGACGCTCGCGACGTTGACGGCGACGGTGCCGTCGGCCGAGAGCGCGTTCGGGTCGAGCAGCACCCGGCCCCGCTCGAGCTCGTCGACGGCGTCGGCGACCACGAGCACCGGCTGGTTCTGCTCGCCGCCGTGCCACGCGAAGACGCGGCCGCCGCGCTCCCACGGGCAGCCGCGCGTCGGCGCCGTCAGCAGCGCCGCGACCCGCTCGCGGAACGCCTCCCGGGCCGGGAGCGCCGCGAGGATCGGCTCGGCGAACGCGTTCTGCGCCTCGATGAATGCGCGCGTCTCGGCGGCGTCGCCGTCCTCGAGCCAGCGGTACGGGTCGGGGATCGCCTCCCCGTGGACCGTCTCGACCGTGCCGTCTCTTCTCACCTCGGGGTAGCGCATCCGGCCACCCTACGACTCGGTCGGGCCTGTGCCCGCGTCAGCGCGCGAGGATGCGGCCGAGCGTGCGGGCGTAGTCCTCCTTGATGACGTCGTAGTGCGTCCACGACTCGAGGGCGCTGACCTGCTCGATGCTGCGCAGCTCCTCGATGACGTCGAGCAGCGGACCGGAGGCGGGGCCGGCGACGGTAGCGATGAAGTCGAAGACGCCGTGCGAACGGGCCGCGAAGTCGATCGCCGCCGACTCGAGCAAGTAGTCGCGGATGGGGGCGGTGTCGCCGACCGCGGTGATGCCGAGGCCGATCGCGAGCCGGTTGGGGGAGGGGCCGCCCGCCTGGATCGCCGAGATGCGCAGCACGCCCGCGTCGATGAGCCGGTGCACGCGCGCCCGCGCCGAGGAGGGGGAGAGGTGCACCGCGTCGGCGAGCGCGCGGTAGCTCGCGCGCCCGTCCTGCTGCAGGTGCGCGATGAGCGCCCGGTCGAGCGCGTCGAGCACGACCTCGTCGCGGCGCTTCGAGACGAAGAATCCCTTGAGCACCTCCGCGTAGGTCGACACGCGCACGCGCCGCACGCTCGGCAGGCTGCGCATGACGTCGAGCGCCTCGTGCAGCTCGGTCACGCTCCCGTGGCGCGACTCGACGACGAGCGGGAGCGCGCCGCTCGTCATCGAGACGAAGACGGCGTCCGGCAGCTCGGCCACGAGCTGCGCGACCGGCCGCACGGGCCCGTCGACCGCGAGCATCGTGTGCACGAGCACGTGGTGCCCGACGACGCCAGGATCGAGCGCCGCGACGACGCGCAGCCCGTCGCGGTGCAGGCGCTGGAGCCGCTGCGAGACGAGGTCGCGGCTCGCGCCGACCGTCGCGGCGAGCTCGCTGATGCTCGCGCGACCGTCTGCCTGCAGCGCGCGCGCGAGCGCCGCATCGATTCGGCTGCCGTCCCTGCCGGGCTCCGTGGCCATGCTCGCTCCTCGTCGGTGTGGCGAAGTCCGCGCATCTGCGGCGCAGGCGACGCAGATCGCCGGTGCTCACCATCGTACGTGACGCATCCTCGGCCCGATGCCGTCGACCGGCACGCACATCGTCGGTCGACGCCCCGGTCCCGCCGCAGATCTGGGGTCGCGGCCGTGCGCCGGCTGGCCTATCGTCGTCGCATCGCCGCACGCAGTGCTGGCGCATCCACTGAGCGAGGGAGCTCTCATGACCACCGCCGCCGCGCACCCCAACACGCACCGCCGCGCGCTGAAGTCCGGCACCGCAGCAGCGGTCGGCACCACCATCGAGTGGTACGACTTCTACGTCTACGCGACCGCCGCCGCGATCGTGTTCCCGACCGTCTTCTTCCCCGACGCCGACCCCGCGATGGGCACGCTCGCATCCTTCGCGACCTACGCCGTCGCGTTCTTCGCCCGCCCGCTCGGCGGCATCATCTTCGGCCACGTCGGCGACCGCCTCGGCCGCAAGCCCGCGCTGACGATCACGCTGCTCCTCATGGGCATCGCGACCGTGCTCGTCGGCCTCGTGCCCGACTACAACACGATCGGCATCGCAGCCCCGATCCTGCTCATCGCGCTGCGCATCTGCCAGGGCCTCGCGGTCGGCGGCGAGTGGGGCGGCGCGAGCCTCATGTCGGTCGAGAGCGCCCCGCCGAAGTGGAAGACCTTCTACGGCGGCTTCACGCAGCTCGGCAACCCGCTCGGCGCCCTGCTCGCGACCGGCGCCTTCTGGATCCTCGCCGCGATGGGCGACGACGTGCTCATGACGTGGGGCTGGCGCGTGCCGTTCCTCGCGAGCATCGTGCTCATCGGCGTGGGCCTGTGGGTGCGCTGGCGCGTCGAGGAGACGCCCGTGTTCGAGGAGAAGGTGCAGGAGCGCCAGCAGTCGACGCCGCTCGTGTTCGCGCTCAAGAACAACTGGTACCCGATGCTGCTCGGCTTCGGCATGGTCGGCATCGCGTCGGGCGGCTACTACCTCGCCACGACCTACGTGCAGAGCTACGCGACCTCGCCCGACGTCGGCCTCGACGCCGAGATCATCCTCGGCGCCATGACGGTCGCCTCGTTCGTCGAGGCGCTCGTGACGCTGCCGCTCGCCTACCTCGGCGACAAGTTCGGCCGCAAGCGCCTCATGTACCTCGGCATCGGCCTCTCGGTGCTGCTCGTCGTGCCGCTCATCCTCGCGATCGGCGCGCACGAGGTCGCGCTCATCTACGTGCTCGTCTCGGCCATCCGCCTGACGATGAGCGGCACGTGGGCCCCGCTGTCGGCGCTCATGTCGCAGATGTTCCGCCCGCAGTCGCGCTACACCTCGATGTCGCTCTCCTACGGCGTCGGCGCGGCGGTCTGGGGCGGGCTCTCGCCCGTCGTCGCGGCCGCGCTCTTCGCCGCGACCGGCAACATCTGGACCGTCATCGGGCTCTACGCCTTCCTCGGCGTCGTCGCGTGGGTCTCGACCGCGCTCGCGCCGCAGCACTCCGACGAGGCGCCCGTGACGAAGTCGTTCGAGCCGCGGCTCGACACCACCGCCGTCCAGCGACCGAAGGGGGAGTGACGTGCGCCGCCTCGCGACCTTCGACGACCGGGACTCGCGCCCAACGATCATCACCGCCGACCGCATCCTGACCGTCGACGACGGGCAGCCCGAGGCGCGCGCGATGCTCACCGCGGGCGGCCGGATCCTCGCGATCGGCGAGGTCGCCGAGGTCGAGGCGGCCGCGGCCGGGATGGACGCCGAGCGCGTCGACCGGCCGGGGACCACGATCGTGCCGGGCTTCATCGACGCCCACGCGCATCCGCTCATGTACGGGCAGCTGCTCACGTGGATCGACGTGTCGCCCGCGAAGGCCGGCTCGATCCCCGAGATCGTCGAGCTGCTCCGCGAGGGCGCGAAGCGGCTGCCGGCCGGCGTGCCGATCCGCGGCTACGGCTACGAGCAGCGCAACCTCGCCGAGCGCCGCCACCCCACGCGGCACGAGCTCGACGAGGTGGCGCGCGACCGCGAGGTGTACATCATGAACGCCTCCGGCCACGGCGGCGTCGTCAACTCGTTCACGCTCGAGCGCTACGGCGTCACGCGCGACACCCCGAACCCCGAGGGCGGCGAGTTCTTCCGGGATGCGTCGGGCGAGCTCACGGGGGAGCTCTCGGACGCCGCGTGCAACGTGCTCACTGGCCTCCACGGCGTGAAGATCGGCCACCACGGCCCCAACTTCCACCTCGCCGACGAGCCCGCCGAGCACCAGCGGCAGCTCGACCTCGTGCAGCGCGAGTTCCTCGCCGGCGGCGTCACCGCGATCGGCGACGCGCAGGTGTCGAAGCGCGAGCTCGCCGCCTACCTCGAGATGGCCGACCGCGGCGCCCTCTCGATGCGCGTCTCGATGTACTTCCTCTCCCACCTGCTCGACCAGGTGATCGAGCTCGGCATGACCGGCCCGTTCGGCAACGCCTTCCTCTCGGCGACCGGCATCAAGCTCTACGCCGACGGCACGCTCGGCGGGTGGACCGCCTACTTCCCGGAGGGCTACGTCGGCGACCCGTGCCGCACGGGCCAGCTCTACCACGACCCCGAGGAGTACGCCGGGCTCGTGCGCCGCGCGCACGCCGCGGGGCTGCAGACCGCGACGCACGCGCAGTCGCCGACCGCGATCGCGATGGTCGTCGACGCGCTCGAGGCGGCGCTCGCCGAGCGGCCCGACGCCGACGCGCGCCACCGCATCGAGCACTGCGGCCTGCCCACCGAGGGCGACATCGCCCGCATGGCCGAGCTCGGCATCCGGCCCGTCAACCAGCCGCAGCACCACTACAACTGGGGCGAGGGTGTCGAGCAGGCGATCGGCACGCCCGGCGAGCGCTTCAACCCGCTCGGCGAGTTCGTCGCCGCGGGCGTGCCCGTGACGATCTCGTCCGACGCGCCCGTCGCCGAGCCGCGCCCGCTCGAGGCCATGCAGGCCGCCGTGACGCGCGTCACCCGCCGCGGCACGAAGCTCGGTCCCGACGCGCTGCGGATCGACGCGGCGACGGCGCTCCGCGCCCACACCCTCGAGGGCGCCGTCTCGATCGGCCGCGAGCACGAGCTCGGCTCGCTCGCGGCCGGCAAGCGCGCCGACTTCGCGGTGCTCTCCGCCGACCCGCTCGCGGTGCCGGGGGAGGAGCTCGCCGCGATCCGCGTGCTCGAGACGTGGGTCGACGGCTCGATGCGGTTCTCGACGGAGCAGCCGTGAGCACGGTCGGCCACGCGGTCATGGCGACGCTGCGCGCCTATGGCGTCGACACCGTCTTCGGCATCCCCGGCACGCACAACCTCGAGCTCTACCGGCCGCTCGCCGAGCTCGGCATCCGCCCTGTCACGACGAGGCACGAGCAGGGCGCGGGCTACGCGGCCGACGGCTGGTCGCAGCGCACGGGCCTCCCCGGCGTCGTCGTCACGACGAGCGGCCCTGGCCTGCTCAACGCGCTCTCGGCCGCCGGCACGGCGTTCGCCGAGTCGCGGCCGATGCTGCTCATCGCGCCGGGCCCCGAGCGCGGCCGCGAGTTCGCCGACGCGGGCACGCTCCACGAGACGAAGGACCAGCTGGGCGCCGCGAGCGCGATCGTCGAGCGCGCCGTCCGCGCGCAGTCGCCGGCCGAGGCCGTCGAGGCCGTGCACGACGCCTTCGCGCTCTTCGCGACCGGCCGGCCGCGGCCCGTCTACCTCGAGCTGCCGCTCGACCTGCTCGCGGAGGAGGCGGGGCTCACGGCAGCCGCGCTCGCCGCGCGCGAGCCCGCCGCCCGCCCGGCGATCGACGCCGGCCTCGTGACCGCGGCCGCGGCGCTGCTGCGCGAGGCGACCGATCCCGTGATCCTCGCGGGCGGCGGCTCGCGCGGCGCGCGCGAGGAGCTGCGCGCCCTCGCCGAGCGCCTCGGCGCGCCCGTCGTCACGACGCTCAACGCGAAGGGCGTGCTCGACGAGCGCCACGAACTCTCGCTCGGCGCGAACCTCCGCCTCGCCGCCGCCCGCGACCGGGCTCGGGATGCCGACGTGCTGCTCGTCGTCGGCTCGAAGCTCGGCGAGGCCGAGCTGTGGGTCGATCGCCTCGAGGCGCGCGGCCGCGTCATCCGAGTCGACGTGCTCGAGTCGCAGCTGCAGCGCAACCAGGCGGCCGAGATCGGCATCGTCGGCGACGCGCGCGCCGTGCTCGCGGCGCTCGTCGCCGAGCTCGGCGAGGGCGAGCCGCGCGACGCGGCCGCCGGCGTCGCGGCGACGCTCGAGCGCGTGCGCGCCGAGTCGATCGAGCTGTCGGCCGAGAACACCGCGATCGCGGAGGCGATCGCCGCGGCGCTCCCCGCCGACGCGATCGTCGCGACCGACTCGTCGCAGATCGCCTACTGGGGCCTCGTCAACGCGCTGCGCGCGAGCGAGCCCGCCACCGCGCTCTACATGGCGACCTACGCGACGCTCGGCTACGGCCTGCCCGCGGCGCTCGGCGCCCGCATCGCGAGCCTCGAGCGGCCGACCTTCGCGGTCGTCGGCGACGGCGCGCTCATGTTCTCGGTGCAGGAGCTCATGACGATCGTCGAGCAGCGGCTCGATGTCACGGTCATCGTGGTCGACAACGGCGGCTACGCCGAGATCAAGCAGAACGAGCTCGACGCGGGCATCGCGCCCGTGGGCGTCGACCTCGCGCAGCCCGACTGGGCGAGGCTCGCGGATGCGTTCGGCGGCACGGGCCGTCGGGTCGCCGACGCCGCGGGGCTCGGCGAGGCCGTCGACGCGGCGCTCGCCGCCGGCGGGCTGCAGCTCATCCACATCGAGCAGTCGGCGTTCGACGCCCGCCTCGGCTCGACCGACGACGCAGGGGAGCAGGCATGACGACGCAGCTGACCGCCGAGGCGAAGGCGACCGCGCAGGCCTGGATCGACGAGCACCTCGAGCAGCTCACCGAGTGGCACTCGCACATCTGGGAGCTCGCCGAGCCCGCGTGGCGCGAGTACCGCTCGCAGCGCTGGTACGTCGAGCTGCTGCGCGCCGAGGGCTTCGAGGTCGAGGACGGCTCCGCGGGCATGCCGACCGCCTTCAGCGCCCGCTGGTCGAACGGCGCCGGCCCCACGCTCCTCACCTACGCCGAGTACGACGCCGTGCCCGGCAACAGCCAGGCGGCATCGACGAGCGAGCAGCCGCGCGAGGGCCTCTCGCGGTTCGCGCCCGGCCACACCGACCCGCACTCCGCGCTCGGCATCTCGACCCTCGCGGGCCTGCTCGCGACGAAGCACGCGATGCAGCAGCACGGCATCGGCGGCACGCTCCACTACACGGGCGAGCCCGCCGAGAAGATGCACGGCTCGAAGGTCGTGCACGGCCTGCGCGGCTACTACGACGACGCCGACGCGATCGTCTCGTTCCACCCCTTCTACATGCTGCCGCTGTGCAACACGGCCCGGTGGGACACGCAGTGCGGCGCGTACTACTCGAAGGTCTACTCCTTCGTGTGCGACCACCCCGAGTCGTGGCAGCTCTCGAGCGCCGATCCGAACTCGCCCATCCCCGCGTCGCACTCCGCCGCGAGGGCGCCGGGCGCGAACGTCTCGCTCATGCAGATGTACACCGCCTCGCGCACGATGCTCGACTCGATGCTGCCCGCGACGGGCGGCTGGAGCTTCTCCGACGCGATCCTCACCGACGGCCAGGCGACGGCCGACAACCTGCCGCAGCGCGTCGCGCGCATCCAGTTCTCGTGGCGCACGCCCGACGTCGAGATGGCCGAGCACATCCTCGCCGTGCTCGACCGCAACGCGCAGGCGGCGGCGATGATGGGTCACTGCGAGGTCGAGGAGTGCTGGGTCGCCCGCAGCCGCCCCGGCCGCACGAACCACGCGATGGCCGAGGTGCTCTACGCCAACCTCGAGCGGGTCGGCGCCCCGCGCTACGGCGACGAGGCGATCGCGGTCGCGCAGGAGATCCAGCGGAGCCTCGGCCTCGAGCCGAGCGAGCGGCCGTTCCTCGCCGAGACCGAGCAGCTCATCGCGCCGCAAGAGGCGGAGCGGCTGCTCCGCGAGCACATGCCGGCGTGGCAGCGCAACTGGACGAGCGACGACTACGTCGAGATGTCGCACTACGCGCCGCTCGTGCGCTTCTACGTCTCGCGGCCCGCGCTGCAGCCCGTCGAGGGCGCGGGTCCCTACCCCGCGTGGGTCATGAACGCGCTCGGCGGCATCCCCGCGACGATCGCGCCGACGATCGTGACGGCGGGCAAGACGGTCGCCGGCACCTTCCTCGACCTCCTCACGCGGCCCGAGCTGCTCGCGGCGGCGAAGGCAGAGTTCGACGAGCGGGTCGCGGCCGAGCCGATGCCGGCCCTCCTGCCCGCCGACTTCGAGCCGCCGATCGACCTGCCGTGGCCCGACTACGCCGGCGCGGGGGACGACCGCCGCTGGTGACGACTGCGGCAAGCGACGAGGGGCACCCGCCGCGGCGGGTGCCCCTCTTCGTGGGGGTCGGCTACTTCGCGACGCCCGGGTGCGTCATCGAGAGCAGGTCGAGCGCCTTGTCGAGGTCGGCCTCGGTGAGCTCGCCGCGCTCGACGTAGCCGAGGTCGATGACGGCCTCGCGCACCGTGATGCCCTGCTTGACCGAGTGCTTCGCGATCTTCGCCGCCGCCTCGTAGCCGATGAGGCGGTTGAGCGGGGTGACGATCGAGGGGCTCATGCCCGCGAGTGCCGCGGCGCGCTCGACGTTCGCCTCGAGGCCCGCGATCGTCTTGTCGGCGAGCACGCGCGACGCGTTCGAGAGCAGCCGAATCGACTCGAGCAGCGCCGTGCCCATCACCGGGATCTGCACGTTGAGCTCGAACGAGCCCGACGCGCCGGCCCACGCGATCGTCGCGTCGTTGCCGATGATGCGCGAGGCGACCATGAGCACGGCCTCCGGCACGACCGGGTTGACCTTGCCCGGCATGATCGACGAGCCCGGCTGCAGGTCGGGGATCGCGACCTCGCCGAGGCCCGTGTTGGGGCCCGAGCCCATCCAGCGCAGGTCGTTGTTGATCTTCGTGAGCGACACCGCGATCGTGCGGAGCGCCCCGGATGCCTCGACGAGGCCGTCGCGGTTGGCCTGCGCCTCGAAGTGGTTGCGCGCTTCGGTGATCGGCAGACCGCTCGATGCGGCGATCTCGGCGATGACCTTCTCGGGGAAGCCGAGCGGCGTGTTGATGCCCGTGCCGACCGCCGTGCCGCCCTGCGGCACCTCGGCGACGCGGGGGAGCGCCGCCTCGATGCGCTCGATGCCGTAGCGGATCTGCGCGGCGTAGCCGCCGAACTCCTGGCCGAGCGTGACGGGCGTCGCGTCCATGAGGTGCGTGCGGCCGGGCTTGACGGCGTCGGCCCAGAGCGCCGCCTTCTCCTCGAGCGCCTCGGCGAGGTGCTCGAGCGCGGGGATCGCCTGCTCGACGAGCGCGCCGGTGACGGCGATGTGCACGGAGGTCGGGAAGACGTCGTTCGACGACTGCGACGCGTTGACGTGGTCGTTCGGGTGCACGGGCTCGCCGCGGTGCTTCGTCGCGAGGGTCGCGAGCACCTCGTTCATGTTCATGTTCGAGGAGGTGCCGGAGCCGGTCTGGTACGTGTCGACCGGGAACTGGTCGTGGTGCGCGCCGCCGATGACCTCGTCGGCCGCGGCCACGATCGCGTCGGCGATCGACGCCTCGAGGATCCCGAGGTCGCGGTTGGCGATCGCGGCGGCGCGCTTGATGCGCGCGAGCGCGACGATCTGCGCGGGCTCGAGGCCCGAGCCCGAGATGGGGAAGTTCTCGACGGCGCGCTGCGTCTGCGCGGCGTAGAGCGCGTGCTTCGGCACCCGCACCTCGCCCATCGTGTCGTGCTCGATCCGGTACTCGACGTCGTTCACTGCGCTGTGCCTCTCACTCGGGTTCGCCCTGCCGGGCTCGGTTCTCTCGTCACTCGACGGCCGTCAGCGCTGCGCTGACGGCCTCGACGAACGTCTGGATCTCGTCGTCGGAGGCGGTGCCGGCGACGACGACGGTGGATGCGTCGTGCTCGGTCGTGAGCACGAACGCGAAGTTCCCGGGGTCCTCGGCGTCGCGCTGGTCGTGCTCGGTCCACGTGAGCCCGCCGACCGTGCGCTCGCCCGACTGGACGGCGACGGCCCCGTCGGTCGCGGCGAGCAGCCACGTCGGGTTGGCGTCGAGGGCCTGCGTGAAGGAGACGAACTGCTCGGCGGGCGTCACGTAGCCCGCGTACCAGGTCGTGACGCCATCGGCGCCGACGCGGATCTCGGCCGCGTTCGAGTCGAAGCCCTCCGGCAGCTCCGGCGCGATGAGCGGTGCGCCGACGCTCGGCTCGGCCGAGGCGGCGGCAGCGGCGACGTCGATCGGCTCGCGGGGCGGCGGCGAGGGCCGCAGCACGACGAGCACCATGACGAGCACGACGCCGAGGCACGCGACGATCGCGACGATGAGGTTGGAGAAGGTCTGGTTCTCGCGGTGCCGCCTCGACGCGGCCGCCTTGCGCGCGGCCGCCTCCTCCGGCGTCTCCGGGCGGCCGAGCTCGGCGACGACCCGGGGCTGCTTGGGGCTCATGCCTCGGCAGCCCCCTCGGCGGGCGCGGTCGCGCGCGCGGCGTCGAGTCGCGCCTTCGCGCCCTGCAGCCACTGCTCGCAGCGCTCGGCGAGCGCGTTGCCGCGCTCCCACAGCGCGAGCGACTCCTCGAGCGACGCCCCGCCCGACTCGAGCGCCTGGACGACGCGCACGAGCTCGTCACGGGCCTGCTCGTAGCTCAGCTCTGCGACAGCGTCGCTCGCGGGGGTGGTCACGGTGCCAGTCTACCGTCGGGCCGCCGACGTCGAGCGCTCATGCAGGCGCGATCGGGGGACGCCTGCGAGGATCGATCCATCCCCACCGCCGACCGTCAGGACGTGTTCACCGTGCCCTCCGCATCCGCCGCGACCATGGCCGAGATCGAGCGACTGCTCCGCTTCGACACCACGAGCCGCGACTCCAACCTGCCGCTCATCGACCACGTCGCCGCCGTGCTCGGCGACCTCGGCATCGAGTCGACGCTCGTGCCGAGCCCCGATGGCGCGAAGGCGAACTTGCTCGCGACGATCCCCGCCGCCGACGGCAGCGTGCGCGGCGGCATCGTCCTCTCGGGCCACACCGACGTCGTGCCGGTCGACGGCCAGGCGTGGTCGAGCGCGCCGTTCGAGCCCGAGGTGCGCGACGGTCGGCTCTACGCGCGCGGCAGCGCCGACATGAAGTCGTTCCTCGGCGTGCTGCTCGCGAAGGCGCCCGCGATGGCGTCCGCGCGGCTCGCCGAGCCCATCCACCTCGCCCTCTCGTACGACGAGGAGGTGGGCTGCGTCGGCGCGATCGACCTCGTGGCCGAGATCGAGCGGCGCGGCATCGAGCCGCGCGGCTGCGTCGTGGGGGAGCCGACGAGCATGCGCATCGTGCGCGGCCACAAGTCGATGAACGTCTTCCGCGTCGACGTGCGCGGACTCGCCGCGCACTCCTCGCTCACGCCGCAGGGCGAGAACGCGATCGTCGCGGCGGCCGAGCTCGTGCGCTTCGTGCAGGGCGTCGCCGACGAGCTGCGCGCCGAGGGGCCCTTCGACGAGGGCTACGTCGTGCCGTTCACGACCGTGAGCGTCAACCGCATCGACGGCGGCATCGCGATCAACACGATCCCCGCCGAGTGCACGGTGCACTTCGAGTTCCGCGCGCTCACGACCGTCGACCACGAGGCGCTCGTCGAGCGCTTCCGCGCCGAGTGCCGGCGCATCGAGGCGGGCATGCGCGAGCGCCACCCCGGCGCGAGCGTCACGCTCACGACCACCGCCGCCGCGCCGGGCGTCGACACGCCCGCAGACGCCGACATCGTCGCGCTCGCCGCCGCGTGGGGCGCCGAGCCGAGCGACGACAAGGTCACCTACGGCACCGAGGCCGGGCTCTTCGCCCAGGCCGGCATCCCCACCGTCGTGTGCGGCCCCGGCGACATCGCCCAGGCGCACGCGCCCGACGAGTTCATCGAGCTCGAGCAGATCGCGCGCTGCGAGGCGTTCGTCGACCGGCTCATCGCCGCCCTCAGCACGCAGGAGACCGCATGACCGCCACCGCCCAGGCCACTCCCGAGCGGCTCGCCGCCGCGCGGAAGGCCGTCATCTCGAGCTCGATCGGCGCCGCCCTCGAGTGGTTCGACATCATCGTCTACGCGTCGTTCGCGGTCGTCATCACGCGCAACTTCTTCCCCGACGCGGGCGAGTACGGGCTCATCTACACGTTCGCGACCTTCGCGACGACCTACCTCATCCGCCCGCTCGGCGGCATGATCCTCGGCAGCTACGCCGACCGCAAGGGCCGCAAGAACGCGCTGACGCTCACGCTCATGCTCATGATGGTCGGCACGCTGCTCATGGCCGTCGCGCCGACCTACGCCGTGGTCGGCGTGTGGGGCGGCGTCATCATCCTGCTGTCGCGGCTCATCCAGGGCTTCTCGGCGGGCGGCGAGTTCGGCACCGCCACGACGTTCCTCATCGAGACCGCGCCCCACAAGAAGATGTTCTACGCCTCGTGGCAGATCGCCGCGCAAGGCGCGTCGATGCTGCTCGCCTCGGCGTTCGGCTTCGCGCTCAACACGTGGCTCACCGAGGAGGCGCTGAACGACTGGGGCTGGCGCGTGCCGTTCTTCGTCGGGCTGCTCATCGGCCCCGTCGGCCTCTACATCCGCGCGCGGCTCGCCGAGCCGGAGGAGCTCGGCGTGCAGGAGCGCCGCAAGTCGCCGCTCGGCGCGCTGCTGCGCGAGCACTGGGGCCGGCTGCTCGCCGGCTCGGCGGTCATCGGCGTCGCGACGATCTCGGTCTACATGATCCTGTACATGCCGACGTTCGCGATCACGAACCTCGACATCCCGCCGACCGCCGCGTACCTCGGCGGCGTCGTCGCCGGCACGATCACGATCTTCGGCTCGCCCTACGTCGGCCGGCTCGCCGACCGGGTCGGCCCCGCCCGGATCATGACGTGGGCGGCGGTCGCCGCGCTCGTGCTCGCGTGGCCCATCTTCCAGATCATCGTGAGCCTCCGGAGCGTCGCGGGGCTCGTCATCGCGATCGGCCTGCTCGGCATCATCATGACGTTCTACTTCGCGCCGCTGCCGGGGCTGCTCTCGAACATGTTCCCCGCCGAGGTGCGCGGCACCGGGCTCTCGGTCACCTACAACGTCGGCGTCACGGTGCTCGGCGGCATCGCGCCGCTCGTGCTCACGTGGCTACTCGAGGTCTCCGGCAACCTCAACACGCCGAGCGTCTACTACATGGCGATCGCGGTGCTGTCGCTCGTGGGCCTGTACTTCGTGCGGAAGCGCTACCGGCTCTCGTGAGGGCCAGCGCCGCTCACGCCTCGGCGTGGGCGGCGCGCACCTCCGCGTCGAGCGTGCCGCGCGCGAGCGTCACGAGCAGCGCGTCGCCCGCGCCGAGCTCGACCGCGTCGCGCGCGACCGAACCCGATGCCGTCTGCACGACCGCGTAGCCGCGATCGAGCGTCGCCTGCGGGCTGAGCGCCCGGAGCGTCTGCTTCAGGTGGTCGAGCCGCTGGTGCGCGACGTCGACGAGGCGCGCGGCGAGCTCGTCCGAGCGCGCCGTGAGCCGCGCGAGGTCCTCCTCGCGCGCGTCGACGATCGACTCGGGGCGCGCGAGCGCCGGGCGCGAGCGCACGGCCTCGAGCCGCTCCGCCTCCCGCGCGACGAGCTGGGTGACGCGCTGCCGCAGCTGCGCGCGTGCCTGCGCGATGCGGGCGAGCTCCTCGGCGACGTCCGGCACGACGCGCTTCGCCGCGTCCGTCGGCGTCGATGCGCGCAGGTCGGCGACGTCGTCGAGGAGCGGCCGGTCGGCCTCGTGGCCGATCGCGGAGACGATCGGCGTCGTCGCCGCCGCGACGGCGCGCACGAGCCGCTCGTCGCTGAAGCCCAGCAGGTTCTGGAAGTCGCCGCCGCCGCGGGCGATGATGATGACGTCGACGTCGGGGTCGGCCTCGAGCCGCTCGAGCGCGGCGAGCACGGTCGGCACGGTCGCATCGCCCTGCACCGCGGCGTGCTCGACGCGGAACTCGACGCCGGGCCAGCGCAGCTGGGCGTTGCGCAGCACGTCCTTCTCGGCGTCGGAGTCGCGGCCGGTGATGAGGCCGATGCGCCCGGGGAGGAAGGGGAGCGGGCGCTTGCGCGACGCGTCGAAGAGCCCCTCGGCCGCGAGCGAGCGGCGCAGCGCCTCGAGCCGCGCGAGCAGGTCGCCGAGCCCGACGTGGCGGATCTGCTGGGTGATCATCGAGAGCGTGCCGGCGCGCGGCCAGAAGTCAGGCTTGACGAGCAGCACGACGCGGTCGCCCTGGCCGAAGTCGCCCTCGATCCGCGCGAGCGTCGAGCTCCACACGTTGAACGCGACGGTCGAGTCGCCCGAGACGTCCTTGAGCTTGCCGAAGACGTTGCCGCGCGAGGCAGACCACTGCGTGATCTCGCCCTCGACCCACAGGTGGCCGAGCCGGCCGATGTAGCCCTTGAGCTCGGCGCCGAGCCGGTCGACGCTCCAGGGCTCGTCCGGCGTGCCCGTGATCCGCTCGGCCATCCCGCTCCTCTCGCGGCCGCCCCGCGGAGAACCGGAGGACCGGGGCAGCCCATAGGTCGGCATCGTAGACTGGCCCGGTGACCATCACGAACGGCAGAGTGCCCCTCGACGCCCCGCGTCCGGTGCTCCGTCGGGGTCGCCTGCAGGCCGTCCCGACCGACGAGCCCAAGCGCATCCTGCTCGCGACGCCGCGCGGCTACTGCGCCGGCGTCGACCGCGCGGTGCTCGCCGTCGAGAAGGCGCTCGAGCAGTACGACGAGCCCATCTACGTGCGCAAGGAGATCGTGCACAACAAGCACGTCGTCTCGGCGCTCGAGGCCGAGGGCGCGATCTTCGTCGACGAGGTGGATGCGGTGCCCGAGGGCGCGCGGGTCATCTTCAGCGCGCACGGGGTGAGCCCCGCCGTCGTGCAGGCCGCCGAGGACCGCGGGCTCTCGGCGATCGACGCGACGTGCCCGCTCGTGACGAAGGTGCACCGCGAGGCCGTGCGGTTCAGCCGCGACGACTTCGAGATCCTGCTCGTCGGCCACGAGGGCCACGAGGAGGTCGAGGGCACCGCGGGCCACGCGCCCGACCGGGTGACGATCGTCAACAACCCCGACGAGGCCGACACCGTGCAGGTGCGGAACCCCGACAAGCTCGTGTGGCTGAGCCAGACGACGCTCTCGGTCGACGAGACGATGGAGACGGTGCGGCGGCTGCGCGCGCGCTTCCCCAACCTGCAGGACCCGCCGAGCGACGACATCTGCTACGCGACGCAGAACCGCCAGGTCGCGGTCAAGAAGATCGCGCCAGAGGCCGACCTCGTGATCGTCGTCGGCAGCGCCAACTCCTCCAACTCGGTGCGGCTCGTCGAGGTCGCGCTCGAGCACGGCGCGAAGGCGGCGCACCGCGTCGACTTCTCGACCGAGATCCAGCAGGAGTGGCTCGAGGGCGTGCGCACGATCGGCGTCACGAGCGGCGCGAGCGTGCCGGAGGGGCTCGTGCGCGAGGTGCTCATGGAGCTCGAGGACGCGGGCTTCGGCGACGTCACCGAGGTGCGCACCGCCGAGGAGGACCTCATCTTCTCGCTCCCGAAGGAGCTGCGGCCGAGCCGTCGCCGCTGACCGGCTTCCTGGCGTCGTCCAGCATGCGTGGATACGCTCGCCGCATGGCAGACGTGCAGCAGGACGACCAGTGGGCCGAGCAGATGGCTGACGGCGAGGACTTCGACGAGTCGATGGGCGACCCGGCGGACGACGACCGCGTGCTCGCCACCGACGAGCTCGACGAGATCGGCGACGACGACGCCCCGGAGGGCGCCGAGTCGCGCGACGAGGAGTGGGAGGGCGACGACCCCGCCGACATCCCCGACGAGCACGGCGGCACGCAGGCCGGTGTCGACACCGACGACAACGGCGTCGACGACACGACCCTCCCGGAGGGCACGGACAGCATCATCGACGCGGGAGATTGGGAGTAGGACCATGGCGGAGCGACGAGGCTTCATGGCACGGCTCACGCGGTTCTGGCAAGGGCTGACGGGCTCGGGCGTGCGCACGTACGACGAGCCGGGGCCGGCGGGCGCGGAGGATTCGCGCGACCAGCAGCCGGGCACCGACACGGGCCTGCGCAACCAGCTGCGCGGCAGCGCAGGGATGTAGCAGGACGCTCGATGCGACGACGAAGGGCCCCGCCGCGGCGGGGCCCTTCGCACGACTGCCTACTTGCTCGACCAGCCGGCCGAGCCGAGCTGCTGCGTCGCCTCGACGACGCGCTGCGCCATCGCCGACTCCGCGGCCTTGCCCCACGAGCGGGGGTCGTAGACCTTCTTGTTGCCGACGTCGCCGTCGACCTTGAGCACGCCGTCGTAGTTCGCGAACATGCTGTGCGCGATCGAGCGCGTGTACGCGTACTGCGTGTCGGTGTCGATGTTCATCTTGACGACGCCGTTGCGCACCGCCTCGGCGATCTCCTCGTCGCTCGAGCCGGAGCCGCCGTGGAAGACGAGGTCGAGCGGCTTCGCATCCGTGCCGTACTTCTCGGCGAGGCCCTGCTGGATCTGCCCGAGCAGCTCGGGGCGCAGCTTGACGTTGCCCGGCTTGTAGACGCCGTGCACGTTGCCGAACGTGAGCGCCGCCATGTAGCGGCCCTGCTCGCCGAGGCCGAGCGCCTCGACCGTCGCGATCGCGTCGTCGAGCGTCGTGTACAGCTGGTCGTTGATCTCGTGGCTGACGCCGTCCTCCTCGCCGCCGACGACGCCGATCTCGACCTCGAGCACCTGGCCGAGCGCGTGCGTGCGGGGGAGCAGCTGCTTCGCGATCTCGAGGTTCTCCTCGAGCGGCACGGCCGAGCCGTCCCACATGTGGGACTGGAAGAGCGGCGCACGACCGGCCCGCACCTCCTCCTCGCTCGCCTCGAGCAGCGGCATGACGAAGCCGTCGAGCGCGTCCTTCGGGCAGTGGTCGGTGTGGAGCGCGACCGTGATCGGGTAGGCCTTCGCGACCTCGGTGACGAAGCGCGCGAACGCGATCGCGCCACCCGCGCGGTTCTTGACGCTCTGGCCGGCGAAGTAGTCGGCGCCGCCCGTCGTGACCTGGATGATGCCGTCGGAGCCGGCCTCGGCGAGCCCCTGCAGCACCGCGTTGATCGTCGAGGACGACGAGACGTTGATGGCGGGGTAGGCGAAGGCGTTCGACTTCGCCTTGTCGAGCATCTCGGCGTACTGCTCGGGCGTTGCGACGGGCATCGTGCGACTCCTGACTCGTCTGTGGCGCGAGCCGCTCGGCGCGGCATCGCGGGATCGGTCTCAGTCTAGGCTTCAGGCAACCGCCGGGGTGAGCCCCGCGGCTCGAGGAGGGTCAGCATGCAGCACGACGACATCGTCCGCGCGGCGCTCGACCGCATCGTCGCGGCGCTCGAGGAGGCGAGCGACGACCTCGACGGGCTCGACGCGGTCGCGAGCGACGGCAACCACGGCCAGCACATGGTGTCGGGCGCGACCGCCGCGCGCGACGCCGCCGTCGGGGCCCCCGCGGGCTCGGCGCTCTCGGCCGCCGCCGAGGCGTGGCGCACGGGCGCGGGCTTCTCGAACCCGCTGTGGGGCACGGTGCTGGGCGCCGCCGCCTCCGTCGAGCGGCAGGGTCCGGTCGCCATGATCGACGCGGCGCTCTCAGCGCTCCACGGGATGACCGACGCGAACGTCGGCGACAAGTCGGTCGTCGACACGCTCGTGCCCGCGCTCGACGACGCGCGCGACCACCTCGTGCGCGGCGAGACCGTGACGGTCGCCGCGGCGCGCGCCGCCGACATCGCCGAGGAGGCCGCGCTCGAGACGGCCGCGCTCGAGGCGCGCTTCGACGCATCCAACCCCGACATCGGCTACCCCGACCCCGGCGCGACCTCGTCGGCCGTCATCCTCGGGGCGCTCGCCGCGACGATCGCCGAGCTGAGCGACGACGCCGACGCGTGACGCGCAGTCGCGCCGCGCCCGCATGGCCTGGCCCAGGCATCCGCATCACTAGGCTCGAGGGCAAGGCCAACCGATGGAGGACACCGTGGCGACCAGCTCCGATTCGATGACGGCACCGGTCTTCGAGCACCCAGACCGCAACCTGGCGATGGAGCTCGTGCGAGCCACCGAGGCAGCGGCGATCCGCGCGGTGCCGTGGATCGGGCGCGGCGACAAGAACGCCGCCGACGGCGCCGCGGTCAACGCGATGCGCACGTTCCTCGCGACCGTCGCGTTCGACGGCGTGGTCGTGATCGGCGAGGGCGAGAAGGACGAGGCGCCGATGCTCTTCAACGGCGAGCACGTCGGCAACGGCCGCGGCCCCTCGTGCGACATCGCCGTCGACCCCATCGACGGCACGTCGCTCACGGCGGCCGGGCGCCAGAACGCGCTGAGCGTCATCGCGGTCGCCGATCGCGGCACGATGTACGACCCGGTCGACGCCTTCTACATGGACAAGCTCGTCGCCGGCCCCGAGGCGCACGGCGTCATCTCGCTCGAGCAGTCGATCGGCGACAACCTCCGCGAGCTCGCGCGCGCGAAGGGCAAGGACGTCGGCGAGATGGTCGTCGCGATCCTCGACCGGCCGCGGCACGCGCAGCTCATCGACGAGATCCGCTCGGCGGGCGCCGGTACGCGCCTCATGCGCGACGGCGACGTCGCGGGCGGCATCAACGCCGCGCGCTGGGAGACCCGCATCGACATGTGCGTCGGCGCGGGAGGCACGCCCGAGGGCGTCATCACCGCGTGCGCGATCAAGGCGCTCGGCGGCTTCATGGAGGGCCGCCTCGCGCCGCAGAGCGACGAGGAGCACCGCAAGGTCGTCGCGGCGGGACACGACCTCGGCCGCGTGCTGGGGCTCAACGACCTCGTCGCGAGCGACAACACCTACTTCGTCGCGACCGGCGTCACCGACGGGCAGCTGCTCGACGGGGTGCGCCGCAAGGGGCCGCTCATCCGCACCGAGTCGCTCGTGCTGCGCTCGAAGACCGGCACCGCGCGCCGCGTCATCGCCGAGCACCGCAGCGACAAGTGGCTCGAGTCGAAGGCCTGATCGCCTGATTGCCTGAGCGCCTGCGGGCGCTGAGGCGAGGGCGGACGCCGAGCGACTCGCCCCGGCATCGCCGCCGTGCTGGAACAGGGCGGATGCAGTGGGCTCGGCGAGGCGGGTGCGGCACGATGGTGCCGTGGCCGGCACGCGACTCGTGGGCATCGACCTCGCGCGGCTCGCGGCCGTCGCGGGGATGATGGCGGCGCACACGGTGCTGTGGGACGACCCGGCGCCGGGCGTCGTCGCGCTCGTCGACGGACCGCCCTCGACGCTCTTCGCGGTGCTCGGCGGCGTGAGCGTCGTGCTCGCCGCGCGGCAGCGGCTCGCGGCAGGGGAGCGCCGGGGCGCGATGCGGTCGACCCTCGCGCGGGGCGCGGTCGTCGCCGTGCTCGGCATCGTCATCGCGCCGCTCGCGACCGCGGTCTTCGTCGTGCTCGTGCCCTTCGGCGTCTCGATCGCGCTCGCGGGCCTGCTGCTGGCGCTGCCGTCGTGGGCGCTCGCCGCGCTCGCGGCGGTGCTGTGGGCGGCAGGCGGCTCGCTCGCGGCGATCGCGCGCGACCGCTTGCCCGCCGCGCTCGACGATCCGGCGGGGCCGGGTGACGCGCTGCTCGGCGCTGCGGTCGACGTCGTGCTCACGGGCGTCTACCCGGTCGTGACGTGGCTCGCGTACCTGCTCGTCGGGATGCTCCTCGCTCGCGCGCTGCTCGCGGCCCGTGCGCGCGGCCGGGAGCGGCGGGCGCTCGCCACCGCCGGCGTGGCCGGTGCGGCGCTCATCGCCGCGGCCGTCGCGGCGAGCGAGCTCGGCGTGCGGCTCGTCGCCGAGGCGGTGCTCGAGCAGCCCGCCGAGGCGATGCGCGACTCGATCCTCATGAACGCCTATGGCGCCGCGCAGGGCACCGAGCCCGCGTGGCAGCTCGTCGCCGCGCCGCACTCGGGCACGCCCACCGACATGGCGCGCACGGTCGGCATCGGGCTCGTCGCGATCGCCCTCCTCGGGCTGCTCGCCGCGTCGCTGCCGCCGCGCGCGCTGCGCGTGCTCGAGCCGCTCCGCGCGGCGGGCGCGGCGCCGCTCACGATCTACGTCGTGCACGTCGTGCTGCTCTCGACGCTCGCGCTCGCCGCCCCTGAGCTCTCGACGGGGTGGGGAGCGTGGGCCGCGCAGCTCGCCGTCGCGATCGCGATCGGGGCGATCCTCGTCGCCTCGCGCGCCCGCGGGCCGCTCGAGCGGCTCGTCGGCGCGGCTGCGACGCGCGCCGCGGGCCCGCGCGAGCCGACCGCGCCCGCCCGGGCCGAGTGAGCGCATCCGCCCCTTGACACGCCATCCGCGTCGTCGTACATTGCCAGATGGTTATAGAACTGGGTGGTGATGAAGATGCGAGCGCAGCGACTCGACGACGAGCAGCTCGACCGCATCTTCGCCGCGCTCTCCGACCGCACGCGCCGCCGCATCCTGCTGCGGCTGCGGTCGGGGCCCGCGACCGTCACCGAGCTCACCGCGCTCGCCGGGCTCAGCCAGCCGGCCGTCTCGAAGCACTGCAAGGTGCTCGAGGAGGCCGGCCTCGTCCGGCCCGAGCGCGACGCGCAGCGCATCCACCGCATCATCGAGCTCGCGCCGCTCATCCGCGCTGCCGTCTTCGTCTCGCAGTTCGAGGTCCAGGTCGACGCCCGACTCGACCGCCTCGAGGCGCACCTCCAGTCGGGAACCGATGAGGAGAGACCATGAAGACCCGATTCACGATGCCCGACGACACGTCGATCGCCTACGAGCGCGACTTCCGCGCCCCGGCCGCCGAGGTCTGGCGGGCCTACACCGATCCCGAGGTCGTCCGCACGTGGCTCCTCGGCCCCGACCCCGACACCGAGTTCCCCGTGTGCGAGATGGACATGCGCACCGGCGGCTCGTTCCGCTGGGTGTGGGTCGACGCCGAGGGCGAGCTCGAGATCGCCGGCGAGGTGCTCGAGGCCGACGAGCCCCGCCGGCTCGTCTCGACCGAGCGGATGGGCGGCTCGGCGATGGGCGGCATGGACCTGCCGCCGACGCACAACGTCGTCACCTTCGCGGAGGCCGACGGCGTGACGACGATGCGGACCGTGATCACGTACGCGTCGAAGGAGCACCGCGACGGCGCCTACGCGAGCGGCATGGCCTATGGGATCGAGGCGGGCTTCGACCGCCTCGACCCGTACTTCGCGAGCCTCGCGGCGCGCTGACGGCGGGCTGCGGGCGGCGCCGGCGAGAGCCGGTCGCCGCCCGCTCTCGCGCGCCGCGAGCATCACGATCCGGTCACGGAAGCGGCACCGGTTTGACATGCGCGCACGCCTCTTGCATGCTCGAACCTGAAACCTGAACCACCTGTCAGGTTTGGAACCGTGAAGCCGCACGAGGGAGTGCTGTCTCGCCAGTCGAGCAGCGCCCTGACGGGGCTCGCACCGCTCGAAAGGCAACTCATGCGCAGGACAACGAAGTTCGCCGGCGTGGGCGTCGCCCTCGCCGCGCTCGCGCTCACGGCGTGCGCGCCGACCGCGTCGACCACCTCGCCCTCCACCGCCGGCTCCGAGGGCGCGGAGGAGACCGTCGCCGTCAACGTCGGCATGATCACCTCGATCACCGGCCCGCTCGCGGCGTACGGCGCCGCCTACCAGCAGGGCTTCGAGGCGGGCCTCGACTACGCGACCGACGGCACCGGCGAGATCGACGGCGTCGAGCTCACGATCGAGTGGGTCGACGACCAGGGCAACCCCGACACGGCCGTCACGCAGGCCAAGGACCTCATCGGCCAGGGCTTCCAAGTGCTCGGCGGTTCGGCCGCCTCGGGCGTCGCCCTCGCGGTCGCCGAGCAGGCGGCGCAGAACGACGTGCTCTTCCTCTCGGGCCCGGCCGCCGCCGACGCCATCACGGGCATCAACGAGCAGACGTTCCGCTCGGGCCGCCAGACGCTGCAGGACGTCGCGACTGCCGCGACCTTCCTCGACAGCGTCGAGGGCTCGAACATCGTCGTCTTCGCGCAGGACAACGCGTTCGGCCAGGGCAACGTCGCCTCGGTCGAGGCCGTGCTCGGCGCGGAGGGCGCGAACGTCACGCCCATCCTCGTCGCCGAGGACGCGACGGAGTTCACCCCATTCGCGCAGCAGATCTCGGCGGCCTCGCCCGACCTCGTCTTCGTGGCGTGGGCCGGCGCGACGACCGGTGCGATGTGGGAGGCGCTCGCGCAGCAGCAGGTGCTCGCCTCGACGACCGTCGTCACGGGCCTCGCCGACCGCGCCTCGTACCAGGCCTACGGCCCGGGCTCGGGCGACATCCAGTTCCTCAACCACTACTTCCCGCAGGCGACCGACACCGAGGCGGCGCAGGCGATGGATGCGTTCCTCGAGGCCGAGGGCCAGGAGGCCGACCTCTTCACCGTCGACGGCTTCGTGGGCGCGCAGATGCTCGTGCACGCGATCGCCGAGGGCAAGGGCGACACCGCCGCGATGATCGAGGCGCTCGAGGGCTGGACCTTCGAGTCGGTCAAGGGCGAGCTCACCATCCGCGCCGAGGACCACGCGCTCATCCAGCCGATGTTCCAGGTGCGGCTCGTCGACGAGGCCGGCACGTGGGTGCCGGAGCTCATCGAGGTCGCCGACGCCGAGGCCGTCGCGCCGCCGGTCGCGGGCGAGTGAGGGTGACGCACTGATGTTCGACCGACCCGCGCTCCAGCTGGACGCCGTCGGCCTGCAGATCGGCGGCGCGCGCATCCTGCACGACGTCACGATGCAGGTCGGCACCGGCGAGATGGTCGGGGTCATCGGCCCCAACGGCGCTGGCAAGACCACGCTGTTCAACATCATCTCGGGCGTCATGATCCCCACGAGCGGCACCGTCCGCCTCGCAGGGAACGACGTCACCGGTCACAAGGTGCACCAGCGGGCGCGGGTCGGTCTCGGCCGCACGTTCCAGACCTCGAGCGTCTTCGCCGGCCTCACGGCGGGCGAGAACGTGCGCCTCGCGGCGCAGTCGAAGCTCGGGGGAGCGACGAGCCCCTGGAGGTTCCCCCGCGAGGGCGACGAGGCGGCGGGCGTCGCCCGGCGCTGCCTCGAGGAGGTGGGCCTCGTCCACCACATCGGCACGAAGGCAGGCGTCCTCTCGCACGGCGACAAGCGCAAGCTCGAGATCGCGATGCTCATCGCGACCGAGCCGGAGGTCGTGCTGCTCGACGAGCCCATGGCCGGCGTCGGCTCCGGCGACGTCGCGGGCCTCGTCGAGGTCATCCGCCGCCTCCACGCCTCGGGCCGCACCGTGCTCATGGTCGAGCACCACATGGAGGTGCTGCTCGGCCTCGTCGACCGCGTCGCGGTCATGCACCACGGCGAGCTGCTCGCGATCGACACGCCCAAGGCCGTCATGGCCAACCCGCAAGTTCAGCAGGCCTACCTCGGGGAGACCGTGTGACCGCCATCCTGACCGTCCGCGGCCTCGACGCGCGGATCGCCGGCCAGCAGGTCGTCGAGGGCGCCTCCTTCGAGGTCGCCGAGCACGGCGTCACCGCGCTGCTCGGCCGCAACGGCGTCGGCAAGTCGTCGACGATCAAGGCGCTGCTCGGCCTCTACGAGCGCTCGGGGGAGGTGACGTTCGCCGGCGAGCGCATCGACCGGCTCATGACGCACCGCATCGTGCAGCGCGGCATCGCCTACGTGCCCGAGGACCGCGAGGTCTTCGGCGGCCTCACGGTCGAGGAGAACCTGCGGCTCGCCGAGCGCGGCGGCGCCCCGAACCGCGGCATCGTCGCCGAGCTCTTCCCCGAGCTCATCGAGCGCGCGAAGCAGCAGGCCGGCACCCTCTCGGGCGGCCAGCAGCAGATGGTCTCGCTCTCGCGCGCGCTCATGAACGACAACCGGCTGCTGCTCGTCGACGAGCCGACGAAGGGCCTCGCGCCCCTCATCGTCGGCACCGTCACGAAGGCCCTCGAGGCCGCGGCCGAGCGCACGCCCATGCTGCTCGTCGAGCAGAACCTGCAGGTCGTGCGCGCGCTCGCGCACACGGTCATCGTCCTCTCCGGCGGCCGCGTGGTCCACACGGGCCCGGCCGCCGACTTCCTCGACTCCGACCTCGTGCACCGGCACCTCGGCGTCTCGACCGACGAGGAGGCAGCGTGAGCACCGTCCTGCTCCTGCTCATCACCGGCATCGGCCTCGGCGCCCTCTACTTCCTCGTCGCGAGCGGCCTCTCGCTCATCTACGGCCTCATGGGCGTGCTGAACTTCGCGCACGGCTCCTTCCTCACCCTCGCCGGCTTCCTCGGCTGGGAGGTCGGGCGTCGCATCGGCGACGGCAGCTGGGCGGGCCTCCTGACGGGCATGCTCGTCGGCCTCGTCGTCGGCGCGGTCGTCGCGGCGCTCACCGAGCTGATCTTCATCCGGCCGCTCTACAACCGCCACATCGAGCAGGTGCTCGTCACGGTCGGGCTCGGCCTCGCCTCCGTCGCGCTCTTCGAGGGCATCTGGGGCACCGACCCCATCCAGATCCGCCTGCCCGAGTGGCTCGGCGGCACGACGGACGTGCTCGGCGCCAACATCCCGAACGACCGCTGGCTGCTCATCGCCACGGCGGTCGTCGTGCTCGGCCTCATCGTGCTCTTCCTGCAGAGGACGAGCTACGGCCTCGTCATCCGCGCGGGCGTCGAGAACCGCACGATGGTGACCGCGCTCGGCATCGACGTGCGCCGCGCGTTCACGATCGTCTTCGCGATCGGCGGTGCCGCGGCCGGCCTCGGCGGCGTGCTCGCCTCGGTGTACTACGGCCAGGTCGGCGCGCACCAGGGCACGAGCCTGCTCATCTACGCGTTCATCGTCACCGTCATCGGCGGCCTCGGCTCCCTCACGGGCGCGGCCATCGCATCCGTGCTCGTCGCCGTCATCCAGCAGTTCGCGAACTTCTACCTCGGCGGCACCGGCGACCTCGCCATCGTGCTCGCGCTCGCCGCGGTGCTGCTCGTCCGACCGACCGGCCTCATGGGCAAGGTCAAGCACTAGGAGATGAGCGTGCGCACCTTCTTCACCTCCGTCTGGGGCAAGCTCGTCGTCGGGGCCGTCATCGTCGGCGTCGCCGCGATGCTGCCGCTGCTCGCGATCGACATCCCGGGCATCCTCCCGGGCCCGACCTACACGCCCGGCACCCTCACGGTGCTCGCCTACGCGATGCTCATCGCCGCGCTCGCCCTCAGCTACCACCTCATCTTCGGCGTCGCGGGGCTGCTCTCGTTCGGCCACGCGATGTTCTTCGCCGCCGGCGCCTACGGGCTCGGGATCATCCTCAAGCTGCTCGCGCCGAGCGGCATGCCGGCCGAGGCGGTCTTCCTCGTCGCGATCGTGCTCACGCTCGTCATCGCGCTCGTGCTCGGCAACCTCGTCGGGGCGCTCGCGCTGCGCGTCTCCGGGATCTCGTTCGCGATGGTGACGCTCGCGGTCGCCCAGGCGATGAACGTCATGATCCGCCGCAACGTCGGCGGCCTCACGGGCGGCGAGGAGGGCGTGCGGCTGCCGGTCGACGTCGTGCCCGACGTCCTCGTCGGCGTCGTGAACACGCGCAACCTCTACTGGCTCGCGCTCGCGATCCTCGTGCTCGTCTACCTCGCGTGCGTGTGGATCGAGCGCTCGCGGCTGGGTCACGTCGTCGCGGCGGCGCGCGAGAACGAGCTGCGCGTGACGGTGCTGGGCCTGCGCCCCTACTTCGTGCGGCTCTTCCTCTTCGCGGGCGCCGCGGTGCTCGCCGCGGTCGCCGGCATCGGCTTCATGCTGCTGCAGTCGAGCGCGACGCCGCGCATCTCGACGAGCGACTTCACGCTCACGCTGCTCGTCATCGTCGTGCTCGGCGGCGTCGGCTACCGCTGGGGCGCGATCGTCGGCGGCATCGTGTACACGCTCCTCGACCAGCGCCTCGCGGCGCTCGCCTCGGCCGACTGGATCCAGGGGCTGCCCGACGTGCTGCGCATCCCGCTCTCGGAGCCGCTGTTCATCCTCGGCATGCTCTTCGTGCTCGTCGTGATGTTCGCGCCCGGCGGCATCGTCGGGCTCGCGCACCGCGTGACGCAGCGCCGCGGCAGCAAGCGCGACGTCGCGGAGCCCAAGGCGCTCCAGGACATGGAAGCCTAGGACGATGGCACCCGATGCGCTGACGCTCGGCCGCTGGACCACCGACCGCGCCGCGATCGACCCGGCCCGGCCGGCGATCGTCGACCGCGGCGTCGCGGTCTCGTACGGCGAGCTCGAGGCGCGCGCGACCGCGCTCGCGCACGCGCTCGGTGAGGCGGGCCACGGCCGCGGTGCGCGTATCGCGACCGTGACGGGGTCGACCGCCGACCAGGTCGTGCTGCTGTTCGCGTGCGCGAAGGCGGGCGCGATGCTCGTGCCGCTCTCGTGGCGGCTCACGGCGGGCGAGCTCGCCGAGCAGCTGCGCATCGCCGACCCCTCGCTCCTGCTCGTCGAGGACGACCACCGGCCCGTCGCCGAGGCGGCGCTCGAGCGCCTGACCGGGCACCGCATCCCCACGACGGCGCTCGGCGCCGCGGGCGTCGAGACGGCGGTGCCGGATGCGTCGGTGCACCTCGGGCACGGAGCCCCGGTCGACGACGACGGCCTGCTCATGCTCTTCACCTCCGGCACGACGAGCGCCCCGAAGGCGGTCGTGCTGAGCCACGCGAACTGCGCGTGGAGCAACCTCTCGCTCTCGCGCGCGACGCCCATGACCCCCGACGACGTCGTGCTGCAGGTGCTGCCGCAGCACCACGTCGCGGGCTGGAACATCCAGCCGCTGCTCGCGTGGTGGGTGGGGGCGCGCGTCGTGCTCGAGCGCACCTTCGACGCCGGCCGCGCGCTCGCGCTCATCGAGCGGCACCGCGTGACCGCAACCATGGGCGTGCCGACGACCTACCGCGCGCTCGTGCAGCACCCCGACTTCCTCGCGCGCGACCTCTCGAGCCTCACGACCACGATCGTCGGCGGCGGCATGCTCGACCCGCGCACGACCGAGCTGCTGCGCCGCCAGGGCGTGCCCGTGCGGCAGGGCTACGGGCTCACCGAGGCGGCGCCCAACGTGTCGCTCGCGCGCGACGAGAGCGACGACGGCACCGCCGGCCGCCCCTACCCCCACGTCGACGTCGCGCTGCTCGTCGACGGCCGCGTACACCACGCCCCCGGTCGCGGGGAGCTGCTCGTGCGCGGACCCGCCGTGTTCCAGGGCTACTTCCGCGACCCCGAGGCGACCGCCGACGCGCGCTTCGGGTCGTGGCTGCGCACCGGCGACCTCGTCGAGCGCGACGCGGCCGGACGCATCCGGGTCGTCGACCGCATGAAGGACATCGTGCGCTCGGGCGCCGAGTCGATCGCGCCCATCGAGGTCGAGCTCGCGCTGCTGGAGCACCCCGCGGTCGCCGAGGCGGCCGTCGCCGGTGTGCCGAGCGAGCGCTGGGGCGAGGAGGTCGTCGCGTGGCTCGTGCTGGGCGGCGAGGCGACCGAGGCCGAGCTGCGCGCGCACCTCGACGGCCGCATCGCCGACTTCAAGCACCCGAAGCGCTTCGTCGTCGTCGACGGCATCCCGCGCACGAGCACGGGCAAGCCGCTCCGCCGCGCGCTCACCGCTTCGCTCGAGCAGCAGGGAGCGGCGTCGTGAACCAGCCGAGGACGAAGCGCGGCGAGCAGACGAAGGCGAAGCTGCTCGCGGCGGCCGAGGGCGTCTTCGCCGAGCAGGGCTACCAGGCCGCGTCGATCGCGCGCATCACCGAGCGCGCGAGCGTCGCACAGGGCACCTTCTACCTGTACTTCGAGTCGAAGCTCGACCTCTTCGAGCAGCTCGTCGACGACCTCAACCGGCGCGTGCGCAAGGCGATGAGCGACGGCGCCGCGCGCGGCTCGAACCGCGCCGAGGCCGAGCGCGAGGGCTTCCGCGAGTTCTTCGCGTTCACGGCCGAGCACCCCGCGCTCTACCGCGTCGTGCGGGAGGCGGAGTTCGTCTCGCCCGGCGCGATGCGCGCGCACTACGAGCGCATCGTCGAGGGCTACCGCGAGGGCCTCGAGCGCGCCCGCGCCGCCGGCGAGATCGGCGACGTCGACCCCGAGGTCGCCGCGTGGGCGCTCATGGGCGTCGGCGAGATGATCGGGATGCGCTACGTGCTGTGGCCGACGGGCGACGACGGCGCCTACGGCACCGGCGCGACGCCCGTGCCCGACGATGTGTTCGACGAGATGGTGGCCTTCGTGCAGCGCGCGCTCGGCACCGCCCCGTCGAGGATGACCGCTGCCGCCACCGCGGCTCGAACCCAGGAGGACTCATGAGCACGCTCTCCGGCCGCAGGGCCGTCATCACGGGCGGCGCCGCGGGCATCGGCGCCGCGATCGCCCGCTCGTTCGCCGCGGAGGGCGCGCACGTGGTCATCGCCGACCGCGACGCGGCCGCCGCCTCGGCGCTCGCGAGCGAGCTCGGCGGCGAGTCGTGGGAGGTCGACCTCCTCGACGTCGGCTCGCTCGAGTCGCTCTCGCTCGAGGCCGACATCCTCGTGAACAACGCGGGCATCCAGCGCGTCGCGCCCATCCACGAGTACGAGCCGGAGATGTGGCGCCGCATCCACACGCTCATGCTCGAGGCGCCGTTCCTGCTCATCCGCGCGGCGCTCCCGGGGATGTACGAGCGCGGCTTCGGCCGCATCCTCAACCTCTCGAGCGTGCACGGCATCCGCGCATCCGCCTTCAAGTCCGCCTACGTCGCCGCGAAGCACGGGCTCGAGGGGCTCTCGAAGGTCACGGCGCTCGAGGGGGCCCCGCACGGCGTCACCTCGAACTGCATCAACCCCGGCTACGTGCGCACCGCGCTCGTCGAGGCGCAGATCGCCGACCAGGCGAAGACGCACGGCATCCCCGAGTCCGATGTGCTCGAGAAGGTCATGCTCACCGAGGCCGCCGTCAAGCGGCTCGTCGAGCCCGAGGAGGTCGCGTCGCTCGCGACCTGGCTCGCGGGGCCGCACGCGGGCATGGTCACGGGCACCTCGTACGTCATGGATGGCGGCTGGAGCGCCCGGTGACGACCGCGACGGATGCCCCCACCTCGGCAGAGCGGCCGCTGCGCGTCGCCGTCGACGGCGGCGAGCTCGCCGCGACCGTGTGGCGGGCGGATGCGCCGGGCACGCCCGTCGTCGCCATCCACGGGATCACGGCGAACCACCGCTCCTTCTCGCCGCTCGCCGAGCGCCTGAGCGCGCCCGTGCTCGCCGTCGACCTGCGCGGTCGCGGCGGCTCGCGTGCGCTGCCCGCGCCCTTCGGCATGGTGCAGCACGCCGACGACGTCGCCGCGGCGATGCGCGCGGCGGGATTCTCGCGCGCCGTCGTCGTCGGCCACTCGATGGGCGCCTACGTCGCCACCCGGCTCGCGAGCGCGCACCCCGAGCTCGTCGCCTCGCTCGTGCTCGTCGACGGCGGACTGCCGCTGCGCCCCGCGCCCGAGGGCTCGGACCTCAGCCCCGAGGACGTGCTGGGGCCGGCGATCGAGCGGCTGCGGATGACGTTCCCCGACACCGCCGCCTACCGCGATTTCTGGCGGCAGCACCCGGCCTTCGGGCCCTATTGGAGCCCGGCGATCGAGGAGTACGTCGACTACGACCTCGTGCCCGACCAGCGGGAGGAGTCGGAGGGCTCCGCGCTCCGCCCCTCGGCGAACCCCGACGCGGTGGTCGCGAACCTCGTCGAGCTCGACGGGCGCGGCGGCTACACCGAGGCGCTCGAGGCGCTCGAGGTGCCGATCGCGCTGCTGCGGAGCCCGCGCGGCCTGTTCGACGAGTCGCCGGGCCTCTACGATGACGAGTGGCTCGCGACATGGCGGTCGCGGCTGCCCGGACTCGAGGTCGACGACGTCGAGGACACCAATCACTACACGATCCTGATGGGCTCGGGCGTCGACGCGGTCGCGGCCGTCGTCGCGCGCCTGCAGGCAGCGGGGCAGGGATCCCGCACGGAAGGGGCACGCTGATGGCGATCGACAAGACCTACGGCTCGGCGGCGGAGGCTGTCGCCGACATCCGGGACGGGGCGACCCTCGCGGTCGGCGGCTTCGGCCTCTCCGGCAACCCGATGGCGCTCATCGGCGCGATCGAGGAGCGGGGCGTCAAGCACCTCAAGGTGGTCTCGAACAACTGCGGCGTCGACGACTGGGGCCTCGGGCTGCTGCTCCGCAACGGCCAGATCGACAAGATGACCTCCTCCTACGTCGGCGAGAACAAGGAGTTCGAGCGCCGCTACCTCACCGGCGAGCTCGAGCTCGAGCTCACGCCGCAGGGCACGCTCGCCGAGAAGCTCCGCGCGGGCGGCTCCGGCATCGCGGCGTTCTACACCCGCACGGGCGTCGGCACGCAGGTGCAGGAGGGTGGACTCCCGCAGCTGTACAACCCCGACGGCACGGTCGCCAAGGCATCCGCCCCCAAGCCGACCGCGACGTTCGACGTGAACGGCGAGCCGAAGGAGTTCGTGCTCGAGGAGGCCATCACGACCGACTTCTCGCTCGTGCACGCGCTCCGCGGCGACCGGCACGGCAACCTCGTCTTCAACAAGGCCGCCCGCCAGTTCTCGCCGCCCGCGGCGATGGCGGGGCGCATCTGCATCGCGCAGGTGGAGGAGCTCGTCGAGCCGGGCGAGATCGATCCGGATGCGGTGCACCTGCCGGGTGTGTTCGTGCACCGCATCGTCGAGGTGGGCACCGACATCGAGAAGCGCATCGAGCGCCGCACGGTGCGCGAAGACTGACGCGCGAGAGGACTGAGGAGACCAGCCATGGCACTGACCCGCAACGAGATGGCCGCTCGCGCAGCGAAGGAGCTCGAGGACGGCATGTACGTCAACCTCGGCATCGGGCTGCCGACGCTCGTGCCGAACTACGTGCCCGACGACGTGACCGTCGTGCTGCAGAGCGAGAACGGCATCCTGGGCGTCGGCCCGTACCCGACCGAGGACCAGGTCGACCCCGACCTCATCAACGCCGGCAAGGAGACCGTGACGACGCTGCCGGGCACGTCGTTCTTCGACTCGGCGACGTCGTTCGCGATGATCCGCGGCGGCAAGATCGACGCCGCGATCCTCGGCGCGATGCAGGTGTCGGCCTCGGGCGACATCGCCAACTGGATGATCCCCGGCAAGATGGTAAAAGGCCCCGGCGGCGCGATGGACCTCGTGCACGGCGCGGCGAAGGTCATCGTGCTCATGGAGCACACCGCGAAGGACGGCTCCGCGAAGATCCTGAACGCGTGCTCGCTGCCGCTCACGGGCAAGGGCGTCGTCGACCGCATCATCACCGACCTCGCCGTGCTCGACGTCACGCCGGAGGGGCTGCGGCTCGTCGAGCTCGCCCCCGGCGTGACGCTCGAGGAGCTGCGCGAGAAGACCGAGCCGGAGATCCTCGCGTGACGACGATCCTCGCGGGGATCGAGCAGTCGAGCGTCCGCACGGAGCGGCTCACCGCATCCGTCCTCCGCCGCGACGTCGCAGGCGCCGAGGGCCGGCGACCCGTCGTGCTCATCCACGGCAACGTGTCGTCGTCGCTCTTCTTCCAGCCGCTCATGCTCGCGCTGCCGCGGCCGTCGATCGCGATCGACCTGCGCGGCTACGGCGACAGCGAGACGCTGCCGGTCGACGCGACGCGGGGCCTCCGCGACTTCGCCGACGACGTCGCCTCGGTCCTCGATGCGCTCGGCCTCGCCGACGCGCACCTGCTCGGCTGGTCGATGGGCGGCGGCGTCGTCATGCAGCTCATGCTCGATAGGCCCGACCTCATCCGCTCGGTGACGCTCATGGCGCCCGTGCCGCCGCACGGCTTCGGCACGCGGCTCGACGGCTCGCTCTGCACGCCGGATGCGGCGGGCACGGGCGGCGGGGGAGCGAACCCCGACTTCATCGCGCGGCTCGCGGCGGGCGACGCGAGCGACGAGGCGCCGACGAGCCCGCGGAGCGTCTTCCGCTCGAGCTACGTCGCGCCGGGCTTCAGCGACGAGCACGAGGACCTCTGGGTCGAGTCGATGCTCTCGACGAAGACGGGGCCCGACAACCAGCCGGGCGACGGGGCGCCGTCGGAGTCGTGGCCGGGCTTCGCGCCAGGCACGCGCGGCATCCTCAACACGATGTCGGCCGCCCACCTCGACCTCACCGGCATCGTGGGGGTCGAGCGGAAGCCCGCGATCCTCTGGGTGCGGGGCGCGCATGATGCGATCGTCTCGGACGAGTCGTTCTTCGACTTCAACACGCTCGGCAAGCATGGCGTCGTGCCCGGCTGGCCCGGCGAGGAGGCGGCACCGCCGCAGCCGATGGTGTCGCAGACGCGGCGGGTGCTCGACGAGTACGCCGCCGCGGGCGGCGCCTACGAGGAGATCGTGTTCGAGACTGCGGGCCACTCGCCCCACATCGAGGAGCCGGAGCGCTTCCGCGAGGCCTTCTTGCGCCACATCGAGGCGAACGACGGCCCCTCCGCCGGCTGAGTCGCCTCCCGCCGGCTGAGCCGCTGCGCGCCGCAGGCGCACAGCGTGTCGAAGCCCGCCGCGCACGACGAAGGCCCCGCATCCGTCACCCGGATGCGGGGCCTCGATCGCTCGCTCGGCTACTCGGTCGCGGTGAGCGAGTCGACGTACTCCTGGTTCTCCGAGATCCAGGTCGCGACGACCTCGGGGTAGTCGCTCTGCGACGCGTCGCTGTTGAACATCGCGTTCTCGAGCGAGAAGAGCAGCTCCGAGTCCATCTCGAAGGCCTGCAGCCACGCGGTCAGCTGCGGGAAGTCCTCCTCGAAGCCCGTGCGGGCGATCGAGTGGATCCCCTCGGCGTCGCCGAGCGTGCCCTCCGGATCCTCGAGGTCGCGGATGGGGAACTCGTCGTAGGCCCAGTGGGGGCGCCACAGCGTCACGACGATGTTCTCGCCGGCGTCGATCGCGCCGCTCAGCTCGGCGAGCATCGCGGGCGTCGACGACGTCACGAACTCCATGCCCTCGAGGCCGTAGGTCGGGATAACGCTGTCCTGCGTCGCGCCCGTGAGGCCCGCGCCCGGCTCGATGCCGACGATGCGGTTGCCGAACGCGTCCGCGTTGTCGGCGAGCTCCTCGATCGACGTGATGGGCGCATCCTCGTTGACCGCGAGGGTCAGCACGGCGTCCTCGTTCCACGCGCCGAGGTCGACGAGGTCGTCGCCGAACTCGGTCATGTAGTCGGCGTGCGTCATCGGCAGCCAGCCGTCGAGCGTGACGTCGTAGTCGCCGCCCGCGACGCCCGCGAAGACGGGGCCGGCGTCGGCGTACTCGAGCTCGACGTCGTAGCCCTGCTCCTCGAGGATCGCCTCCCACAGGTAGGAGACGGCCTCGCCCTCGGGCCAGCCGTTGAAGACGCCGATGGTCAGGTCGGTCTGGTCGCTCGTCGACGCGGCGTCGCCCTCGGGCGCCTCCGCCTCGGAGCCGCTCGATGAGCAGCCGGCCAGGGCCAGCGCTCCGACGGCAGCGACGGCCGTCGCGCGGATGAATCGCTTGTGCATGCTGTGTCCTCTCTCGTTCCGTATCTTCCGTCCGTCGGCGGCCGCCGGAGCGGCCGCCGAAGTCTCAGCGGCCGCTGCCGGCCGGTGCCGTCTCGACGCTCGCCACCGCGGCGACGTCGTGCGGCGAGGGCGCGCTCGCCGCGGCGGCCGCGGCGCTCCGCCGCCGCGAGCGCAGCTTCGCGACGGGGCTGTGCGCCTGCAGGCTGCCGAGCGCGTTCGTCACGCGGTCGAGCACGATCGCGAGGATCACGACCGAGAGCCCGGCCTCGAAGCCGAAGCCCACGTCGATGCGCTGCAGCGCCTGCACGATGTCCTGCCCGAGCCCGCCCGCGCCGACCATCCCGGCGATGACGACCATCGAGAGCGACAGCATGATGATCTGGTTGACGCCCGTCATGATCGTCGGGAGCGCGAGCGGCAGCTGGATCTGCCGCAGGATGCGGCCGGGGGAGGCGCCGAAGGCGGCGCCCGCCTCGACGATCTCGCGGTTGACGCCACGGATGCCGAGCTCGGTCAAGCGCACGCCGGGCGCCATCGCGAACGCGATCGTCGCGATGATGCCGGGCACGACGCCGATGCCGAACAGGAGGATCGCCGGGATGAGGTAGACGAACGCGGGCATGGTCTGGAGGAAGTCGAGCACCGGGCGCACGATCGCCGACACGGTGTCGGAGCGCGCCGCCCAGATCCCGAGCGGGATCGCGAGCAGGAGCGCGAGCAGCGCCGCGACGACCGTGAGCGCGAGCGTCGCCATCGCGTTGTCCCACTGGTCGACGAGCGCGATCACGACGAGCCCGAGCACCGTGCCGAGGCCCATCCGCACGCCGCGCACGAGGAGCGCGACCAGGGCGAGCACCACGATCATGACGATCGCGGGCGGCTCGGTGAAGGCCATCTCGACGACGTCGAAGATGCCGCCGACGATCGAGCGGATGACGTCGAAGAGCACGGCGAGGTTGTCGGTGATCCAGTCGACGCCGGTCTCGACCCAGTCGCCGAGCGGCAGGCGGATGTCATCGAGCATCGGAGACCTCCTGGGAGTCGAAGCGAGCGGTCGCGGCGTCGAGCGTCTGCGCGACGATCGCGGGGTCGAGCGCCGGCGGCAGGTCGACGATCGCCATCTCTGAGGTCTCGGTCGGCACGTTGCCGAGCGCGGCGAGCAGCATCACGCGGGGGATGACGCCGAGCAGGCGATCGCCGCCGTCGACGACCGCGATCGGCAGGCCGCTCGTGACGGCGAGCTCGGGCAGCTCGGCGAGGCTCGTGTCGGGCGAGACGCGGTGCACGTCGGCGTCGACGAGCGGGCGCAGCTCGCGGTGCCCGCGCTGCACGGCGCGCAGCACGTCGCGGTCGCGCACGGCGCCGAGCACGGTGCGGCCGGGGCCCGTGACGAGCAGCGTCGAGCTCTGCACGTCGCGCATCGCGCGCAGCGCGCCGCGCGGTCCGACGGTGACGGGCACGGATGCGGCGGGCGGCTCCATCACGCTCGCCGCGGTGAGCACGCGGGTGCGGTCGACGTCCTGCACGAACTGCGCGACGTAGTCGTTCGCGGGGTCGGTGAGGATCTCCTCGGGGCTGCCGATCTGCACGATGCGGCCGTCGCGCATGACGGCGATGCGGTCGCCGAGGAACATCGCCTCGTTGAGGTCGTGGGTGATGAAGACGATCGTCTTGCCGAGCTCGGCCTGCAGCTCGACGAGCTGCTCCTGCATCTCGCGGCGGATGAGCGGGTCGAGCGCGCTGAACGCCTCGTCCATGAGCAGCACGGGCGTGTCGGCGCACAGCGCGCGGGCGATGCCGACGCGCTGCTGCATGCCGCCGGAGAGCTCGCTCGGGAACCGCTCCTCCCAGCCGGAGAGTCCGACCTTGCCGACGACGTCGCGGGCGAGCTCGAGCCGGCGCTCTCGGTCGACGCCCTGGATCTCGAGCCCGTAGGCGACGTTGTCGAGCACCGTGCGGTGGGGCAGGAGCGCGAAGTGCTGGAACACCATCGACACCTGCGAGCGACGCACGGCGCGCAGCCGCTTCGCGTCGATGCCCGTGACGCGCTCGCCGTCGATCTCGACGATGCCATGCGTCGCGTCGAGCAGGCCGTTGAGCATCCGGATGAGCGTCGACTTGCCTGAGCCGGAGAGGCCCATCACGACGAAGATCTCGCCGCGCCGCACCTCGAAGGAGGCGTCGATGACGGCGGCGGTGCCGAGCTTGGCGACGTCCTCTCGGGAGGCGCCGGCGGCGAGGCGGTCGGCGGCCTCGAGGGCGCGGCGGCCGAACACCTTCGTGAGGTGCTCGACGCGCACGGCGATGTCGTCGGCGCCACGGGTCTCATCGGCACCCCCGGGGCGCGCGATCACTTGCGGTTCGGTCACGGTCACTCCTGCCACGCCGCGAGGGCGTTCAGTCGAGGACGGGTGCCACCGCGCCGGCGGTGTGTCGTCTGCCGTCCATCGACGACGGAGGTCGTCTGCGAAGCGGCACCATACGCTCGTCGACAGCTGGGGGAGCCGACGGTCGCGTCCAATGCGAAGGCGGCCTGCCGTGGCCACCGCCAGTCGACGTTACCCGAGCCCAGAACGAGAGGTACGGGACGCCTCCGTCGTATTCCGCGGAATCACGCGGATCGCGACGGATCCTCACCGCGGAAACGTGATGGTTTCGTTATAGCCAGGCTCCGCCGAGCTACTGCCACCACGGCCGCTCGCGCTGCGCCGCGCGCCGGGCGGCTTCGAGCTCGGCGAGCTCCTCGTGCCGCTCGCCGATCTCGTGCACGGCCGACACGCAGCGCTTGACGAGCGCCTCGAGGTCGTCGAGCTCGTGGCGCTTCGCGGCGCCGATCACGATCGCCGCGCACGCCTCGGCGTCGCCACCGGCGTCGTGGTGGCGGAAGTCGTCGAAGCCCGCGGCGAGTGCCGCGACCGGCAGCCGGTACGACTCGAGCGCGAACGTCTTGCGGGCGATGCGCAGCGAGTCGGTCCAGCGCATGTCGGGCACCGGCAGCCGCGCGGCCTTCGCCGCCGCGCGCATGACGCCCTTGTCGAAGCCGGCGTTGTGCGCGACGTAGATGTCGTCGCCGCCGAACTCGAGGATGAGCCGCTGGGCCTCCGCCCAATCGGGCGCATCCAGCACCTGGTGGGCGTAGATGCCGTGGATGCGCGTGTTCCACTCCCAGAACTCGTCATGCGGGAAGGACGGCCGGATGAGCGTCGAGAAGCGCTCGACGATGAGCCCGTCCCGCACCTTCACGAGGCCGACCGCGCACGCGGAGGCGGCGCTGCCGTTGGCGGTCTCGAAGTCGATTGCCGTGAAGTCGAGCGCCATGTGACCAGTCTCCCAGTCGGCGCCCACACCGCTGGGCGACCCACGGCATCCGCCCCGGTCTGCCAGCATGGATGCGTGACCAACCCGACGCTCGACGCCCTGCACGACATCGACGCGACCGATCACGCCGGCGCGTGGGCGATCGTGCGCGAGGCTGAGCTCGTCGTGCCCGCGGTCGTCGAGAACCCGCGCGACCCGGGCTCTGGCCGGTTCCTCGTCGTGCCGCACGGCGAGCTGCAGCTCGTCGTCGCGTTCACGTCGACGAAGCGCATCGGCGGCTTCGTCACGAAGACGCGCCGCCACCTGAAGCTCACCGGGGCCGAGCTCGCGGCGGCGATCCCCGAGGGGCACGCCATCGTGCTCGACCCCGGCCACGACGACGGGCGCGTGTTCCTGCCCGACGTGCTCGACGCGGACGCCGACGCGGCCTCCTAGGCCAGCCGCTCCTCGATCGCCGCGCGGAGGCGCTCGAGGTCGGCGCCATCCTCCAAGCGCGCCCACCGGTCGAGCTGCGCGACGACCCACCGCCAGTGCTCGCGCTGCAGCAGGATCGCCAGCATCCGATCGGCCGGAGGCCAGCCGAGCGCGTCGTGCTCGTCGGCGAAGGCGGCGGATGCGCGCCAGCCGGCATCGCGCACGCACGCGCTCGTGGTCACCGAGCCGATGTCGAGATCCACCACATCGGTGGATGCGCTGTTGTCGGCGCACGCGTCGACGAGCTGCCAGTCGCGCACAGGCAGCTCGATCTGCACGTACTCCATCGGCGGCGGTCCCGATCGCTCAGGTGCACTCGCCGGTGCGCTCGATGCGGTCGACGGCGTTCGAGACGCCCTCGAGCGCGGTCACCGCGCTCACGACGTTCGTGTCGATGACGACCTCGGTCGCGGGGGAGCGGCCGTAGCTGACGAACGTCCAGACGTTCTCCTCCTGCGCGACCTCGAGCCAGTCGACGGGGCCGACCTGGATGCAGCGGTTCGCCGACGGCGCGGGCTCCGGCATGCCGCAGCGCAGCGTCACCGCGCTCGGGTCGCCCCACGCGGCCGTCGCCTGCGACGTCGTGTCGCGGCGCTCGAGCGGCTCGGGGAGGCTCGCGTCGCCGAGCTGCTCGGGGAGCGAGACGGAGACGCGCGCGCACCCGGGGTCGGATGCGTCGTCGGCGGCCGGGAGCGTCACCGCGCGAGCGCAGCCGGTTAGCGCGAGGAGCGCAGCGGCAGCGGCAGCGAGGGGGAGGAGGCGCACGCCTCGAGCCTACCGAGGGGCCTGCGGGTGCTGCCCGGCGCGGCTCCGCTGACGCGGGACCCCTCCCACCCAGCGGGACCCGGCGCACCGGGTCCCGCGCGGTCGAAGGGGTCCCGGACGGAGCCCATCGGCCTTCCCGGCTAGCGTTGCCGGCATGGACGACGTGACCCTGGCCGACGTCGGCGAGCTCGAGGCGCTCCGCCGCTTCCTGCCGCTGCTCCCGTCGGGCGACGCGACGATCGTCGGCCCGGGCGACGACGCGGCGGTCGTGCGGGCGCCCGACGGCCGCTTCGTCGTCACGACCGACACGATGCTCGAGGGCGCCGACCTGCGGCTCGACTGGTCGAGCTGGCACGACCTCGGCTGGAAGGCCGCCGCCTCCAACCTCGCCGACATCGCCGCGATGGGGGCCGTGCCCACCTCGCTCGTCGTGGCGCTCGCGGTGCCCCGCGCGACGCTCGTGCGCGACCTCGAGCGCTTCGCCGAAGGCCTCGCCGACGGCATCGCCGCGATGGCGCCCGGCTGCGGCGTGGTCGGCGGCGACCTCGGCACCGCCGAGCGCGTCACGATCGCAGTGACGGCGTTCGGCGACCTGCGGGGCGCGGATGCGGTGCTCCGCTCGGGCGCGCGGGCGGGCGACCGCGTCTGCGCCGTCGGCACCCTCGGCATGTCGGCGACTGGGCTCGGCCGCCTGCTCGCCGCGAGCGCCGAGGCCGGCGGCACGCTCGAGCCCGGCGCCGCCGAGCGACTCGCCGCCGACGATGCGACCGTGCGCATCCACCTCGCCCCGACCGCGCCCGTCGCGGCGGGGCCCGCGCTCGCGGCGATGGGCGCGACCGCGCTGCTCGACGTCTCCGACGGCCTCGCGCTCGATGCCGCTCGCGTGGCCCGCGCATCCGCCGCCCGCATCGCGATCGACGGCGCCGCCGTCGACGCGCTCGCGGCCCGGCTCGGCATCGCGCGCGACGCGGTGCTCCACGGCGGCGAGGACCACGCGCTGCTCGTGACGCTCCCGCCGAGCATCGACCTCCCGACCGAGGTCGCCGGCGCGCCGCTCACCGAGCTCGGCGTCGTCGAGGCGGGCGAGGGCGTCACGCTCGACGGCGCGCCGCTCGAGCCGCGCGGCTGGGACCCCTACCGCGCCTGAGGCGGCAGGCGCGGGTCAGCCGTCCACCGTCGTCCCCGCGGTCGCGAGGTAGTGCAGCGTCGTGTCGCCGTAGTCGCGCGCCCGCTCGAGCACGAGGTCGCCCGGCAGGTCGAGGGCGCCCGAGCGCTTCGACTGCTCGACGACGACGACCGCGGGGTGCGACAGCAGCGGCGCGAGCGTCGCGAGCACGAAGCCGATCTCGGCGGGCGGCAGGTCGTAGGGCGGGTCGATGAAGACGAGGTCGAACTGCCGCCCTGAGCGCTGCAGGAACTGCGCGACCGACACCGGCTCGACGACCGCGCGCACCGCGCCCGCCTTCGCGACGGCCGCGGCGTTGCGCTCGGCGACCTTCGCCGCCGAGCGGTCGCGCTCGACGAGCACGACGGCCTCCGCGCCGCGGCTCGCGGCCTCGAGGCCGAGCGCGCCCGAGCCGGCGTAGAGGTCGAGCACGTTCGCGCCGTCGCACAGCCCGCGCGCGTCGAGCGCGCTGAAGATCGCCTCGCGCACGCGCTCCGACGTCGGCCGCGTGCCCCGCAGCGGCACGTGCAGCCGCACGCCGCCCGCGAGCCCTCCGATGATGCGCGTCACGGACACATCCTGACGCATGGGAACTGAGTGGGGATGCGCCAGGGCGCGTGGGCGGGAGCGCCTACCCTGGGCGAGTGGTGTCGAAGGCAGCCGGCGGAGCGCTCCCCGAGGGGCTCGAGCGCCCGCTCGAGCGGCTGCTCGGGAAGGCGCAAGCGGGGAAGCTGCATCGCGCGTTCGGGCTCGAGACGGTCGGCGACCTGCTGTGGCACCTGCCGCGCCGCTACGCGAAGCGCGGCGAGCTCACCGAGCTGCGGAGCCTCGTGCCGGGCGAGCACGTCACGGTCGTCGCGAAGGTCCGCAGCGTCGAGACGCGCGACCTGCAGCGCGACGCGCGCGGCCGGCCACGGAGCCTCACGAGCATCACGATCACCGACGGCTCGAGCGAGCTCGAGCTCGCCTTCTTCAACCAGGCGTGGCGGAAGGCCGAGCTGCACCAGGGCGTCACCGCGCTCTTCTCGGGCGTCGTCGGCGACTACAAGGGCAAGCGGCAGCTGACCCACCCCGACTACGAGCTCTTCGACGAGGAGGCGGGCGTCGACGCCGAGCGGTGGGCGCAGCAGCCCGTGCCGATCTACCCGGCGACGCAATCGCTCGCGACGACGAAGATCCAGGCGATGGTCGCGCAGGCGCTCGACTCGCTCGACGTCGTGCGCGACCCCGTGCCGGCGGAGGTGCGCGCCGAGCACGGCCTCATGTCGCTGCTCGAGGCGCTCCGCATGGCGCACCAGCCCGAGACCGAGCGCGACGCCTACCGCGCCCGGCACTCGCTCGCGTGGCAGGAGGCGTTCCTGCTGCAGACCTACCTGCTCGCCACCCGTGACTGGTTCGACACCCTGCCCACCCAGCCGAGGCATCCGGGTGCCCTGCTCGAGCGCTTCGACGCGGGCCTGCCGTGGCAGCTGACCGATGACCAGCGCGCGGCGGGCGACGCGATCGCCGCCGACCTCGCGAGCGGCACCGCGATGCACCGGCTCGTGCAGGGCGAGGTGGGCTCGGGCAAGACCGTCGTCGCGACCCGCGCGATGCTCACGGTCGCCGAGTCGGGCGGCCAAGCGGCGCTCCTCGCGCCCACCGAGGTGCTCGCGGTGCAGCACCTCCGCTCGATCGTGCGCTCGCTCGGGCCCGAGCTCGCCGCCGAGCTGCAGCCGACGCTCCTCACCGGTCAGATGCCGGCCGCCGATCGCAAGCGCGCGGCGCTCGCGATCGCGGCCGGCTCCGCGCGCATCGTCGTCGGCACGCACGCGCTGCTGAGCGAGCGGACGACCTTCGCCGAGCTCGCGCTCGTCGTCATCGACGAGCAGCACCGGTTCGGCGTCGCCCAGCGCGAGGCGCTGCGCGCGAAGGGCATCCACCCGCACACGCTCGTGCTCACTGCGACGCCGATCCCGCGCACGATCGCGATGACGGCGTTCGGCGACCTCGACGTCTCGACGATCCGCTCGCTGCCGGCGGGCCGCAGCCCCATCAAGACGTTCGTCGTCGACCCCGTCGAGCGCCCGGGCCACTTCGCGCGCGTCTGGGAGCGCATGCGCGAGGAGCTCGACGCGGGCCGCCAGGCGTTCGTCGTGTGCCCCGCGATCTCGCCGGGCAAGCTCGAGGGCATCGACCGGAGCGACGACGAGGCGGATGCGTCGGCGGGCGCGCGGCCGCTGCCTCCCGTCGACGACGTGGTGACGACCCTCGATCGGCTGCGGAAGCATCCGGCGCTGCGCGGCAAGGAGCTCTCGCAGCTCACCGGCGCCGACACGACCGAGCAGAAGGACGCCGTCATGCGCGCGTTCCGCGACCGCGAGATCGACGTGCTCGTCGCGACGACCGTCATCGAGGTCGGGGTCGACGTGCCGAACGCGACGATGATGGTCGTCCTCTCCGCCGATCGCTTCGGCGTCTCGCAGCTGCACCAGCTGCGCGGCCGCGTCGGCCGCGGCGAGCACGCCGCCGTGTGCATGCTCGTCTCCTCCGTCGACCCCGAGAGCACGGCGCGCGAGCGGCTCGACGCGGTCGCCTCGACGCTCGACGGCTTCGAGCTCGCCGAGGTCGACCTCGAGCAGCGCGGCGAGGGCGACGTGCTGGGCGCCGCGCAGTCCGGCGGGCGGAGCGGCCTCAAGGTGCTGCGGGTCGCGCGCGATGTCGGCATCATCGAGGCGGCTCGCGACGCCGCGCGCGCGGTGCTCGACGCCGATCCGAAGCTGCTCGCGAACCCGGCCCTGCGGCTCGCGGTCGACCGGCGGCTCGACCCCGATGCGCGAGCGGCGCTCGTGACGGCGTGACCTCCGCTCCCTGAGCCGGTCCGCGCCGGAGGCGCGGACCGCGTCGAAGGGTCCCGCCCATGCCGCGCCTATGCATCCGCGCCCTCGCCCTCCGCGCGGCGCCAGCGCCCGCATCCGCCTTATAGGCTGGCGGCATGCCTCGCATCGCCGTCGTGCCCGGTTCGTTCGACCCTGTCACCCTGGGTCACCTCGACGTCGTCGCGCGAGCCGCGAGGATCTTCGACGAGGTGCACGTCGTCGTCACCCACAACCCCGACAAGCACGCGTTCCTGCCGGTCGTCGAGCGCGAGGCGCTCATCGAGCGATCGATCGAGGAGGCCCGCATCGAGGGCCAGATCCGCATCGCGAACTGGTCGATGGGCCTGCTCGTCGACTACTGCCAGCAGGTGGGGGCCGAGGTGCTCGTGAAGGGCATCCGCTCGTCGACCGACCTCTCGTACGAGACGCCGATGTCGATCGTGAACCGCAACCTCGCCGGCGTCGAGACGATCTTCATGCTCCCGAACCCCGAGAACGCGCACGTCTCGTCGAGCCTCGTGCGGCAGGTCTCGGAGCTCGGCGGCGACATCAGCCCCTACGTGCCGCGGGCGGTCGCCACCTTCCTGCAGTCGCGATGAGCGAGCCCGACCTCGAGCTGCGGGCCGTGCGGGGGATGGGCGAGATCCGTCCCGGCGACGACCTGCCGGCGCTCGTCGCTGACGCGATCGGGCCGCTCGAGCCGCGGGACGGCGACATCGTCGTCGTCACGAGCAAGGTCGTCTCGAAGGCCGAGGGACGCATCCGCCCCGCCGCCGAGCGCGAGCGGGCGATCACCGAGGAGTCGGTGCGGCTCGTCGCCTCGCGCGCGCACCCGGGCGGCATCACGCGCATCGTCGAGCACCGCTCGGGCCTCGTGCTCGCCGCGGCGGGCGTCGACGCGTCGAACACCGACGACGGCACGATCCTGCTCCTCCCGGAGGACTCGGATGCGTCGGCGCGCGCGATCGCCGAGCGGCTGCGGTCGCGCTTCGGTGCCGAGATCGGCGTCGTGGTGAGCGACACGCTCGGTCGCGCGTGGCGGGTCGGGCAGACCGACGTCGCGATCGGCGCCGCGGGCATCCGCGTGCTCGAGCCGCTCGCGGGCGCGCTCGACGCGAACGGCCGGCCGCTCACCGTCACCGCCCCGGCGATCGCCGACGAGATCGCGGGCGCCGCCGACCTCGTCGCCGGGAAGGCCGACGGCGTGCCGGTCGTGCTCGTGCGCGGCCTCGGCCGTCACGTGACGGGGCTCGACGAGCCCGGCGCGACGCGGCTCGTGCGGCGCGAGGGCGACATGTTCCACCTCGGCGCCGACGAGGCCTATCGGCTCGGGCGCGAGGCGGGCAGGATCGACGCACTGGCAGAGGCGGGAGCGGGGCATGACGGCTGAGGAGCGCGAGGCGCCGGTGCTCGAGCACGTGCCCGACCTGCCGATGGCCGCCGGCGAGCGCATCCAGCGCGCCGTGCAGAGCGTCATCTCGGGCAAGACCGACGAGATCCGCACCGTGCTCACCGTGCTGCTCGCCGAGGGCCACGTGCTGCTCGAGGACGTGCCGGGCGTCGGCAAGACGCAGCTCGCGCGCGCCTTCGCCGCCGCGATCGGCGGCACGGTGCGGCGCATCCAGTGCACGCCCGACCTGCTGCCGAGCGACATCACCGGCATGTCGGTGCTCGACCGCGCGAGCGGCGAGCTGCGCTTCCAGCCCGGCCCCGTCTTCGCCAACATCGTGATCGCCGACGAGATCAACCGCGCGAGCCCCAAGACGCAAGCGGCGCTGCTCGAGTGCATGGCCGAGGGGCAGGTGACGGTCGATGGCGTCACGCACCGGCTGCCGACGCCGTTCCTCGTCGTCGCGACGCAGAACCCGATCGACATGGAGGGCACGTACGCGCTGCCGGAGGCGCAGCGCGATCGCTTCATGGTGCGGCTCGAGCTCGGCTACCCGGACGAGGGCGCGGAGCTCGCGATGGTGCAGGCCCGCGAGACCGCGCAGCCGCTCGACGCCGTGCGACCCGTGACGACCGAGGAGCAGTTCTCGGCCGAGATCGCCGCCGCCCACGCGGTGCGCGCGCACGAGCTCGTCGAGCGCTACGCCGTGCGGCTCGCGCGCGCGACGCGCGAGCACCCCGACGTGCGGCTCGGCGCGAGCCCGCGCGCGACGCTCCAGCTCGTGCGCGCGGCGAAGGCGCGCGCCCGCCTCCTCGGCCGCGACTGGCTCTCGCCCGACGACGTCAAGGCGCTCGCGCAGCACGTGCTGCCGCACCACCTCGTGATGCACGATCCGCGCGCTCGCCACGACGACGCGCGCGCGGTCGTCGCGCACGCGATCGCCTCCACCGTCGCGCCCGTCATGCGCTGATGGCCGCGCGCGCGGGCCGGGCCGCGAGGGATCGGTCGAGGTCGAGGCTCACGCCTCGCGGCTTCGTGCTCGTGCTCGCGGGGCTCGGCCTCGTGCTCGCCGCCTACTGGGAGCGGCAGGTCGTGCTGCTCGTGCCCGCGGCGCTGTGCCTCGGCGTCGTCGCGCTCGGGCTCTGGTGGGCGATCGGCGCGGTCGGCCGCGTGCGGCTCGGCGTGCCCGGGGTCATCGCCGAGGGGCAGTCGGCGGCGCTCCGGATCGTCGGCGACGCGCGCCAGGTCGGCGCGCGCTGGTCGACGTGGGCGCCGGGTCCCGAGCGCTTCCTGCTGCTCGAGGGCGACCTCGGCGAGGGTGCGCAGGCGTCGGTCGAGCTCGGCTCGCACCCGCGGGGCCGCTGGCGGCTCGCGCCGGTCGAGGTGACGACGCTCGACCCGTTCCGCGTCGTGCGCACGACGCGCGCGATCGACCCGCGCGCGAGCCTCGTCGTCGGTCCCGAGGTGCTCGCGGTCGGCTCGAGCGAGCTGCGCTCGAACCGCACGGAGGGCCGGCTCGCGCAGTCGCGCACGGCCGACGAGGTCGACGCGATGGTGCGCGAGTGGCGGCCGGGCGATCCGCAGCGCCGCGTGCACTGGCGGCAGAGCGCCAAGCGCGGCGAGCTCATGGTGCGGCAGGAGGCGAACCCAGCGACCGACGACGACATCGTCGTCGTCGACACCGCTCGCGCCGCGGGCCGCGGCCGCGACGCCGAGGACCGGCTCGCGCGGGCCGCGTGCTCGATCGCGCTCGCCCTCGCGGGCCGCGACCGCGCGGTGCAGGTGCGGGAGACGGGCGAGCCGTCGCTGCCGGCGGCCGACTGGCGCGACCTCCGCTCGGCCCTCGCGGCGTTCGCCTCGTTCGAGGCGCACGCCGCCGACGAGCCGCGGCCGATGGACGCCGACGCGGCGCACGTCGTCGCGCTCGAGGAGGCGGCCCCGGAGGGGTGGTCGCTCGCTCCCGGCACGACGCTGTGGCTCGTCGCGCGCCCGGTCGACCCGCCGAGGCGCATCTCGGCCGGCTCCCGCGTCGCCGTGCACCGCTGGATCGATCGCGCCGGTCCGGTGCGGGAGCTCGCGTGAGCGCCCCCGTCCTCGAGCGCGAGCGGACGGCGAGCCCGCCCGCGCCGAGCGGTCGCGCACGGCGGCCTCGACGCATCCACGCCGGTCCGGTCGAGACGACCGCGCTCGCCGTGCTGCCGATCGCGTGGCTGTGGTCGACCGGCACCGTGCTGGGCGACGGCTGGCTGCTGCCCGCGCTCGGCGCGGTGCTGACGATGGCGCTCGCCGCGGCGCTCGCGCGCACGCTCATGCCCGCGTTCGTCGCGACCGGCGTCGTCGCGCTCGTCGGCGTCGGCTGGATCACGGCGACCTCCGCGCCCGACGAGGCGTTGCTCGGCGTCATCCCGACGCCGGAGTCGGCCGGCGCCTCGATGCGCGCGATCGGCGAGGGCGTGCAGGCGATCGCCTGGGCGCTCCGCACACCGATCGAGGTCGAGGGTGCCGTGCTGGCCGCGGTCGTCGCGGGCGCCGTCGTGCTCGCGCTCGGCGTCGACCTGCTCGGGCACGCGATGCGGCTGCCGGCGATCGCGGTGCTCATCGCCGCCGCGCCGCTGCTGCTGCCGATCGCCTTCCGCGCCGACATCCCGTGGTGGCACGCGCTGCCCGGCGCCGCGGCCGCGGCGCTCGCGCTCGCCGCCCCCGCGATCGACGAGCGCGTCGCGATCGGGCGCGGCTGGCTCGCGCCCGTCGCGCTCGTCGGCGTCGCCGCGGCGCTCGCGGCCGCCGTGCCGCTCGTCGCCCCGAGCCCTCGCGACGTCGCGCTCGACCTGCCGACGCTCGAGGAGCTGCTGCGCTCGCCAACGCCCGTGCTGCAGACCGACATCGACCTCGGCGACGAGCTGCGGCGGCCCGAGGCGAGGCAGGTCTTCACCTACTCGACGAGCGACGGGCTGCCGACCGTCACGCGCCTCATGACGCTGCCCGAAGCGGGGGAGGACGGCTTCCGCCAGGTGTCGCCGACCGCGGGCGACCCGGACCTGCTCGTCGAGGGCGCCGACCTCGGCGCGCCGATGCAGCTCACCGTGCGGATGAGCCCCGTGCGCGCCGAGAGCCTGCCGACGCCCGAGCGCGCCGCGGGCGCGACCGCGCCCGAGGGCGCGCACTGGGACGACGCGAACGACGCGCTGCGCATCGAGGGGAGCGTCGACACCGACGGGCTCGAGTTCACCTCCTCCGGCACGCGCTCGCCCGACCTCGCGAGCCTCGTCGGCGACGCGTCGACGGGGCACGAGGAGCTGCTCCTGCTGCCCGAGCGGGCTCAGGGCATCCGCGAGCTCGGGAGCTCGCTCGTGACCGAGGGGATGGGCGCGGCCGACCGCGTGCGCGCCGTGCACGCCTACATGACGACCGGCGTGTGGGACTACTCCGAGCAGCTCGACCTGCCCGGCTTCGCTGGCGCCTCGGGCGACGGCTGGGAGGCGCTCGAGGGCTTCCTCGAGACCCGCAGCGGCTACTGCGTGCACTACGCGAGCGCGACGGGCGCGCTGCTGCGCGGCGCGGGCTTGCCCGCTCGCGTCGTCGTCGGCTTCCTGCCGGGCGACGAGATCGCCGGCGGGCGATCGGTCACGACCAACCACATGCACGCGTGGGCGGAGGCGTGGGTCGACGGCGCCGGTTGGGTGCGCGTCGAGACGACGCCGGGCGCGGGCACGGGCCAGGCGAGTCCAGAGGGCGACGAGCAGACGCAGGAGCCGACGCCCACGCCGACCGAGTCGGCGGCGCCGACGCCGACGCCGAGCGCGACGCAGAGCGCCGCGCCGACGACCGCGCCGACCGCCTCGCCGACGCCCTCGTCGCCCGGCGTCGCCGAGCCCGGGGCGACCGCGATCGACTGGGCTGCGCTGCGGCCCTGGCTCATCGGCGCGGGACTCGTGCTGCTGCTCGCGCTCCCGTGGCTCGTGCGGCGCGGGCAGCGCGCCGTGCGGCTGCGGCGGGGGGCCCCGGGCGGCTGGCACGAGCTGCGCGCCGCGCTCGCCGACGCGGGCACGCGGCTGCCGGCATCCGCGACGCCCGGCGAGGTGCAGGCGGCGATCGGCGCGCGGCTCGCCGACGACCGCCAGGCGCGCAGCGCCGCCGACCGCGTGCGGCTCGCGGCCGAGCGGGCGGTCTTCGACGCCGGTCCGCGCGAGCGGGGCGCCGTCGACGCCGACGTGCGGCTCGTGGCGCGTGCCCTCGGGCGCTCGCAGCCGCTGTGGCGGCGGGTGCTGTCGACGGCGCTGCCGCCGAGCCTCGTGCGCGTCGTCCCGCCGATCGACGAGTGAGGCCCGCTGCGAGCGGCGGCGCATCGCGCTCGACGTAGGCTTGGCCTCGTGCAGTGGTCGATCGTCATCCCCGTGAAGGGCTCGATCGGCAAGTCGCGCCTCGCGGCGGGCGACGCGCGCGCGGCGCTCGCGGTCGCGTTCGCCCGCGACGCCATCACGGCCGCGTGCCGGAGCGCATCCGCCGATCAGGTGATCGTCGTGACGTGCGACCCCGCGGTCACCGAGGGCCTCGAGGCCGTGCGCGTCGTCGACGACCCGAGCGGCGGGCTGCTCGCCGCGATCGACGCCGGCCTCGCGACGATCGACCCCGCGGCGCCCGCGGCGGTGCTGCTCGGCGATCTGCCGGCGCTCACGCCCGCCGAGCTGGACGCCGCGCTCGCACTCGCCGAGCGGGAGCACCGCGCCTTCGTGCCCGACGCGATCGCGGTCGGCACGACCATGCTCACGGCCACGCGGGCGGATGCGCTGCGGCCGCGATTCGGGCCGGGCTCGGCCGAGCGGCACCGGCAGGCGGGCCACGTCGAGCTGCCGATCGCGCCCGGCACGGGCCTGCGCCTCGACGTCGACGAGCTCGCCGACCTGCACACCGCCATGGACGCGGGCGTCGGCCCGCACACGCGCGCGGTGCTCGCGCAGGCCTCGCTGTCGGCTTGACCGGCAGCTGCCGGCGAGCTCGATCGGGCAGAGCCCTGCGCCGAGCCTGCATCCGGCTCGAGCGTGGCCTCAGCGCGATCGAGCTCGCCGCTGCACCGGGTCAGGCAGCGGGCGGAGGCGCGGGTCGAGCGGCGCGCACCCGCTCGGCGAGCGCGAGCGCATCCTCCGCCACCTGCTGCGCCGGCCCGCCCGGCGTCAGCAGCAGGGGTCGCGCCTCGGCGACGATCCCGAGCTCCGCGAGGCCGCCGATCGAGCCGGCGTCCTCCTCGGCGAGCAGCCAGCCGTCGAGCAGCCCGCCCGCCCGCCGCGCGCCGTAGTGCGCGGCGACCGCAGCCGCATCCGCCTCGACCCCGATGACCTGCAGGCACGTCGCAGCCATGCCGCGCAGCGCCCTGCCCGCGATGAGCGGCGCGACGCCGACGACGGGCGCCGCCGCCGTCTCGAGCGCGTCGCGCACGCCCGGGATGCCGAGGATCGTGCCGATCGAGACGACGGGGTTCGAGGGTGCGATGAGCAGCACGTCGGCGGTCGCGATCGCCTCGCGCGCGGCGTGCGAGATGCGCGAGCGCTCGAGCCCGTGCTGCACGAAGCGGTGCGCGGGCAGCTCGGCGCGCGTGCGCACCCACCACTCCTCGAAGTGGAGGACGCCCTCGCCCGTCACGACGTGCGTCGGCACCTCGTCGTTCGTGACCGGCAGCAGCCGCGCGCCGAGCTCCCAGCGCGCCGAGAGCCGCGCGGTCGCCTCGGTGAGGCTCGCGCCGTCGCGCAGCATCGACGAGCGCGCGAGGTGGGTGCCGAGGTCGAGGTCGCCGAGCGTGAACCACGGCCAACCGACGCCGTAGGCGGCGAGCTCGGCGGCGACGCGCTCGCTCTCGCCCGCGCGGCCCCAGCCGCGCTCGGTGTCGCCGACGCCCGCGAGCGCGTACATGAGCGAGTCGAGGTCGGGGCACACCTTGACGCCCGCGAGCCACATGTCGTCGCCGACGTTGGCGACGATCCGGATGTCGGCCGCGTCGCCGTGCAGCGCGCGCGCCGCCTCCCGCAGCCCGAGCGCGAAGCGGGCGCCGCCGACGCCGCCCGCGAGCACGGTGATCCTCACGAGGCCATCCTCCGGTAGCGGATGGCCACCCCGCCAGGCCGCTCGTCGATCTCGGCGTCGACGCCGTAGACGGCGCGGATGCGCTCGGGCGTGAGGACGTCGGACGGCGCGCCGCTCGCGACGACTCGGCCGCGATCGACGAGCACGACGCGGTCGGCGTGGGTCGCGGCGAGCGCGAGGTCGTGCACCGTCATCACGACCGGCCGGTCGCGCGCGAGGCGCCGCACGAGCTCGAGCAGCTCGAGCTGCCACGCGACGTCGAGGTGGTTCGTCGGCTCGTCGAGCAGCAGCAGGCCCGGCTCGCCGCCCGACTGCTGCGCGAGGGCGCGCGCGAGGTGCACGCGCTGCAGCTCGCCGCCCGAGAGCTCGGCGAGCGGCCGCTCGGCGAGTCCGGCCGCACCGGCGGCGTCGAGCGCGGCGTCGACGTGCCGGTCGTCGCCGAGCGAGAAGCCGAGCATGCGGTGGTGCGGCGTGCGGCCGAGTCGCACCGCCTCGCGCGCGGTGAGCTGCGGCGCGCCCTCGGGGAGCTGCTCGACGAGCGCGACGCGCCGCGCCCGCTCCCGCGCCGGCATCGCGTCGAGCCGCTCGCCGCCGAGCAGCACGCGGCCGCTCCGCTCGGCCCGCTCGGGCACGACGCCCGCGATCGCGCGCAGCATCGTCGACTTGCCGGCGCCGTTGGGGCCGACGAGCGCGGTAAGCCGCCCCGCGGGCGCGCTCCACGACGCGTCGTCGACGAGCGCGCGCCCGCGCACGCGCACCGAGAGCGCCTCCACCTCGAGGGCGCTCACGTGCGCACCCGCCCCGAGAGCATGAGCGCCGCGAACACCGGCGCGCCGATGAGCGCCGTCACGATCCCGACCGGCAGCTCGCGCGGGTCGAACGCCGCGCGCGCCACGGTGTCGCTCACGAGCAGCACGAGCGCGCCCGCGAGCGCCGAGAGCGGCAGCAGCCGCGCGTGCCCCGCGCCGACCGCGAGCCGCACGGCGTGCGGCACGACGAGCCCGATGAAGCCGATCGCGCCCGAGACCGAGACGAGCACGCCCGTCACGAGCGCGCTCGCGATGAGCAGCGCCCACCGCGTGCGCCGCGCATCGACGCCGAGGGCGCCCGCCGCCGAGTCGCCGAGCGCGAGCGCGTCGAGCAGCCGGCCGGTCGGCAGCAGCGCGAGCGCGAGTCCCGCGCCGGCGAGCGCGACGAGCGCCGTCGGCCACGTGATCGCCGCGAGCGAGCCGAGCAGCCACGCGAGGATCTCGCGGTAGGCGTCGCCGTCGGCGCCCCAGAAGATGACGAGGCTCACGAGCGCGCTCGCGGCGGATGCGACCACGACGCCCGCGAGCACCGTGCGGGTCGGGGTGGCGCCCCCGGCGGCCGCGGCGAGCCCGAGCGTCGCGAGCAGCGCCGCGAGCGCGCCGACGAACGCCGCGACCGGGAGCAGCACGCCGAGGCCCGCGATGAGCACGAGCACCGCGCCGACCGACGCGCCGGAGGAGACGCCGAGCAGGTAGGGGTCGGCGAGCGGGTTGCGCACGAGCGCCTGCATGATCGCGCCGACGATCGCGAGGCCGGCGCCGACGGCGCACGCGGCGAGCGCCCGGGGGAGCCGCAGGTCGACGACGATCGCGTCGTCGACGGCGCCGAGCGGCGACTCGCCGACGCCGAGCCGTGCGAGGATCGCGCCGAGCGCCTCGAGCGGCCCGATGCCCGCCGGGCCGGCGCTCGCGGCGACCGCGACCGCGACGACGAGCAGTGCGCCGAGCGCGAGCGCGAGGAGGAGTGCCGGGCTCCGGCGGCGCCGCGGCCCGCGGGTCGGCAGCTGTGCGGGGATGTGCGCTGCAGCGCGCGTCGTGGCAGTCGATGCACGCTCATCTGCGGTGGCCGGGCGCTCGCGGCCCGCGGCCGGCTGCTCGGTGCGCGTCATCCGAGGCCCAGCTCCCGCACCTCGCGCGCGACGAGGGCCACCGCATCCACCGTCCCGACGCCGGCCTCCGCCATCGGGAACGGCACGACGACGAAGCGCTCCTCCTGCACGGCCTCGAGCGCGGCGGTCGCGGGGTTCGCGCGCAGCCGCTCGACCTTCGACGCGGCCGTGTGCCACGGCGCGTCGACGAGCACGATGACGTCGGGGCCGCTCGCCGCGACCGCTTCCCACGAGAGCGTCGCCCAGCCGTCGTCGAGGTCGCCCGCGACGTTCGTCAGGCCAGCGGTCTCGAGCACGAGCTGCGGCGCGCCCGTGCCGCCGCCGACGTAGGGCGCGTCCTCGCCCGAGGAGTACCAGAGGGCGGTCGGTGAGCCCTCGACCGGCTCGATCGCCGCGAGCGCCGCGCGCTGCTCGTCGACGAGCGCGGCGCCCGCCTCCGGCACGCCGAGCGTCGCGCCCGCGTCGCCGAGCTCGGCGAAGAGCCCCTCCCACTCGAGCGGCGGCACCTCGGTCGACCAGCAGGCGGCGGGGGAGACCCACGTCGTCACGCCGAGCTCGTGCAGCTGCGCTCGGTCGCCGATCGCCTCGGGCGCGAACGCCGACTCCCAGCCGGCGACGATCGCGTCGGGCTCGAGCGCGAGCACCGCCTCCCGCGATGGCATGCCGTCGATCGTCGGCGCGTCGGCGCCCTCGAGCGGGCCGTCGAGGAACGCGGTCGCGACGAGCGCGTCGCCGAGCCCGAGCGCGACGACGAGCTCGGCCGCGGTCGACTTCACGGCGACGATGCGCTCGGCGGGCGCAGCCATCGGCAGGACGCCGACGCCGCAGTCGTCGATCGCGCCGGCCTGCTCGGCCGAGAGCGACGCGGTCGGTATCGGCGACCCCGCGCATCCCACGAGCACGAGCGCGGCGACGATCGTCGAGACGAGAGCGGGGCGGCGGGACACGTGAGGCTCCTCGGGCAGGCTGGCGCGAACGGTGTGCATGGGTCCGCGCGCGGAGGTGATGCCCGGCGCTTGACCACTGTAGCCCCGGCCAGCAGACTCAGGGCACCGTCGCTCGGCGCCGGCCCGACCCCATGGGTCGCGAGGCTCCGAGCGGGCGTCAGCGTCGATGCCCGGCTGCGGATGCGCTGCCGTCGGCCCTGAGGAGAGTCGAGGGAACCATGACCACGGTCCGTGCAGCGATCACCCAGACCACCTGGACCGGTGACAAGGCATCCATGCTCGATCGCCACGAGGCGTTCATGCGCGAGGCCGCCGAGCAGGGCGCGCAGGTCATCTGCTTCCAGGAGCTCTTCTACGGCCCCTACTTCGGCATCACGCAGGACAAGCAGTACTACGCCTACGCCGAACCGGCCGACGGCCCGATCGTGCAGCGCTTCGCGAGGCTTGCGAAGGAGCTCGGCATGGTGGCGATCCTGCCGATCTACGAGGAGGAGCAGACCGGCGTCTACTACAACTCCGCGGTCGTCGTCGATGCCGACGGCTCGATCCTCGGCATCTACCGCAAGCACCACCTTCCGCACCTCGACCGCTTCTGGGAGAAGTTCTACTTCCGCCCCGGCAACCTCGGGTACCCGGTGTTCGACACCGCTGTCGGCAAGGTCGGCGTCTACATCTGCTACGACCGCCACTTCCCCGAGGGCTGGCGCGAGCTCGGCCTCGCGGGCGCCCACATGGTCTTCAACCCCAACGCGACGAAGCCGGGCCTCTCGAACCGGCTGTGGGAGGTCGAGGGGCCGGCCGCCGCGGTGGCGAACGGCTACTTCGTGCTGCAGCCCAACCGCGTCGGCCGCGAGGACAACGAGTACGGCGAGCTCGCGGTCGACTTCTACGGCACGAGCCAGGTGATCGACCCGCGCGGCAACTTCGTCGGCGAGCGCGGCTCCGACAGCGGCGAGGAGCTGCTCATCCGCGACCTCGACATGGATGCGGTCAAGGAGATGCGCGACGACTGGCAGTTCTACCGCGACCGCCGACCCGACTCGTACACCCGGATCGCGAAGCCGTAGGGGGCACGCTATGGCAACCACGCTCATCCGCGGCGGCACCGTCGTCACCGCGACCGGCCGCTCCCTCGCCGACGTGCTCATCGACGGCGAGACGATCCGCGCGGTGCTCGCGCCCGGCAGCGAGCTGCTCGGCGTCGACCTCGCCGCCTCCGTCGACCGCGTCATCGACGCGACGGGCAAGTACGTCATCCCAGGCGGCATCGACGCGCACACGCACATGGAGCTCCCCTTCGGCGGCACCGCGGCGAGCGACACGTTCGAGACCGGCACGCGCGCCGCCGCGTGGGGCGGCACGACGACGATCGTCGACTTCGCCGTGCAGACCTACGGCCAGCGCGTCGAGGACGGGCTCGCGGCGTGGCACGAGAAGGCCGCCGGCAGTTGCGCGATCGACTACGGCTTCCACCAGATCGTCGGCGACGTCAACGAGGCCTCGCTCGCGGCGCTGCGCGGCCTCGCCGACGAGGGCATCTCGAGCTACAAGCTCTTCATGGCCTACCCGGGCGTCTTCTACTCCGACGACGCGCAGATCCTGCAGGCGATGCAGGTCGCCGCCGACACCGGGCTCATGACGATGATGCACGCCGAGAACGGCCCCGCGATCGACGTGCTCGTGCGGCAGCTGCTCGAGCAGGGCAAGCGCGATCCCTACTTCCACGGCGTCGCGCGCGCGTGGCAAATGGAGGAGGAGGCGACGCACCGCGCGATCATGCTCGCGCACCTCACGAACGCGCCGCTCTACGTCGTGCACGTGAGCGCGAAGCAAGCCGTCGCGCAGCTCGCGGCGGCGCGCGACGCGGGGCAGAACGTCTTCGGCGAGACGTGCCCGCAGTACCTCTACCTCTCGCTCGAGGAGCAGCTCGGCGCCTCGAGCGACGAGTGGGGCGCCTTCGAGGGCGCGAAGTGGGTGTGCTCGACGCCGCTGCGCTCGAAGCACGAGCACCACGCCGACGAGCTCTGGAGCGCGCTGCGCACCAACGACCTGCAGATGGTCTCGACCGACCACTGCCCGTTCTGCATGAAGGACCAGAAGGAGCTCGGCCGCGGCGACTTCTCGAAGATCCCGAACGGCATCGGCGGCGTCGAGCACCGCATGGACCTGCTCTACCAAGGGGTGGTGGATGGGCAGATCTCGCTCGAGCGCTGGGTCGAGATCACCGCGACGACGCCCGCGCGCATGTTCGGGCTCTCCGGCAGGAAGGGCGTCATCCAACCGGAGGCCGACGCCGACATCGTCGTCTACGACCCGAACGGCCACACGTCGATCGGCGTCGGGAAGACGCACCACATGAACATGGACCACTCGGCGTGGGAGGGCTTCGAGATCGATGGGCACGTCGACACCGTGCTGAGCCGCGGCCGCGTCATCGTCGACGACGCGCAGTACCTCGGGCGCCCCGGCGACGGCTCGTTCGTCAAGCGCGGGCTGAGCCAGTACCTCGCGTGACGACCATGGAGTTCGGCGCCGTCTTCCAGACCAACCCGCCCGCGAGCCGCGTCGTGCAGCTCGCGCAGCTCGCCGAGGTGCACGGCTTCAGCCACGTGTGGACCTTCGACAGCCACATCCTCTGGCAGGAGCCGTACGTCATCCTCTCCGCCGTGCTGGGCGCGACCCGGCGCGTGACCGTCGGCCCGTTCGTGACGAACCCCGCGACGCGCGACTGGAGCGTGACCGCGTCGACGCTCGCGACCCTCAACGAGATGCACGGCAACCGCACGATCTGCGGCATCGGCCGCGGCGACTCGGCGGTGCGCGTCTCGGGCGGCAAGCCGACGACGCTCGCCGAGCTCCGCGAAGCGGTGCACGTCATCCGCGAGCTCGGCTCGAGCCGCGCGGTCGACGTCGGCGGGGCGACGCTGCGGCTGCCGTGGTCGCACGGCTCCGAGCTGCCGGTGTGGGTCGCGGCCTACGGGCCGCTCGCCCTGCAGCTCGCGGGCGAGGTCGCCGACGGCTTCATCCTGCAGCTCGCCGACCCGGAGATCACGAAGTGGATGATCCAGCGCGTGCGCGACGCCGCCGACGACGCGGGCCGCGACCCGATGTCGATCAGGATCTGCGTCGCGGGGCCCGCCTACGTCGGCGACGACCGCGCGCACCAGCGCGACCAGTCGCGGTGGTTCGGCGGCATGGTCGGCAACCACGTCGCCGACATCGTGAGCCGCTACGGGCGCGGGAGCGCGATCCCCGACGACCTCGCGAGCTACATCGAGGCGCGCACCGGCTACGACTACAACACGCACGGCAAGGCCGAGAACGACCACGTCGACTTCGTGCCGGATGCGATCGTCGACCGGTTCTGCGTGCTCGGCACCGCCGACGAGCACATCGAGAAGCTCACGCGCCTGCGCGAGCTCGGCGTCGACCAGTTCGCGGCCTACGTCATGCACGACGACAAGGAAGAGACGCTCCGCCAGTACGGCGAGCGCATCATCCCCGCGCTCCGCCGGTTGCCGCCGGCCCGCGCCTGACCGTCCCGTCGGTCGAGCAGCGGCCGCAGGCCGCGCATCGAGACCGCCCCGCTACGGTGAGAGAGCATCCCGAGCACGCAGAGGAGCCCCCATGCCAGCATCCGATCTCGATCCCGCCGACGGCGCCCGCGCTCGCGAGCTCGACCCGCTCATCCTGCACTCGTGGTCGAAGCATGGCTCCACCAACCCCTTCACCGTCGCGCGCGGCGACGGGGTGCGGCTGTGGGACTACGACGGCCGCGAGTACCTCGACTTCTCGAGCCAGCTCGTCAACACCAACATCGGCCACTCGCACCCGAAGGTCGTCGAGGCCATCCAGCGGCAGGCGGCGCAGCTCGCGACCGTCGCGCCCGCCACGACGAACCTCGCGCGCGGCGAGGCGGCCGAGCGCATCCTCTCGAAGATCGACGACATGGCTGCCGTCTTCTTCACGAACGGCGGGGCGGATGCGGTCGAGAACGCGATCCGGATGGCTCGCGTGCACACGGGGCGGGCCAAGGTCGTCTCCCACTACCGCTCGTACCACGGCAACACCGGCGCCGCGGTGAACGCGACGGGCGATGCGCGCCGCATCGGCAACGAGTTCGCGACCGGCCACGTGCACGTCTTCGGGCCGTTCCTCTACCGCTCGGAGTTCTGGGCCGAGACCGAGGAGCAGGAGTCGGAGCGCGCGCTCCAGCACATGCGGCGCGTCATCGAGGCCGAGGGGCCGTCGACGATCGCGGCGATCATGGTCGAGGGGCTCCCGGGCACCGCCGGCATCCTCGTGCCGCCGCCCGGCTACCTGCAGGGCCTGCGCGCGCTCGCCGATGAGCACGGCATCGTGCTCATCCTCGACGAGGTGATGGCGGGGTTCGGCCGCACAGGCCACTGGTTCGCGCACCAGCACGACGGCGTCAAGCCCGACCTCGTGACCTTCGCGAAGGGCGTCAACTCGGGCTACGTGCCGGTCGGCGGCGTCATCATCAGCGAGCGCGTGCTCGAGACGTTCAAGCAGCGCGCGATCCCGGGCGGGCTCACCTACGCCGGCCACCCGCTCGCCGCCGCGTCGATCGTCGCGACGATCGACGCGATGACGGAGGAGGGCATCGTCGAGCACGCGGCGCACCTCGGCGCCGACATCCTCGGCCCGGGCCTCCGTGAGCTCGCCTCGCGGCACGAGATCATCGGCGAGGCGCGCGGCCGCGGCTGCTTCTGGGCCCTCGACCTCGTGACCGATCGCGGCTCGCGCGAGCCGGTCGACGCATCCGTCGTCGCGAGCCTCAAGTCGTCGCTGCTCGAGCGCGGCTACGTGCCGTTCACGACCGACAACCGCATCCACGTCGTGCCGCCGCTCGTGATGAGCGACGACGACGCGCGCCGCGGCCTCGAGATCCTCGACGACGCCTTCTCGGCGCTCTGAGGCATCTTCAACCGGATAGCCGGGAGGGCGCGACGCATATGTCCTCGCCCCACCGGCTGTCCGGTTGAAGACGATGCGGGAGGATGGGGGCATGAGCATCCACCTGCTGGGCGGCGGCTGGGCCGACGACGAGTCGGCCTGGACCGGCCGCTTCGTCGCCGAGGCCCGCGAGCGCGCCGAGGTCCCGCCCGTCATCGCGTGCGTGCTATGGGCGGAGGACGCCGAGGAGGGCGAGCGCTGGCACGCCGACTACCGCGACGACCTCGCGAAGCTCGGCGCGGGCGAGGTGCGCATCGTGCAGCTCGGGCCCGACCGCGAGCTGCGCCCGACCGACCTCGGCAGCGCCGACGGCATCTTCGTCGGCGGCGGGCTCACGCCCGGCTACCACCGCGCGATCATGCCTGCGGCCGACACGATCCGCGGCCTCGTCGCCTCGGGCGTGCCCTACGCCGGCTACTCGGCGGGCGCGATGATCGCCGGCGACGTCGCGCTGCTCGGCGGCTGGCGCATCGGCGGCGTGCCCGTCTGCCCCGAGGCGAGCAGCGAGAAGCTCGACGAGGTGACGCTCGACGCGGGCCTCGGCCTCGTCGACCTCGTCGTCGACGTGCACGCGGCGCAGTACGGCAACCTCTCGCGCGCCGTCGCGATCGTGCACGCGGGCCTCGCCGACCGGGTCGTCGCGATCGACGAGTGCACGTCGCTCGTCGTGGGCGCCGGGGGCCTCGTCGTCGCCGGTGAGGGCAGCGTCTGGACGGCCGAGCGCGAGGCCGACACCGATCGCGTCTCGGTGGCCGTGCTCGGGGCATGACGAAGCCGCTCGCCGAGCTCGTCGATCCGGGCTGGGCGGATGCGCTGCGCCCGGTCGAGCACGTCGTGCGCGACCTGGGCGATCGGCTGCGCGCCGAGGTCGCCGCGGGGCGGCCCTACCTGCCGCCCGGCGACGCCGTGCTGCGCGCCTTCCGGCGGCCCCTCGACGACGTGCGGGTGCTCGTCGTGGGACAGGACCCGTATCCGACGCCCGGCCACTCGATCGGCCTCGCCTTCGCCGTCGAGCGGCACGTGCGGCCGCTGCCGCGCTCGCTCGTCAACATCTACCGCGAGCTGCACGACGACTTGCGGATCGAGCCGGCCCCGCACGGCGACCTCTCGGCGTGGGCCGACCAGGGCGTGCTGCTGCTCAACCGCGTGCTCACGGTGCAGGCGGGGGTCACCGACTCGCACCGCGGCTGGGGGTGGGAGCGCGTGACCGAGGCCGCGATCCGAGCGCTCGTGGCTCGGCGGCTTCCCGACGGCTCGCGCGCGCCGCTCGTCGCGATCCTGTGGGGCAACAAGGCGCAGTCGCTCGCGCCGCTCCTCGAGGGCGTGCCGGTCATCGCCTCCGCGCACCCCTCGCCGCTCAGCGCGCGCCGCGGCTTCTTCGGCTCGCGGCCGTTCTCGCGCGCGAACGAGGCCCTCGTCGCGCAGGGGGCGCGGCCGGTGGACTGGCGCATCCCGACCGAGGCCTGAGCAGCGCAAGCCGAGGAATTCCGCAACATCGTTGCGGAACCTCGTCCTCCTCGACGATGCTGTCGCCAGCGGCCGCTCGGCCGCGGAGGAGGGCCAGCATGACGGCGACGCGCTACCGGGCTCGCACGAGCTTCGCGCTCGGCACGCTCACGGTCGCGCTCATCGCGCTCGGCCTGAGCGTCGTGGTGGGCATCGGCCTCGTCGCGGGCATCGCCCCCGAGCTGCAGGGCTCGCCCGTCGGGTTCGTCTACGGCGTGCTCCTCGGCGTGCCCGCGATCGGCGCCGTGCTCGTCGCGCGCGCGGGCGTGCGGCGCCACTACAACCCCTGGATCGCGGGCGCGCTCGTCGTCGCCGGCGCGACGCTCTTCGCGCTCGCGCTGTTCTCGCTCGTGCAGCTGCGCCCGGGCGGCGTGCCGCTCGTCGCGCTCACCGGGGCGCTCATCGCGCTCATCGCGGTGGCGCTCGCGGTGCGGCGGCGCGAGCCGCGCGCCTGACGCGCGCCCGCGCATCCGCTCGCCGCGACCGCGCACCCGGCCCTGTCGTGCGCGAGGATGGGACGACCATGTCGCCCCGCCTCCGCATCTGGCTCGCCGCCCTCGTGCTCGCCGTGCCGCCGCTCGCCATCGCCCTGACGTGGGCGGCGCTCGCGCCGCAGCTGCCCGACGTCATCGCCACCCACTGGTCGGGCGCCGACGTCGCCGACGGCTTCTCCGAGACCGGCCCGATGCTCCGCTGGCTGCTCATCGCGACGTGCGCGATGCTCGGCGTCGGGCTCGTGCTCGCGGCCGTGACGATCGACGGCCGGCTGCGCGCGATGCTGCTCTCGTGCCTCGCCGCGGTGAGCGGCATGCTCGCCGGGGCGTTCATCGCCTCGGTCGGCGCGACGCTGCAGGCGGGCAGCGCCGAGCAGGCGGTGCTCGGTGCGTGGCTGCTCGTGCTGCTCGCGCCGCTCGCGCTGCTGCTCGTGCCGTGGTTCGTCCATCCGCGCGAGGGGGAGACCGCGGCCGGGCCGGCCGAGCGCATGCCGCTGCCCGAGAGCGACGCGACGGAGTGGCGCGGCGAGCTCGGCTCGGCCGGCTTCGCCTGGATCGGCGTCGGGCTGCTCGTGCTCGGCGCGGTCATCGCGCTCGTCGCCCCGGAGACGGGCGCGGTGCCGCTGCGCGTGCTCGTCGGCGTCACGACGGCGGCCGCGGCGCTCGTCGTGCTCGCGCTCGCGCGCATCCGCGTCACGATCGACTCGGAGGCGCTCCGCGTGCGCGGGGCGCTGCTGCCCGTGCCGCTGCGCACGATCGCGACCGACCGCATCCGCGCCGTCGACGCCGCCGTCATCGAGCCGATGCACTGGGGCGGATGGGGCTACCGCGGGCTGCCGGGGCAGGTCGCGATCGTGCTGCGCAAGGGGCCGGGCATCGTCGTCACGACGCGCGATGGCAGCCGCTTCGCGGTCACGGTCGAGGGCGCGGAGCACGGCGCCGCGGTGCTCGCGGGCATCGTCGAGCGATCGCGGCAGCGCAGCGAGTGAGCGGCGCGCCGGAGCCCGTGTCGGCGCCGAGTGCCACGATGGGGGCCGTGAACGACTTCGAAGCCTGGCGCGACGCGAGGCAGCGCGCCGATGCGGCGGCGGCCGCGGCGGCCGCCGCGAGCGACGCGCACGCGACCGTGACCGATCTCGGCCCCGGCTTCTGGATGGTGACGGTCGCGGGAGCGACGCGCGGCTTCATCACCCAGATCGAGGTGAAGGGCGAGCTGCGCTTCGAGGCGCGGCTGCGGCACCTGAACCCCGGCCAGGGCACGCGCATCGGCGAGTACTGGGAGCTCGAGCGCGCGATCGCGGCGATCCTCGAGGAGCCGCCGCGCACCGTCGGTCGCGATCCGTTCCGCGAGCTCACGAACTACGCCACGCGCGACCAGATGCGGGAGCGCACCGAGCGCAAGCGCCTGCAGCGGCGAGCGAACCGGTACTTCGGGTGAGCGCCGCCACGGGCCACGCGCGGCCGGCCGGACCGGTGTTCCGGCTCAGCGCAGCCCGCGTGGTGCTCGCCACGACGGGCGTGGGCGCGGGCGTCGGCGCGGTCACGCTGCTCGTGCTCACGATCCTCGCCGGCGGCGTCGGCGCGTCGCTCGAGGAGCTGGTCTTCTGGGTCGCGATCGCCGGGTGGATGCTGACGCTCGGCGCCGCGACGGGGTGCGCCGTCGGCGTCGTCGCGCTCGTGCTGCGCGAGCTCGCGCGCGGCGACGTGCCGCTCGCCGCGCTGCGGTGGGTGCTGGGCGTCGTCGCCGCCGCGACGACCGTGCTCGTGCTGCGCTGGGCGCTGAGCGCCGAGTCGGTCCCGCTCCTCGCGCTCCTGGTGGTGGTCGGGGGAGCGCTCGGCTGGCTCGTGCCGCGGCTCACCCTCGCGACGGGGACAGGGACGCAGCGGTGAGCGCGATCCACGAGCTCGGGGCGCTCGAGCTCTGGCGACTGCTGCACGCGCGGCAGCTGAGCGCCGTCGAGGTCGCGACGCACTTCCTCGACCGCATCGAGCGGCTCGACGAGGCGAACGCGTTCGTCCACGTCGATGCCGACCTCGCGCTCCGCCGCGCGCGTCAGCTCGACGACGCCGACGACCGCACCGGGCTCATCCACGGGCTGCCGTTCGCCGACAAGGCGCTCTCGCTCCGCGAGGGGCAACCGGCCGACATGGGCAGCCGCTGGCTCGAGGGCACGATCGCGGAGGCGACCGACCCGCTGCCGCGCGTGCTCGACGCGGGCGGCGGCGTCGTGCTCGGCCGCACCGCCTCGCCCGAGTTCGGCTTCGCGGGCTACACGCGCTCGGCGCTCCACGGCTTCACGACGCTGCCGGGCCGCCCCGACCTGCACGCGGGCGGCTCCTCCGGCGGCGCCGCGGCCGCGGTCGCGCAGGGCCTGCTGCCCTTCGCGCCCGGCTCCGACGGCGGCGGCTCGATCCGAATCCCCGCCGCGACGTGCGGCCTCGTCGGGCTCAAGCCCACGCGCGGCCGCATTCCCGCGCAAGGCGGCGTCGGCCAGGTCGGCGGGCTCGCGACCGCCGGCGCGATCGCCCGCTCGGTCATCGACGTCGCGCTCCTCACCGACGCGCTCATCGGCCGCGTCAACGGCGTCGCCCCGCACGGGCTCGTGCTCCGCTCGCCCGAGCGCGACGACGGCTCGCTCCTCGCGGCCGCGATCCGCGGCGAGGGCCGCTACCGCATCGCGGTCATGACGGGCGGCACCCCGTGGGACTCGAGCGACGACATCCGCATCGCCCCCGAGGCGACCGCGGCGGTCGACGAGACCGTCGCGCTCCTCGAGCGCTTCGGGCACGAGGTCGGCGAGGTGGCGCTGCCGGATGCGTCGGGGTACCCCGAGGCGTTCACCGACCTGTGGCGAGGCGGTGCCGCGACGATCCCGATCCCGGTCGAGGAGCGCGACCGGCTCGAGCCGCTCGCGCGCTGGATCATCGAGTCGAGCGACCGCCTCACCGCGGGCGGGCTCGCGAAGGCGCAGCTGTGGGCGACGGAGTTCGAGCGGCGCGTGCTCGCGGTCTTCGCGCCGTGGGATGCGGTGCTCACGCCCGTGACGGCGCTCACGCCCCGGCCGCTCGACTGGTACCCCATCGACGACGGTGAGGCCGACTTCCGGCACCAGGTGCTGCACACGCCGCACACCTCCTTCGTCAACGTCACGGGGCTGCCGGCGATCGCGCTGCCGGTGCACCGGACGGCGGAAGGCCTGCCGATGGGCGTGCAGCTCATCGGCCGGCCGGGGGAGGAGGCGACGCTGCTCGCGATCGGCCGCCAGCTCGAGCGCCGCGTGCCGTGGGAGCAGCGCGTCGTCGACCGCATGCGCCCCTGACGCCCCGCGCTCGCTCGTCGAGCAGGCGCCGCACCACCGCCCCTCCCGTTCGTCGAGCAGGCGCCGACGGCGCCGCCCCTCCCGATCGTCGAGTAGGCGCCGACGGCGCCGTATCGAGACGATCTCGATGCGCGCGCTGCGCGCGCTACTCGATCGACGGAGGCCGCTTCGGCAGGTAGCCGCCCAGCTCGAGCCCCGCCTCGATCTCCCACTTGTTCGTGAGCCCGTCGAGCCCCGCCGCGAAGTACATCGGGATGAACCACAGCCCGTAGCGCTCCCACTGGCGGCGGTGCACGTCCTCGTGCGCGAGGATGCCGGGGCTCGTCGCGCTCCGCGTTAGGAACGTCGCGCCGACCGTCGTGCCGCCGCGGCCGAACGCCCAGGTCGGGAGCCCCGAGATGACGGTGAGCTCGCCGACCTGCCGCTCCTCGCCGCTGAGCAACCGCCCCCACAGCCGCGCAGCCTGCGTCGCGACGCGGTGGCCCGCCGCTGCGACGGGCCTGGCGGTCACCGCGCGGAAGGCGGGACCGGCGAGCGAGCGGCCGAGCGCGCCGACGCGCGCGCCGACCGAGGTGAGCGGGGAGCGGTGGACGGCCATGCGGCCGACGATAGCGCGCCGATACGCTGAGGCCATGACCCGCGTCGCGCCCCGCTCGGCAGCTCCGAGCCCTCGCGGCGAGGGACCCGGCGGCACGCGCAGGTCGACGCCGTGAAGATCGCGATGGTGTCGATGCACACCTCGCCCGCCGACCGGCCGGGCAAGGGCGACGCGGGCGGCATGAACGTCGTCGTGCTCGAGAGCGCCCTCGCGCTCGCGGCGCACGGCAACGACGTCGACCTCTTCACGCGCTCCGCGGGCGCCGATCACGCCGAGACGATCGCGCCGCGCGTCACCCTCCGAGCGCTCGACACGGGCGGCGGCATCGTCCGCAAGCACGACCTCCCGAACCTCGCCGACGCGTTCGGCGAGCAGCTCGAGCGCGCCGCGCTCACCGCGAGCGTGCCCTACGACGTCATCCACGCGCACTACTGGCTCTCGGGCCTCGCCGCGCTCCCGGTCTCGCTCTCGCTCGGCATGCCGATCGTGCAGACCTTCCACACGCTCGCGGCCGAGAAGAACCGCCGCGTCGCCGACGGCGACCGGCCCGAGCCCGAGCGGCGGCTCCTCACCGAGCGCTACCTCGCCGGCCAGGTCGACGCGATCGCGGCCGTCTCGCGCGCCGAGGTCGACGTGCTGTGCGACGCGGTCGGGGCGAGCGCCGAGCGCGTCTGGCTCGTGCCGCCGGCGGTCGACGCGCAGCGCTTCCAGCCTGGCCCCATCGCCGCGCGGCTCGAGCTGCGCAACCGGCTCGGCGTGCTGCCCGAGCAGGGCCTCATCGCGGTCGTCGGCCGCGTGCAGCCGCTCAAGGGGCAGGACCTCGCCGTGCGCATGCTCGAGCACCTGCACGACGCGGTGCTCGTCATCGCGGGCGACGCGGTGCCCGGCGACGAGCGCTACCTCGAGTCGCTCCACGACATCGCGCGCGAGGTGGGCGTCGAGGGCCGCGTGCGCCACATCGGCAGCCTCGAGCGCGACGCCCTCGCGCAGCTGCTCGACGCCGCCGACGTCGTCGTCGTGCCGAGCCGCTCGGAGTCGTTCGGGCTCGTGCCGCTCGAGGCGGCCGCGTGCGGCACGCCCGTCGTCGCGGCGCGCGTCGGCGGGCTGTGCGAATCGGTCGTCGACGGCGAGACCGGCGTGCTCATCGACGGCCGCGACCCTGAGGAGTGGGCGGATGCGGTCGACGCGATCCTGGACGACACCGAGCTCGCGCTCGAGCTCGGCCTCGCGGGCCGTCGCGCCGCGACCCGCCGCGACTGGGAGGACGTCGCCCTCGAGCTCGAGACGGTCTACCGCGCCGCGGTCCGCGCGCGCGCCTGACGCGACCCGACGCATCCGCCCGCCCCGACCCCGAAGCCCCGGGCGCACGCGAAGAGGGGGCGGGCCGCAGCCCACCCCCTCCGATCGAGCGCCCGGAGGCCCGGGATCAGCGGTCGACGACCTCGGCCTCGACGTGGTCGCCCTCGCTCTGCGTCGAGCTCGAGCCCGCCCCGAGCTGGCCCTGGTTCGCCGAGCCGCCGTGCTTGAGCGCGGCGAGGCGCGCCTCGATCTCGGTCTGGCGGCCGACGTCCTCGAGCGCCTCGAACTGCGCGTCGAGGGTCGAGGCGGCGAGCTCCTGCTGGCCCATGACCTTCGCCTCCTCGCGGCGGATCTTGTCCTCGAAGCGGCCGATCTCGCTCGTGGGGTCGAGGATGTCGATCGACTTGACGGCGTCGTGCACCTGCGACTGCGCCTCGGCGACCTTCGCGCGCGCGATGAGCTCGGAGCGCTTCGACTTCAGCTGGTCGAGCTTCTGCTTCATCGTGTCGAGGCCGGTCTTGAGCTTGTCGACGACCTCATTCTGCGAGCGGATCGACGGCTCAGCGGCACGCGCCTCCTGCTCCGACTGCATCTGCTTGCCGAGCGCGACCTTCGCGAGGTTGTCGAACTTGTCGGCATCGGGCTTGCCCTCGGCGCGCAGCTGGTCGGCGCGCTGCGAGGCGGCGAGCGCCTTGCGGCCCCAGTCCTCGGCGGCGCGCACGTCCTCCTGGTAGTCCTGCTCCTGCAGGCGCAGGTTGCCGATCGTCTGCGCGATGGCGGCCTCGGCCTCGGCGATCGAGTTGGTGTAGTCGCGCACCATCTGGTCGAGCATCTTCTGCGGGTCCTCGGCCTGGTCGAGGAGCGCGTTGATGTTGGCCTTCGCGAGCTGCGCGATGCGGCCGAGGATGGACTGCTTGGACATGGGGTTCCTTCCTGCACTGCCGCCGAGGCGGCCTCTGATCGATTGTCGTCTGGTCATGCTCTGCAAGTGATGAGTGGATGGGTCGGGTCGCGCGGGCGGTGAGCGCGCCCGGGTGCCTGGTCAGTCCCCGAAGCCGCCCCCGCCGCCGCCGAAGCCGCCGCCTCCGCCGGAGAAGCCGCCGAAGCCGCCGCCGAAGAAGCCGCCGCCTCCGCCGCCGAAGCCGCCCCCGCCGCCGGAGAAGAGGTCGCCGAGGCCTCCGCCCCCGCCGCCATCGCCGCCGCCCCAGCCGCCGCCGTGGTGGCCGGAGCCGTTCAGCATGTCGCCGAGGATGTAGCCGAGCAGGCCGCCCGTGAGCATGTCCTGCCCGCGACCGCCGCCGCCCCGGTAGTACGGGTTCTGCGCCCGGCCGCCCCAGCCGCCGATGTCGTGCGACGCATCCTGCATCGCCTGCTCGGCGTGCTGCGACGCGGCCTGCGCGTACTGCATCGCCGTCGCCGGATCCTGCTGCGCGAGTCGCAGCGCTTGCGCGAGCTCCTGCTGTGCGGTCGCGAGCAGCTGCCGGGCGTGCATGCCGACGCCGATGCGGCGCGTGTGGATGTAGTCCTCCGCGCGGTCGATGTTCGCGCGCGCCGAGCCGATCCAGCGGTCGAGGCTCGCGCGCTGCCGCTCGAGCTGCACGCCGCCCTGCCGCAGCTGCGCGGTCGCCTCGTCGAGGCGCTGGTTCGCGCGCTGCAGGTTGGCGAGCACCGCGAGCGTGTCGGTCGGGCGGCGCTGGGCGAGCTCGACCTGCTGCTCGACGTGCTCGATGAGGGGGCGGAGGTCGACGCGGTCGGTGCTGCGGAGCGTCTTCGCCGCGGCGATGTCGCCGATCGAGTCCTCGACGAGGCCGCGCAGCTGCTGCGCGGAGTTGCCGAGGTCCTGCTCGGCGCGCTCGACGGCCGCGAGCAGCCCCGACGATTGCGCGAGCGCGGCCTCGGCCGCGTGCACGGCGAGCGCCGCAGCCGCGCCGTCGCCGCGGGCGACGGCCTCGCGGCCTGCCGCGATCGACTGGTCGATGTTGGGCAGCTGGCGCTCGGCGCCCGCGATGTTCTCGCGCACGGGCTCGATCGACGAGCCGGAGTGCACGTCGTCGAGCCGGTCGAGGATCGCGCGCGCGTTGGCGATGCGGCCGTCGAGCGCCTGGCGCGATTGCGCGACCGCCTCGAGCACCTGCGGGGCGTTGCGCTCGAGATCGCGCAGCTGCTCGAAGGAACCGGCGTGGCTCGCGAGCTCGGTGCCGGCGCCCTCGGCGATCTGCAGGATGCGGCTCGACCACTCGTGCCGCTCCTGGTCGGTGTCGGGGAAGGCGTCGTCGAGCTGCTGCTGCAGCGCGAACGCCTCCCGCAGCCCGCCCTTCGCCTTCTCGAGCGCCTCGCGGTAGGGACGCACCGCATCCTCGCCGAACTGCGCGCCCGCGAAGGCGAGCTCCTGCTCGCTCTGCTGCACGGTGTCGTCGAGCTGCACGAGCGCGATGTCGGCGCGCTGCTTGAGCTCGTCGAGGCTCAGCTGCTGCTGCTGCTTCGCGGCGATCTCGCCCTGCTTCTTCTTGCGCGAGCGCATGCCGCGCGAGACGAGCCACGCGCCGCCGCCGATGACCGCGGCGCCGCCCACGAGCGCGACGACGGGCAGCACGGCGGAGCCGTCGACGTTGACCTGCGTGCCGCCGTCACCGCCCGACGAGGGGTCGAACTGCGCGACCGCGGTGCCGAAGCCCATCGCGGCGCCGGCGACGTCGCCGTTGTTGAGGGCGGGCAGCAGGTCGGACTGCGCGAGCTGGTTGACCTCGGCCTCCGAGAGCGGGTAGCCGTCGGGGTAGGCGTAGCCCCACTGCTGGTCGTCCATCGCGATCGCGATGAGGAGGTCGTCCTGCCCGAGGCCCGAGGCCTCGGCCGACTGCACCGACCAGTCGCCGCGCTCGATGCCGTCGAACGAGTCGACCACCACGACGTACACGTCGGCGGGCGAGGATGCGTTCTCCTCCTCGAGGTGCGCCGTCACCTCCGCGTCGTCGCCCGCGTAGTCGCCGGTCTCGTCGACGAAGGGGTCGCCGCCGACGTCGACCGGGTCCTCGGTCGCGAGCGCTCCGGCGGAGAGCCCCAACGACGTCGCCGCCCCGAGGGCGACCACGGCGAACGGGCGAACGAACCGGACCTGCATCTGCGCTCCCTGCCTTCGGCACTCCTGCGATGCCGACGTCTTCGCGAGTCTAACCAGCGCAGGTGTCGGTCAGCCCGGGGGCTGGCCCCCATGCGCGCCCGCTCTCAGCGAACGGGGTACGCGTCTCCGACGACCGCGAGGCGTCGACCCTCGAGCTCGATGAGCAGGAGCGGGGCCGGAGCGGTCGCCGCGTCGATGCCGCAGCCGAGGAGGGGCCCATCCGGGAGCACCACGTCGGCAAGGGTGACGCTACCGGCTTCGGAACCGGGCGTCGTCGAGCCAGCGTTCGCCGCCGCTTCGAGCACCGAGAGGTCCTGCGCCGCCACGATCGTGAGCGGGTCGTCGGCGGCGACCTGCGCGATCCCGACGCCGAGCACCTCGAGCGTGCCGGCCTCATCGGGCAGCAGCAGTTCCACACCGGCGATGCCGTCGGCAGGGTCGTCGGTGAACGTCGCCTCGATGCCGGTCTCGGCGCGGATCGCCGGGTATGCGCACGCGAGCGCGACCGACCCGTCCGCTTCGGTCGCACCCGACGCGTCTCCGCCGCTCGAGTCCTGCTCCGGCGCCGCCTCCTGCGCCGCCCCCTGATCCGACATCACCGTGCTCGACGGCGACATCGGCGAAAGCCCTGGCACGACGAACGGCGCGACGATGAGCACCCCCGCGCCGGTCGCCGCCGCGGTGACGGCCGCGACCTTCGGGCGCCGCCGTCTCCGCGCCCGCTCGACCACCGCATCCACGTCGAGCCTGCTCGCAGGGCCGGGCAGCTCCTGCAGCCTGCGCCGCAGCTCCTCCTCGCCGCTCATGACGTCCCTCCCGGCGACCGCTCCTCGCGCTGCAGGCGACCCTGCTCGCGCTCGAGGATCCCGCGCAGCTTCGCCAGCGCATCCGACAGGTACCGCTTGACCGCGCCCGCCGAGATGCCGAGCTCGGTCGCGATCTGCTCGACGGTGCGGTCCTCGTCGTAGCGCAGCACGATGCACGCGCGCTCGCGCGGCGAGAGCCGCTGCAACCGCGCGGCCATGTCGAGCCGCTCGCCCGTGAGTGTCGAGCCGGAGTCGAGCCGCTCGCGCTCGCCGACGAGCGGCGCGATGCGGCGCCACCGCTGCCCGCGGCGCGCGCGGTCGAGGAAGCGGTTGGCGATCGCCCGCCGCACGTAGGCCTCGGCCTGCTCGACCTCGAAGCCGTTGCGCAGCCGACCGAACGTCGCCGCGAGCGCGTCCTGCACCATGTCGCGCGCCTCCTCCTTATCGCCGCTCAAGAGGGTCGCGTACCGCACGAGCGCATCGCCGCGCTCGGCGACCAGCTCGGCCACCACCAGCTCCCACCTGGCTGCCACGCGATCCTCCCTCTACCCCTGTCGACGAACGAGCGCAGTCGATCGTTGGGGTCAGGCTCCGGCCGCGCGCATGCGCGCCGCGAGCGGGGGGTTGGATGCGTCGAGGTGCGCGAGCACGCTCGCTCGCGTCTCGGGGCTCTTGTTCTGGCTCATCTTCGACTTCGCGTCGAGCTCGCGGACCGTGAGCCGCAGCCCGATCGTGCCCATCGCCATGCCGCGGTTGTCCTCGTCGTCGATGTCGAGCCGCACGCCGCGCTCGGGCGCGTAGGCCTGCTCGAAGTGCTCGACGAGCTGCTGGAGCGTGCGCATGTTCGCGTCGGCGTCGAGCACCTCGACGTCGCAGCGCATCGATGCCATCTCGAAGTTCCACGTCGGCACCTGGCCGGCGTCGGCGCCGACGTACCAGCTGGGCGACACGTAGCCGTGCGCGCCCTGGGCGACGACGAGCATCTCGTGCGGGCCGGGCTCGAGCAGCCCGTGGAGCCGCGCGTCGGCGCGCCCGAGGTGCGTGAGCAGCGCGAGCTCGCCGTCGGGCGCCGCTTCGTCGAGCAGCACGGGGGAGGGGGATGCGACGGGCCCGCTCGCGGGATGCGACACGAGCAGCATCCACGGCGCGCGGCGGAGGAGGTCGCGCACCTCGGCGTCGCCGATGCGGTAGAGCGGGTTGGGCTGCACGCCCCCATCGTGGCGCATGGAGCGCGCTGCGCGCGCCCCGCCGCTTCCGGCTGCGCCGCGAACCGGCACGGACCCCAGATCGGCAGGCGGACCCGAGATCTGGGGTCCGCTCGCCGAAGTGGGGTCCGCGACGCGGCTCACCGAAGACGCGAGCGGCGCGACCCCGGCATGGGGCCGCGCCGCTGCGCGAGCGATCGAGTGACGTGTCAGACGCCGACGGGCTGCGCCTGCTGCACGTGCTCGAGGCGCCACCGCACGTGGTTGAGCTGGCGCACGAGGCCGGTCGGCAGCGCGCGGCCGAACTGGCCGAAGAACGCCTCGACGTCGACGAGCTCGCCGAGCCACGCCTTCGCGTCGATCTCGAACAGCTCGTCGACGACCGCGTCGTCGATGTCGAGCCCCTCGAGGTTGAGCGCGCCCTCCGCGGGCATGACGCCGATCGCCGTGTCGACGCCCGCCGCGGTGCCGGCGACGCGGCCCGCGATCCACTCGAGCACGCGCGCGTTCTCGCCGAAGCCCGGCCACAGGAAGCCGCCCTCGTCGTCGCGGCGGAACCAGTTGACCGAGAAGATCTTCGGCGCGTGGCGGCCGAGGCGGTGGCCCATGTCGATCCAGTGGGTGAAGTAGTCGCCCATGTTGTAGCCGCAGAAGGGCAGCATCGCGAACGGGTCGCGGCGGATCTCGCCGACCGGGCCCTCCGCCGCGGCGGTCTGCTGGCTCGAGACGGTCGCGCCGACGTAGACGCCGTGCTCCCAGTCGCGCGCCTGCATGACGAGCGGCACCTGCGTGGGGCGGCGGCCGCCGAAGATGATCGCGTCGATCGGCACGCCCTGCGGCGCGTCCCAGTCGGGGGCGATCGACGGCGCCTGCTCGGCGCGCACGGTGAAGCGCGCGTTCGGGTGCGCGGCGGGGCCGTTGGCGGGGTCGTAGGGGCGGCCCTGCCAGTCGATGAGGCCCTCGGGCGCCTCCTTCGTCATGCCTTCCCACCACACGTCGCCGTCGGCGGTGAGCGCGACGTTCGTGAAGATCGTGTCGTGCGTCATCATCGCCATCGCGGTCGCGTTGGTCTTCTCGGAGGTGCCGGGAGCGACACCGAAGAAGCCGTTCTCGGGGTTGATGGCCCACAGCCGGCCGTCGTCGCCCGGACGCATCCAGACGATGTCGTCGCCGAGCGTCTCGACCGTCCAGCCGGGGATCGTCGGCTGCAGCATCGCGAGGTTCGTCTTGCCGCACGCCGAGGGGAAGGCGCCCGCGAGGTGCAGCTGGCGGCCGTCCTCATGCTTCATGCGCAGCAGCAGCATGTGCTCGGCGAGCCAGCCCTCGTCGCGCGCCTGCACGCTCGCGATGCGCAGCGCGAAGCACTTCTTCGCGAGCAGCGCGTTGCCGCCGTAGGCGGAGCCGAACGACCAGATCTCGCGCGTCTCGGGGAAGTGCGAGATGTAGCGCGTCGGGTTGCACGGCCACGGCACGTCGGCCTCGCCCTCGGCGAGCGGCGCGCCGACCGAGTGCACCGCGGGCACCCAGTCGTCGGTGCCGTGCATCGCCTGCAGCGCCTCGGTGCCGACGCGCGTCATGTAGTGCATGGATGCGACGACGTACGGCGAGTCGGTGATCTCGATCCCGAGCTTCGAGATCGGGCCGCCGACGGGGCCCATCGAGAAGGGGATGACGTACATCGTGCGGCCGCGCATCGCGCCGTCGAAGAGGCCGCCGAGCACCTGGCGCATCGACTCGGGGTCGCGCCAGTTGTTCGTGGGGCCCGCGTCCTCGCGGTCCTCCGAGCAGATGAAGGTGCGGTCCTCCATGCGCGCGACGTCATCGGGGTTCGAGCGCGCGAGGTAGCTGCCCGGGCGCTTCGGCACGGGCACGATCGTGCCCGCGTCGAGCATCGTGTCGATGAGGCGCTGGAGCTCCTCCTGCGAGCCGTCGGCCCAGACGACGTCCTTCGGCTCGAGCAGCTCGGCGATCGATGCGACCCACGCGACGACGCCCGGGTCGGCGCCGTCGGGCGCGCTCACCGATGCGGGCTTCACGGTCTTGAAGGTGGAGCGGGACGGCGCGGGAGGGAGGATCGTCATGCTCCGAGTCAACCCGCTCCGCCCGCGGCGCGCACGCACCGGAGCGCAAAGGATCGCGGATTCCTTCACAGGCGGCAAGCGTTCAGTGCCGCAGGCGGGCTCGCGGCGCCTACGACTGAGGGGCATGGGGCTGGGCGCCGGTGCGCACATCCCACGGTAGACGACGGATGCGTTGGAAGCACGCGGGCAGACGTGTGTCGCGACCCGCGGTGCAAGGTTCCGCGTTTCTTTCGTATGCTGGGTGCATGGTCGACGCAGCAGTCCTGGGGCACCGCATCCGTCACTTCCGCACCGCGACGGGGCTCACGCTCGACGCGCTCGGCGAGCGCATCGGCCTCGCCGGCAGCCAGCTCTCGCTCATCGAGAACGGCCACCGCGAGCCGAAGCTCAGCCACCTGCAGGCGATCGCCGAGACGCTCGGCGTCTCGACCGGCCAGCTGCTCGACCCCGAGCCGCCGAGCGAGCGCAGCCGCATGGAGCTCGACCTGCAGCGGCTGCAGGAGGGCGCGAGCTACAAGCGGCTCGGGCTGCCGGTCGTGCGGCCGACGCGCTCGATGGGCGACGACGTGCTCGGCGCGCTCGTTGGCCTGCACCGCGAGCTCGACCGTCGCGCGCGGGAGGCGATCGCGACGCCCGAGCAGGCTCGGCGCGACGCGACGGCGCTGCGCCACACGATGCGCGAGCGCAACAACTCGATCCCCGAGATCGAGGAGCTCGCCGAGGAACAGCTGCGCGCCGTCGGGTACGAGGGCGGGAGCCTCACGCACCGCACGGTGAGCGAGATCGCCGCGCGGCTCGGCTTCGAACTCGTCTACGTCACCGACCTGCCCCACTCGACGCGCTCGGTCACCGACCTCGAGAACGGCCGCATCTACCTGCCGCCCGCGTCGATCCCCGGCGGCCACGGCCTGCGCTCGATGGCGCTGCAGGCGCTCGCCCACCGGCTGCTCGGCCACCACGAGCCGCAGGACTACCAGCGGTTCCTGCAGCAGCGGCTCGAGATCAACTACTTCGCCGCCGCGACGCTCATGCCCCGCTCGCGCGCGGTCGACTACCTGCGGAAGGCGAAGAAGGAGCGGAACCTCGCGGTCGAGGACTTCCGCGACGCGTTCGGCGTCACGCACGAGACGGCCGCGATGCGCTTCACGAACCTCGCGACGACCGACCTCGACATGCGCGTGCACTTCCTGCGCGTGCAGGAGGACGGCTCGCTCTCGCGCGTCTACGAGAACGACGGCCTGCCCGTGCCCGTCGACGCATCCGGCCACGCCGAGGGGCAGCTCGTCTGCCGCAAGTTCGCGGCCCGCACGGCGTTCGAGCGCACGAGCCGGACGACCGAGTTCTACCAGTACACCGACACGCCGAACGGCACCTTCTGGTGCTCGACGCAGACCGGCTCGGGCACCGACGGCGAGTTCTCCATCTCCTTCGGCGTGCGCTTCGACGACGCGAAGTACTTCCGCGGCGCGCAGACCGCATTCCGCGAGGTGTCGACGTGCCCCGACGAGCGCTGCTGCATCCGCCCGAGCGACGGTCTGCAGGAGCGGTGGCGCCACCGCTCGTGGGCGTCGGCGCGCATGCACCAGCACACGCTCGCGCCGCTCCCGTCGGGCACCTACCCGGGCGTCGACGACGCCGAGCTCTACGAGTTCCTCGAGCGGCACGCGCCCGCGCTCTGACCGCCCGAGCGGCAGCGCGCGGGCCTTGAGCGGCGGCGCGCGGCAGGCCTAGCCTGAGGGAGCCACGTCGACCGGAGGAGCCGACATGACCGAGCGACCCGGCGGGCTCGACTCGCCCGACGAGACCCTGCGCCGCGGCGCCCGGTACCTCGCCGACGCGCATCCGCGGCTCGACGCCCGCCTCATCGAGCGCATCGTCTTCGAGTCGCACGCGACGCTCGCGCGCGGGGCGCGCACCCGCACCCACCTCCCGGCGCTCGCGCTCAAGTTCGCCGCCGACCGGCTGCGTGCGCTCGAGGTCGCCGACGGCGCGGGGGAGGGCGGCACCGCGGAGGGCCGGCCCGTGCGCGTGCTCGTCGAGTCGATCCGCAACGACGGCATCTCGCAGATGGCAGCCGCCTTCCTCAACGCGCTCGGCGACGGGCGGGTCGAGGCGCTCTCGGCGGCCATCAACCCCGCCGACGAGGTGCTCCGCACGGTCGTCGACGTGATGGAGGAGGACGGCGTGCCGGTCGCCGAGAGCTACCCGAAGCCCGTCACCGACGACATCGCCCGCGCCGCCGACGTCATCATCACGATGCTCATCGAGCACCCCTTCGACCTGCGCTCGGGCCAGCGCATCGAGGCGTGGGACTTCGACGACCCCGCGGGCCTCGGCACCGACGAGGTGCGACGCATCCGCGACCGCGTGCGCCGGCGAGTGGTCGAGTTCCTCGGCGCGCTCCCGTCGTGAGCGAGCGCATGACCGATCTCGACGAGCTGGGGCGCCTGCGCCGCGCGCGCGACCGCATGGACCGCGAGTTCGCGAAGCCGCTCGACGTCGCTGCGATCGCGCGCACCGCGCTCATGTCGCAAGCGCACTTCAGCCGCCGCTTCCGCGAGGCCTACGGCGAGTCGCCCTACGCCTACCTCATGACGCGCCGCATCGAGCGGGCGGCGGCGCTCCTGCGCACGGGCGACGTGTCGGTGACGGATGCGTGCATGCAGGTCGGGTGCTCGAGCCTCGGCTCGTTCTCGGCGAGCTTCACGAAGCTCATGGGCGAGACGCCGAGCGCCTACCGCGCGCGCGAGCACGAGGCGCTCGAGGGCATGCCGGGCTGCCTCGCGATGGTGCTGACCCGGCCGCGGAAGGGCGACCCGTCGAGCAGGTTCCGAGAAGCGCGGCGCGCGATGCCGGCCCTAGCCTCGAGCGCATGAGCATCTCCATCAGCGCAGTGCACGTGATCGTCGACGACCCGGATGCGGCGGTCGGGTTCTACCGCGACGTGCTCGGGATGACGGTCACGAGCGAGGTCGAGAACGAGGGCTACCGCTGGGTGACCCTCTCGCCCGAGTCGCAGCCCGACATCCAGCTCGTCCTGAGCCACCCGCGCGCGGGCCGCTCCGAGCAGGACGGCGAAGCGGTCGCCGCCCTGCTCGCGAAGGGCGAGCTCGGCAGCGTCAACCTGCGGACGAGCGACCTCGAGGGCGTCTTCGACCGGGCCGCCGCGCACGACGGCGTCGAGATCGTGCAGGAGCCGACCGATCAGTTCTGGGGCGTGCGCGACATCGCGCTGCGCGACCCCGCCGGCAACCTCGTGCGGATCGAGCAGTCGGCCGGTTGAGCCGAGCCCGAGCTCACGCCGTCGGCGCGAGCTCGGCGAACTCGAGGATGCGGCGGGCGACGTCGGCCGGCGCCTCGTCGACCACCCAGTGGCCGGCGCCCGGCACCTCGTCGACGCGCATGCTCGGCGCGAGGCGGTCGAGGCCCTCGAGCGCGGATCGCGGCACCACCGGGTCGTCGGCACCGAAGAGCACGAGCGTCGGCATCGTCGGCAGCCGGTCGCGGTAGCCGCCGCGCACGATGCGCAGGAACTCGGGCACGACGAGCTGGCGGTAGGTGCGGGAGGCTGCGCGCGCCCGGTCAGGCTCGCGCAGCCGCGCGACGTACGCCTCACGGTCGCGCTCGGTCGGTCCGCCGTGGACGGCGAACGTCGAGAAGAGCCAGTGCGGCAGCCGCTGCTCGCCGCCGCCGAGGAGGCGCTCGCCGAGGCCCGGCACCGCGAGCGCGTACTGGAACCAGAGGTGGCGCACCGAGCGCAGCAGCGCGGGCGAGAGCTTCACGTACATCGGCGGGACCGAGAGCACGACGAGGTGCGAGACGCGCTCGGGGTGCTCCATCGCGAGCGCGAGCGCGCCGAGCGCCCCGATGTCGTGCCCGACCACGACTGCCTGCTCGATCCCGAGGGCGTCGAGCAGCTCGACGAGGTCGCCGCACATCGTGTCGAGCCGGTAGGGGCTGTCGGGCGCCTCGCTCCGGCCGGCGCCGCGCAGGTCGGGCGCGATCGCCCGCGCGTGCGGCTCGATGAGCGGCATGACGCGCGCCCACTCGCGCGAGCTCTGCGGGAACCCGTGCACGAGCACGACCGGGGTGCCGGAGCCCGCCTCGACCACGTGCATCCGCAAGCCCGGCAGGTCGAGGAACCGGCCTCCGTCGACCGATCGCGATTCTCGCGCCATGGTCACCCCCGCAGGAGCCGCGACGCCTCCGCGGCGTCGAGTGCCGCCGATCGTAGCGATGGGGGACACGGCGCGCCAGGGCAGGATCGCGCGCCGCGCACGTCGCTCACGCGGTCGGTCGGAACCAGCGGAGCGTGAGCGAGTGCAGCACGACGAAGACGCTCGAGAAGGCCATCGCGGCGCCCGCGATGAGCGGGCTCAGCATGCCCGCCATCGCGAGCGGGATCGCGAGCACGTTGTAGGCGAAGGCCCAGAAGAGGTTGCCGCGGATGGTGCGGAGCGTGCGGCGGGAGAGCGCGATCGCGTCGGCGGCGCCGGCGAGGTCGCCGTGCACGAGCGTGATGTCGGCGGCCTGCTGCGCCGCGTCGGTGCCGGTGCCCATCGCGAGCCCGAGATCGGCGGCGGCGAGCGCGGCGGCGTCGTTCACGCCGTCGCCAGCCATCGCGACCTTCGCGCCCCGGGACTGCTCGGCGCGCACGGCGTCGACCTTCTCGGCGGGGCTCACGCCGGCGATGACGCGCTCGATCCCCACCTCGTCGGCGACGGTGCGGGCGGCGCGCTCGTGGTCGCCCGTGAGCATGACGACCTCGACGCCGAGGCCCGCGAGCCGCTCGACCGCGGCGCGGCTCGTCGCCTTCACGGTGTCGCGCACGCCGATCACGGCGCGCATGCGGCCGTCCCACGCGACCGCGAGCGCGGTCGCGCCCTGCGCCTCGAAGCGCTCGAACGCATCCGCGAGCTCGCGCGGCATCGCCACGCCCCAGTCGTCGGCGAGCCACGCGGGCTTGCCGACCTGCACGGCCCGGCCCTCGGCGACGCCGACGACGCCAGCGCCCTGGGCGGCGCGCACGTCGCTCGCGACCGGCGCGTCCGGCGCCGCGGCCGCGATCGCCCGCGCGATCGGGTGCTCGCTCGCACGCTCGACGGCGGCCGCGATGCGGAGCGCCTCGTCGGCGTCCTCACCGGCAGCCGCGACGACGCCCTCGACGCGCATCCGCCCCTCGGTGACGGTGCCGGTCTTGTCGACGAGCATCGCCGAGATGCCGCGGCTCGACTCGAGCACGCGAGCGTCGCGGATGAGCACGCCCAGCTCGGCGCCGCGGGTCGTGCCGACGAGCAGCGCCGTGGGCGTCGCGAGGCCGAGCGCGCACGGGCACGCGATGATGAGCGTCGCGACGGCGGCGGTGAAGGCGGCGGCGACGTCGCCCGTCAGCACGATCCAGCCGACGAGCGCGGCGAGCGCGAGCACGAGCACCGCGGGCACGAACCACTGCGAGACGCGGTCGGCGAGCCGCTGCACGTCGGCCTTGCCGTCCTGCGCGCGGCGCAGGAGCGAGGCGATCCGCTCGAGCTCGGTGTCGGCGCCGACGCGACGGGCCTCGACGACGAGCATGCCGTGGCCGTTGATCGTCGCGCCGACGACCTCGCTGCCAGCCGTCACCTCGACGGGCAGCGACTCGCCGGTGAGCAGCGACGCGTCGATCGCCGAGGCGCCCTCGACGACGACCCCGTCGGTCGCGATCTTCTCGCCCGGCACGACGCGGAAGCGGTCGCCCACCGCGAGCTGCCCGACCGGGATGCGCTCGTCGCCCGCCTCGCCGATGCGCGTGACCTCCTTCGCGCCCAGGCGCGCGAGCGCGCGCATCGCCTGCTGGTTGGAGCGCTTCGCGCGCGACTCGATGAGCCGGCCCGCGAGCAGGAAGACCGTCACGAGCGCGGCGACCTCGAGGTAGAGCTCGTCACCGTGCCCGCCGAACCACGACATCTCCATGCGCATGCCGATGCGGCCGGCGTCGCCGAGCACGAGCGCCCACAGCGACCAGCCGAGCGCGGCGATCACGCCGAGCGAGATGAGCGAGTCCATCGTCGCGGCGCCGTGGCGCAGGTTGATCGCGGCCGCGCGGTGGAACGGCCACGCGCCCCACACGGCGACGGGCAGCGTGAGCACGAGCGCGACCCACTGCCACCCCGGGAACTGCAGGGCGGGGATCATCGAGAGCAGGCCGACGGGCACGGCGAGCACGGCGGATGCGATGAGTCGCGTCGCGAGGCGCGTCCCGTGCTCGTCGCGCTCGGCCTCGGGCGCGGGGAGCGCGGCGGTGTAGCCGGTCTGCTCGACCGTGCGGATCGCGTCGTCGACGCTCATCCCGCTCGGCAGCGTCACGCGCGCGACCTCGGTCGCGTAGTTGACGCTCGCCTCGACGCCGGGCAGCTTGCCGAGCTTGCGCTCGATCCTGCCGGCGCACGACGCGCACGTCATGCCGCCGATCTCGAGCTCGACCGTCTGCGCTTCAGCCATGCGCCAACTATACCCCCCAGGGGTATTTTTGTCTCGTCGATCGAGTAGGCCCGCAGGGCCGTATCGAGATCGGGCGCATCGACGCGAGAGCGCCGGCCCCTCGCAGGAAGACCGGCGCTCTCGAAGACCTCGGTCAGACGAGCGTGTAGCCAGCCTCGCTCACGGCCGCGCGCACGTCGTCGAGCCGCAGCGCCGCATCCGACGCCACCGTGACCGTCGAGCGGCCGCCGGGGACGAGCTCGACCTCGACGCCCTCGACGCCCGCGAGGCCCGAGAGCTCCTCGGTGACCGACGAGACGCAGTGGCCGCACGTCATGCCCTCGACCTCGAAGGACTGCGAGACGGCGCCGTCGGCAACGGGTGCGGGCGCGTGGCATGCGCCGCCGCAGCAGCCGCCGGCCTGCGCCTGCGCGTCGGCGTCGGCGGGGGTCGACATGATCTCGATGTTCTGCAGCATGGGTTGCCTTCCTAGGGGAGGGGGATCGGGGTCACGACCGCACGAGGCGCGCGATCGCGGCGCTCGCCTCGCTCAGCTTCTCCTGCGCGACGGGGCCGCCGCGCTCGGCTGCCTCGGCGACGCAGTGCGCGAGGTGGTCCTCGAGCAGCTGGAGGGCGACCGTCTCGAGCGCCTTCGTCGCCGCCGACACCTGCGTGAGGATGTCGATGCAGTAGGCGTCCTCGTCGACCATGCGCGCGACGCCGCGCACCTGGCCCTCGGCGCGACGCAGGCGCTTGAGGAGCGCATCCTTGTCGGCCGTGTAGCCGGGTGCCGAGTGGTCGATCATGATGCGACGATCATACCCCCGAGGGGTATGTGCGGCAAGGGTCAGGCGACCGCGCTCTCCACCTCGGGCGAGGTCCAGCTGCGCCAGATGGCCGCGAGCAGCGCCTCGAAGAGCGCGTCAGCCTGCTCGGCTGGGTAGAGGCCGAGCAGCTCGAGGGTGATGAAGCCGTGCACGCCGGCGAAGATCGTGCGCGTCGTGGTCACCGGGTCGCCGTGCAGCGTCCCGGCGTCGATCGCGGCGGTGACGGCGTGCAGCAGCGGGTCGGTCGTGCTCTCGCGCGCCTCGTCGACGGCGGGGGAGTCCTCGCTGCGGCCGAACACGACCTGGAACATCGCGGCGTGCTCGCGCGCCCACGCGCGCATCGCGTGCGCGAGGGCGGGGATGAGCTCCGCGGGCGCCTCGGCCTCGACCGCGTGCTGCGCGTCGACGAAGGAGCGGGCTGCGCGGACGGTGATCGCCTCGACGAGCTCGCCGCGCGAGCCGAAGAGCGAGTAGACCGCCGAGGTCGAGGTGCCGACCGACGCGACGAGCGGGCGCAGCGAGAAATCGGGGCCCTCGACCGCCATCAGATCCGTGGCCGCCTCCAGCAACCGCTGGCGCAAGTGCTCATCGTGGAGGCGAGGTCGTCCCATGCGGCAAACCCTACGTGCTTTCGTCCTGGCGACCCGATGCGCCGGCCGTGTGTTGCGGGGGCGCGGGGTGTGTGTTGCTTCGACAGCGGCTGTCGGTGCCCCCAGCAGGATTCGAACCTGCGGCCTTCTGCTCCGGAGGCAGACGCTCTATCCCCTGAGCTATGGGGGCCGGGCTGCGCGAGGCAGCGTCGATCAATCTACCACCGAGGCGACGCTGCCCCCGACCGCCGGCTCAGTCGGCTGAGGTCAGACCCGCCTCGAGGTCGTGGAACGCCTGGTCGACGAGCTCGGCGATCTCGGTCGCCCCGCCGTCCCCGAGCATCCACATCCGCATCGCGGTCTTGACCGCCGTGCTCGCCGCGCCGGCGACGAGCCTCGGGTAGCGGTCGGCCTCCGCGTCGAGGCCCGCGCGCTCCGCGACGAGCGCTCGCACCGCATCCTCGAACGCGTCGTACTGCGCCGCGCGCTGCAGCTGCAGCGATGGGTGTCGGTCGATGAGCTCCTCGCGCCGCCGGAGCACCTTCGCCTCGGCCCTGCTCATGCCGCGCATGTGGGCGACGAGCGTCTCGCGCAGCGACTGCAGGGGCGGCTCGTCGGCCGGCCGAGCCTCGATGCCGTGCAGCAGGTCGAGCGGGGCGTGGCCGTCGACCGCGAGCACCGCGGCCTCCTTGGACGGGAAGTAGTTCGACACGGTGCGCGGCGAGACGAAGGCGCGCTCGGCGATCTGGTCGATCGTCACGCCGTCGAGGCCGCGCTCGAGCGTGAGCTCGAAGGCTGCTTCGGCGATCGTGCGTCGGGTCAGGCGCTTCTTGCGCTCGCGAAGGCCGAGCATCGGCTCATCGTCGGCGCCTGTCGGGGCTGTCGGGGACATGGGGACCTCACTGGGGCGAGGATCGGCAGCTCGTGCGCGTCGACCCGCCCACTGGGGCACGGCCGGATCGGACGCGCAGTCGTGCTCCGTCGGTACGGTGCCGCCGCGGGCGCGACGGCGTCGCAAGTCTGCGCGCGGCGCGCAAGCCGGTCAAGCCGAACGTGCCTGATGCGCACGAATGCTGAGGGAGCACCACTTCCCTGAGGTTTCCTTGAGCATCCCGAATGTTGCGTGCCGAGCAATCCGTGTGCCACGCTCACCGCAGTCGATCTCCCCAGGATCGATCGAAGCACCCCAGCACCGGAGCCCCCAGCTCCAAGGCCCTGTCACGAAGGTCCCTGAAGATGTACGCACAGTCGTGTGCGGTCGATGCGCTCTGCGCCGGCCGCTCGGCGCGCAAGAAGGCGCGGACGCCATGGCGTCGCTGACGTACTTGCTGGCTCGTCGCGGCGAGCTCTCGATAGCTCGCCGCGACCAGCTGCTCGCCGCCGGCCTCGACGACGAGGGGGCCATCCGCGCCCTCGTCGAGGACGGCACCATCACCGGCGCCCAGGCAGCGCGAGTGCGCGCCGAGCAGGCCGGCCTGCCGTTCGTCGTCGTGAGCGAGTTGAACGTCGACCGCGTCGCGGTCTCCCGGGTGCCGAGCGCGATCGCGCGCCGGCACATCCTCCTCCCCGTCGCCCACGAGGAGGGCCGGCTCGTCGTCGCGATGACCGACCCCGCCGACGTGCTCGCGATCGACGACGTGCGTCAGGCCTCCGGCCTCGCCGTCGAGCCCGTCGTCGCCGAGCGCGGCGACCTGCTCGCGGCGATCGACCGCTTCCACCGCGCCGACTCCGAGCTCAGCGACATCACCTCCACGATCCAGGAGGAGCAGGAGCAGGCCGCCGCCGCCGACCCCTTCGGCTTCGGCATGGCCGACGCGGCCGACGAGGACGCCCCGATCGTGCGCTTCGTCAACCTGCTCGTCAACCAGGCCGTGCAGGACCGCGCGAGCGACATCCACATCGAGCCCGGCGAGTCGTCGGTGCGCGTGCGCTTCCGCGTCGACGGCGTGCTGCACGAGATGCAGTCGGCTCCGAAGACGATGCAGCAGGGCATCATCTCCCGGCTCAAGATCATGAGCGACATCGACATCGCCGAGCGCCGCCGCCCGCAGGACGGCCGCATGTCGGTCATGCACGGCGGCCGCAAGGTCGACCTCCGCGTCGCGACGCTGCCGACGGTGTGGGGCGAGAAGGTCGTCATGCGCATCCTCGACACCGGCGGCACGCAGCTGCAGCTCTCCGACCTCGGCCTGCTGCCGCACAACTTCGAGCGCTACCAGGCGTCGTACAAGAAGCCCTACGGCATGATCCTCGTCACCGGGCCCACGGGATCCGGCAAGTCGACGACGCTCTACACGACCCTCAACGCCGTCGCGCGCACCGAGGTCAACGTCATCACCGTCGAGGACCCGGTCGAGTACCGGATGCCCGGGGTCAACCAGGTGCAGGTGCACGCGAAGGCGGGCCTCACCTTCGCCGCCGCGCTGCGCTCGATCCTGCGCTCCGACCCCGACGTCGTGCTCATCGGCGAGATCCGCGACCACGAGACGGCGCAGATCGCGATCGAGGCGTCGCTCACGGGCCACCTCGTGCTCTCGACCCTGCACACGAACGACGCCCCGAGCGCCGTCACGCGACTGACCGAGATGGGCATCGAGCCCTTCCTCGTCGGCTCGGCCCTCGACTGCGTCGTCGCCCAGCGCCTCGCGCGCCGGCTCTGCGACCGCTGCAAGGAGCCCGACCTGCGCGGCGCCGAGCAGTTCGCCGCGATGGGCTTCGAGGTCACCGGCCAGCTCGGCGTGCACCGCGCCGTCGGGTGCACCCACTGCTCGGGCACCGGCTACCGCGGCCGCATCGCGATCCACGAGGTCATGACCGTCTCGGAGGAGATCGAGCGGCTCACGGTCGAGCGCGCCTCGACCTCCGACGTCGCGCGCGTCGCCTCGCAGCAGGGCATGCGCTCGCTGCGGCAGGACGCGTGGGAGAAGGCGACCCTCGGCCTCACGACGGTCGAGGAAGTGCAGCGGGTGATCGTATGAGCATCGACGTCCAGGGCGTGCCGACGCGCGCGGCGCTGCGCCAGCAGTGGGCGCAGTCGGCGGCACCGGCCGCGGCAGCGCCCGAGTTCCCGACCCCGACCGGCACCGACGGCGACCTGCTGCTCGCCCTCGAGACCGTCGTGCGCGCCGGCGCCTCCGACCTGCACGTGACGGCGGATGCGCATCCGACGATGCGCCTGGACGGCAAGCTCCTGCCGCTCGAGGAGTACGGCGTATGGTCGGCCGCCCGGGTGCAGGCCGCGCTCACCGCGATCATGACGCCGGAGCAGCGCGAGATCTTCGAGCAGGAGCTCGAACTCGACTTCGCCTACGACCTGAGCGCCGAGGCGCGGTTCCGCGTCAACATCTACCAGCAGCGCTCCGCGCGGGGCGCGGCCTTCCGCCTCATCCCCACGCGCATCCGCACGGTCGAGGAGCTCGACCTGCCCCAGGGCATCACGCGCTTCGCGACCCTGCCGCGCGGGCTCGTGCTCGTCACCGGCCCGACCGGCTCGGGCAAGTCGACGACGCTCGCGGCGCTCATCGACCTCATCAACCGCACGCGCGCGGAGCACATCGTGACGGTCGAGGACCCGATCGAGTTCATGCACCAGCACAAGAAGGCGGTCGTCAACCAGCGCGAGGTCGGGCACGACACCCACTCGTTCGCGGCGGCGCTCAAGCACGTGCTGCGCCAGGACCCCGACGTCATCCTCGTCGGCGAGATGCGCGACCTCGAGACGATCTCGGTCGCCCTCACCGCCGCCGAGACCGGTCACCTCGTCTTCGCGACGCTGCACACGCAGTCGGCGGCGCAGACGATCGACCGCATCATCGACGTCTACCCGCCGCACCAGCAGGGCCAGGTGCGGGCGCAGCTCGCCGCGACCCTGCAGGGCATCGTCTGCCAGACGCTCGTGCCGCGCGCGAGCGGCAAGGGCCGCGTCGCCGCGAGCGAGATCCTCATCGCGACCTCGGCCGTCTCGAACCTCATCCGCGAGGGCCAGATCCACCAGATCGGCAGCGCCCTGCAGTCGGGCGGCTCGCTCGGCATGCGCACGCTCGACCAGCACCTCGCCGACCTCGTGAACCGCGGGGTCATCAAAGAGGATGCGGCGCGCGAGAAGGCGCACAACGTCGACGAGCTGCGCGGCATGCTCGCGACCGGCGGCATGGCGCCCGCGCTCGACACGGGCGTCGACTTCGGCGACTCCTTCTCGAGGGGGCAGCGATGACCTCGACGAAGACGTGGGCCTACAAGGGCCGGGAGCGCGACGGCAAGCTCGTGAAGGGCAAGCTCGACGCGCCGACGCAAGCGGCGGCGCTCACGCGCATGCGCGACATGGGCCTCTCGCCCGTGAGCGTCGACGAGTCGGCGGTGGGCACGGGCCTCAACCGCGAGATCAACCTGAGCTTCGGCCAAGCCGTCAAGCTCAAGGACCTCTCGGTCATGGCGCGGCAGATGTCGACCATGATCGGCGCCGGACTGTCGCTGCTGCGCACCCTGCACATCCTCTCGGAGCAGACGGAGAACAAGACGCTCGCGAAGGTGCTCACCGAGGTGCGCGGCGACATCGAGACCGGTGGCACGCTCTCGCAGGCGTTCGGCAAGCACCGGAACGTCTTCCCGCCGCTCATGATCCACCTCATCGCCGCGGGCGAGACGGGCGGCTTCCTCGACGACGCGCTCGAAGCGGTCGCGACGGCCTTCGAGAAGGAGGTCAAGCTCAAGAGCACCGTGCAGTCGGCGATGGCCTACCCGATCGTCGTCGTCGGCATGGCGATCGTCGCGGTCATCGCGATGATCTGGTTCATCGTGCCGATCTTCGAGGGCATGTTCTCCGACCTCGGGGGAGCGCTGCCGCTCCCGACGCAGATCCTCGTCACCATCTCGGCGAACATGGTGTGGCTCGGCCCGCTGCTCTTCATCGCGGCGATCGCCTTCAGCGTCTGGTGGGGCAAGAACAAGCACGCGCCCGAAGTGCGGGCGGTGCTCGACCCGGCGCTGCTGAAGCTCCCCGTCTTCGGCGAGCTGCTGCGGAAGATCGCGCTCGCGCGCTTCACCCGCAACTTCGCGGCGCTGCTCAAGGCCGGCGTGCCGATCGTGCTCGCGCTGCAGGTCGTCGGCGAGATCTCGGGCAACAGCGTCATCCTGCAGGCGTCGAACCGCATCGCCGACGCCGTCCGCGAGGGCCGACCGGTCGCCGAGCAGCTCGCGCTCGAGCCCGTCTTCCCGCCGATGGTCGTGCAGATGGTCGCGGTCGGCGAGGACGCCGGCTCGATGGAGCTCATGCTCTCGAAGATCGCCGACTCCTACGACAGCGACATCGAGTCCACGACGGCGCAGATGACCTCGATCATCGAGCCGATCCTCATCGCGGGCGTCGGCGCACTCATCGGCGGCATGATCATCGCCCTCTACATGCCCGTCTTCTCCATCTTCGAGCAGATCAACTGATCCGCTCGTCCCTCACGTATCCCTTCCCCTGTCCCAACCCCAACAAGTAAGGAACCCCCCATCATGCAGAAGATGCTTCAGCTGCTCGGCGACCGCCGCGCAATGCTGCAGGAGGAGGGCAAGTCGCAGCGCGGCTTCACCCTCGTCGAGCTCCTCGTCGTCGTCATCATCATCGGCATCCTCGCCGGCATCGCGATCCCCGTCTTCCTGAACCAGCGCGAGGCCGCGTGGCGTGCCGAGGTCGAGTCGGACCTGAAGAACCTCGCGCTCGCGATCGAGACCGAGAGCGTGGCGAACAACGGCTCGTACTCCGGCATGCTCACCGGTACCGATCTCGCCGGCACGGCAGTTACGGCTCGATACCCCGGCTTCCGCCCGTCCTCCGCAACCACGACCTACACGCTCGCTGCGACTGGTTCGCCGGTGGGTCGCAACTTCACGATCAGCGCTGACCACAACGATCTGACCGTGGACCTCACGTACGACAGCAACGCCGGCGGCCTGCAGGCCTGGCCGACCACGCCATAAACCCCCTCGTGGGGTGTTTCGGCCCCGCGGGAAAACGGTAGAGAGGAGAGCACCATGGGCAGCCTCCGAGAGCGGGTCCGCATCGCCGCCAGCGGCGACCGCGGCATGACGCTCATCGAGGTAATGGTCGCGATGTTCGTCTTCGCGATCCTCTCGACCATGGTGCTCTCCTCCCTCCTGCAGGTCCTCTCCACCTCGCGCCACTCGCAGGCGCAGCACGTCGCGGCGAACCTCGCGGCGGCCGAGATCGACCTCGCGCACGACACGCCCGACATCTTCCAGCTGCTCGATACCGCTCGGGACGTGACGCTCAACGGCACCGTCTTCCGCGTCGTGCGCGAGACCGCGTGGGTCGCCGACACCGCCTCCGACGCCGCGTGCGGCGCCGGCGGCGGGAGCCTGCGCTTCAAGCGCGTCCACGTCACGGTCACGTGGGGCAACATGCGACCGGGTGCCGAGCCCGTGCGAGCCGACACCATCGTCAACCCCGCCGAGCGCATCAACGATCCCTCGAAGGGCACCGTGCTCGTCTCGGTCATCGACTCGCTCGGCGCCGGCGTGCCGAGCGCTCGCGTGACGCTCACGCCCACGAGCGGCGGCGTCTCGGGCCTCTACGCCGACACCGACGCGCAGGGCTGCGCCTACGTGCTGCAGGTGCCGCGCGGCACCTACGAGGTCTCCGTCTCGAAGAGTGGCTACACCGGCATCCTCGAGGAGACCCCGCGGCAGCGCGACGTGAGCGTGCAGGCCGGCTCCTCAACGAGCATCGTCCTCCAGTACGACCTCGCCGGCACCTTCGCCCTCACCCTCGCGCCCGGCACGACCGTGCGCCTCCCCAACGCCATGCCGCTCACCCTGCTGAGCACCTACGGCTTCAAGACCGTCACGCTGCCGAGCACCTCAGTCGCTCAGAGCGTCCGCGTGCACCCGCGTGTGACGTACCGAGTCTTCGCCGGCGAGTTCCGCCAATCGGGCGGCGCGCAGTGCGACGCCGTCGATCCGAGCGCGTGGCTCGAGGGCACTGCGGGCGGCGTCGACCTCGCGGCCGGCAGCGGCGTCGGCACCGCCGCCGAGCCCGGCACGACGGCGGCGCTCGGAGTGCCGACGGGGCTCGTGCGGCTGTCGAGCAGCACGAGCAATCTGCGCGCCTCCGTCGCCGCGGGACGAGCCGGCGATCCCGGTTGTGATGCCCATGCGCAACTCAGCTTCGGCAGCACCACCCTGCCGGCGGGCACGATCCTCGCGGTGCCCTACGGCACCTGGCGCTTCCACACCTCCGGTGGCTCGAACGTCGCGGTGACGCCCGTGACCCGCGGGGAGCAGCGCAGCAGCTCGACGGTCACGCTCGATCCGCGAGAGCCGGCCGTCGCGCCGACGCCCACGCCCACGCCCAGCTCCACCCCGAGCCCGACGCCGACGCCGGCTCCCACCCCAACGCCCACGCCGGCGCCTTCGCCGAGCCCCACACCCGGGCCGAGACCATGAGTCGGCACACGCGCGCCTCCGACCGCGGCATGACGCTCATCGAGATGGTCGTCGCGATGTCGCTGCTCGCGATCGTGACGACGCTCGTGACCGTGCTCGTCGTCACGCTCTCGCAGACGTTCGCGCGGCAGGAGTCCGAGCAGGACAGCTCGAACCGTGCCGCGCTCGCGATGCAGCACGTCTCGCGAGTCATCCGGTCAGGCACAGAGATCACGCAGGCGAGCTCGTGGCAGCAGGCCCCGGTGTTTTCGGTCGCGGAGCCCCGCACCGTGACGCTGCAGTCCTACGTCGGCGTCGAGTCGACCGACGAGGGGCCCGCGCGGGTCGTGCTCACGATCGACACGGCCCGCGGTGAGCTCGTCGAGACGCGCTTCGCTCCTCGCAAGTCGGGCGGGCTCTGGGTCTACGACACGACTCCCACGAGCCGGCGCGTGCTCGCGCACGACGTCACCGCGGCCTCGGCCTTCGCCTTCGTGCGCGCGAACGGGACGCTGCTGCCGAGCCGGGCGCTCACGGAGGCGGAGCGGCGCGAGGTTGCGGCGGTGCGGGTCGACCTCGTCGTGCAGACGCACGGGAGTTCCGCCGCGCAGCCCGCCGCACTGCGCACCGAGATCTCGCTGCGGAACCTGGATCTGACGAGGACGGGGACGACCCCATGACCCGACGCACCGTGCGCACAAGAATCGACGACCGAGAGCGCGGAGCGGCCCTCATCGTCGTCATCGGCATCGGCGCGCTCGTCGCGGGCCTGCTCGCGACCGCCGTCGTCTTCGTCGTCGGCGGTGCTCGCTACGCCCGCGACGACGTCGACTGGAACGGCGCGCTCGCTGCCGCGTACGCGGGTGTCGAGGAGTACCAGAGCCGGCTCGCGGAGAATCCCGACTACGTGCGCTACGGCGACCCCTCGGCTGAGTTCAGCCAGGCGAGCGTGCTGCTCGAGGACCGATCGAACCCGGCGTTCGGCTTCGACGGCTCGTGGGGTGCCGTCCCTGGTGCCGACTCGACTGCGAGCTTCCGCTACGAGGTCGACGCCTCCGAGTACTACAGCCAGGGCATCCTGCGGCTCCGCAGCACCGGGAGGGTCGGGGACGAGACGCGCACGGTCGTCGCCGATCTGCGCCAATCGGGCTTCGTGCACTACCTGTACTTCACGGACATGGAGATCCAGGACCCGGCCGTGACGCGCTCGGGCAGCGACTGCTACCGCTACGCCTGGTCGACGCCCGCGCGCCCCTCGAGCTGCGGCAACATCCACTTCGCCTCGGGCGACGTCGTCAACGGCCAGGTGCACTCGAACGACATCATCTACGCCTGCGGCGCGACCTTCAAGGGTGCCGTGACGACGGCCTGGAACCCCTCGAGCGGCGCGCGCTACCGGTGCGAGACGACGGGCGGGGCGCCGACCTTCGAGGTCCGCGACCCGCAGCGCGGCAACTCGCCGTCCTACCTCCCCGTGCTCGCGATGCCGGAGACGAACTCCGAGATCCGCACTGCTGCGCTCGAGACGGGATGCGTCTACACGGGCCCGACGAGCATCCAGCTCAACGCCGACGGCACCATGACCGTGCGCTCGCCGCTGACGAGGGCGACGCGCCCCGGGCAGTCGCCGGCCGCACCGACGTCGTGCGGCACGCTGAGCCAGTTGGCCTCGTCGAGCGGTGCCCGCGTCGCCGTGCCCGATGGCGGCGCGGTCTACGTGCAGAACGTGCCGTCGACGAGCTCGGACCCGAACTACCGTGCGCGACCGTCGAACTGCGCGAGCGGCAACGGTGTCGGCTACCCGACCGCGAACGAGCGGCCGCCGGCGGCGATCGACGGCGTCGCGCCCTACGACTGCCATAGCGGCGACATCTTCGTGCAGGGCACGCTCGACGGGCAGGTGACGCTCGCCGCCGAGAACTTCGTCTACGTCACGGGCAACACCCGCTACGCAGACCGCGACGACGACATGCTCGGGCTCATCGGCAACAACATGGTCTACGTGCGGAACCCCGTCACGCAGACCTGCAACTGGTGGGGGAGCTGCACGACGAGCGGTCCGACGTCACCCAACATCACCATCGAGGCGGCGATCCTCTCGCTGCGCAGCTTCGCCGTCCAGAACACCGGTGTGTCGGGCAGCAGGAGCGGCCAACTCACCGTACGCGGGTCCATCGCGCAGGCCTTCCGAGGTGTCGTCGCGCAGAACAGCGGCTACGACAAGAACTACGTCTACGACCCGCGACTGCGATTCCGCTCGCCGCCCCACTTCCTCTCGCCCGTGACCTCGGCGTACGGCGTCTCCACGTGGATCGAGACGGAGCCGGCGATCGACGCGGAGGGGAACTACCGATGATCGCTGCAACCGCGACGCTCACCGGCGGATTCGGGCTGCTCATCGGCTCGTTCCTCAACGTCGTCATCTTCCGCGTGCCCGCCGGCCGCTCGGTCGTGAGCCCGCCGAGCTCGTGCGGCGGGTGCGGCGTGCAGATCCGGCCGTTCGACAACGTCCCCGTGCTCAGCTGGCTGCTGCTGCGCGGCCGCTGTCGCGACTGCAGCGCGCGCATCTCGCCGCGCTACCCGCTCATCGAGCTGCTGACGGGCGTCGTCTTCACCGCCGTCGCGCTGCGGTTCGCACCGTGGGTCGCCCTCGACCTCCCGCTGCCGTCGGCACTCGGGCCGATCGCCGAGACGCTGGCCTTCGCGGTCCTCGCGGGAGTCGGCGTCGCGCTCGCGTGGATCGACATCGACACCCAGCGGCTGCCCGACGCGATCGTGCTGCCGTCATACCCGGTGGTGGCAGTGCTGCTGCTCGTCGCGGCCGCGTCGACAGCGGACTGGGGCTCGCTGCTCCGCGCGGTCGCCGGCGCCGCGATCCTGTTCTCCGCGTACTTCGCGATGGCGTTCGCGTATCCGCAGGGCATGGGGCTCGGCGACGTCAAGCTCGCGGGACTCCTCGGACTCGCACTCGGCTGGCTCGGGTGGGGTGAACTCGCCGTAGGCGGATTCGGCGCGTTCCTGCTCGGCGGTGCATACGCCGTCGTGCTCGTGCTGCTGCGCCGCGCGGGCCGCGGCAGCGGCATCCCGTTCGGGCCGTGGATGCTCGCGGGGGCCGCGCTCGCCGTCTTCGCAGGCAAGCCGATCTGGCTCGGGTACCTGCACATCGTTGGACTCGGATAGGAGGACCCGATGGGCACCAGCATCGTCGGCATCGACATCGGCGCGACCGCGATCCGCGCGGCGGAAGTCGTGCGCTCAAGCAAGGGCGCGACGCTCTCGCGCTACCACTCGATCGCGCTCCCGCCGGGAGCGGTCACTCGCGGGGAGATCGTCGAGCCGCACGTCGTCACCGGCGCGCTCAAGGAGCTCTGGAAGCGCGGGAGGTTCACGACCCGGCGCGTCGTCGTCGGCGTCGGCAACGACCGCGTGCTCGCGCGTGAGCTCACCGTGCCTGCTGCGCCGCTGACGCTCATCCGCGAGTCGCTGCCGTTCCAGGTGCAGGACCTGCTGCCGGTGGCGACGAGCGAGGCGATCCTCGACTTCTACCCGATCGCCGACGCCGGCAACGGTCAGGTGCACGGGTTGTTGATCGCGGCGGTGAAGGATGTCGTGCTGACGACGATCGAGGCGCTGCGGAAGGCCAAGCTCGAGACGGAGTCCGTCGACTTCGTGCCGTTCGCGCTCACGCGCGCGCTGCCGCAGCGGGTCGGTGATGGCGACGCCATCGCCATCGTCGATGTCGGGGCCCACACCACCACCGTCGTGATCGCTCGCTCGGGCGTGCCCCAATTCGTGCGGATCATCCCTTCGGGAGGCGACGAGGTCACGCAGACGCTCAACGCCCGACTCGGGCTGGAACGCCCCGTCGCCGAAGATGCGAAGCGGGCGCTGGGGCTGGCTCTGGGCGGCTTCGCACCGCACGACCAGCCCCTCGTCGAGGCGATCCGCGAGGTCACCGGCGAGCTCGTCACCGGCGTCCGCAACACCGTGACCTACTTCGCCACCGCCCGTCCCGACCTCCCGGTGCGCCGCGTTGTGCTGACCGGCGACGGCACGAGCCTCGGAGGCTTCGCGGGCGCGCTCGGCGAGGTGATGCGCTTGCCGATCGAGTGGGGCGATCCCATCGCGCCGCTGCAGACGCGGGATCGCGATCGCGATCGACTCACCACCGAGGGCAACCGAGCCGCGGTCGCGCTCGGGCTCGCGATGAGGAGCGCAGCATGAAGGTCTTCGGCATGACGATCGGCGGTGGCGGCGACGCCCCACAGCTGCTCCTCGGCGGCCCTCCCGCAGCCGAGCTCCTGCCGCCTGAGGTCGGCGCCGCGCGCCGGAGCCGAGGCATCCGTCGCGGGATCGTCGCGGTCGCGGTACTGCTCATGGTCGCGAGCGGCGGCGCGAGTGCCGCCGCGAAGTACCAGGCGCTCAGCGCGGAGGTCGAGCTCGCCCTCGAGCAGGAGCGCACCGCGTCGCTCATCGCACGGCAGGCCGAGTTCGCCGACATCGTGGCGGCGCAGACCGAGATCGAGGAGCGCGAGGCGGCTCGCAGGGTCGCGACCGGCACCGAGATCGACTGGCAGGTGTTCGTCTCTGGCATCGAGGCGGCGATGCCTGCCGACATGGTGCTGCACAGCCTCGAGGTGACGGGCAGCTCACCCATGGCGGGTCTCGCGCAACCGGCCGACCCGCTGCAGGGCGCACGCGTCGCGACGGTCACGTGCATCGTCCGCAGCCCGGCGATGCTGACCGTCCCTGATGTGGTCGACCTCATGGGCGGTCTGACGGGCTTCGTCGACGCGCAGGTGCCGCTGTCGGAGCTCAAGCCCGAGGGCTACTTCGAGACGACGTTCGTGGTCCACCTCGATGAGGGCGCGTACGCGAGCCGGTTCCCGGCCGCCGAGGCCTCCGAGCACGGCGTGGCTGACGGGCGGGTTGAGGCCGGCGCGAGCGGCGAGGGGGTGCAGCCGTGAACGGGATCGATCGGCTCTGGAGCATCGGGGCGGCGCTCGTCGCCGCGGGTGTCATCGCGGGCGTATGGTTCGGCGTCATCTCGCCCGACCTCACGGCAGCGAGCCGCGCGCGCGACGATCTCGCCTCCGTCGAGCAGCAGAACGGCCTGCATGAGATCCGCATCGTCGCGCTCGAGCAGGAGGCGACGCGCATGCCCGAGATCACCGCCGCGCGCGAGCAGCTCGCCGACGGCATCCCGAGCGACCTCGACTACACCGCGTTCATGCGGCAGGTGCAGGGCTACGCCGCTGAGGCGGGAGTGGTCCTGACCGGCATGAGCACCGTCGATGCAGTCCCCTACGTGCCGCCGGCCGCGGATCCGTCGGCCCAGCAGGCCGCGCCCCCCGCAGAGGGCGAGGCAGCCGAGGGGGAGGCCGACGCCCAGGCGGCCGCGCCGACGGGTGATCCTGCGGCCGACGCGCCGATGCCTTACACCGATCCGTTGATCGGCGAGCACAACCTCGCGGTCGCGCAGTTCGCGGTGAAGGCGGAGGGCGAGCGCGCTCGACTCGCCGACTTCCTGCACCGCCTGCAAATGGGCTCGCGGATCGTGTCGATCTCGGCCGCTGCGTTCGAGCCCAACCAGGAGGACGAGGCGCTCCAGACGGTCGAGATCACGGGCAGCCTCTACGCGCTGCAGGCGGGGGCAGTCCCGGCTCCCTGACCGTCGGCCTCGAGAGGCGGTGTGGGAGAATCGGTGCAATGCGCACCACCCACGCCACCTTCTCGATGTCGCTCGTGGGTGAGACCGACGTCACGCTCCTCGTCCTGCCCGCCGCGGCCTACGCATCCGACGACCGCATCGACGTCACCGTCGACGGGGCGCCCGTCGAGTGGCGCATCCAGCCCGCTCAGCACGACACCCGCGAGCTCGTCTTCACCGCGCCCGCGGGGCAGCTCGAGGTCGAGATCCGGTCGACCGTCTCGGGGCTCGAACGGCCCATCGACGAGGGCGACCCGGCGCGCTACCTCGACGACTCGCGCTACGTCGAGGCGAGCGCGCTGCGCGGCTTCGTCGACGAGCGCTTCGGTCGCGCGAGCGGCCACGAGCAGATCGCGGCAATGCGGAATTGGATCGCGCGCGGCTTCACCTACTCGCCGTCGCTGTCGGAGATCGACGACACCGCGGTCGACGCGATCCGCAAGAGCGGCGGCATGTGCCGCGACTACGCCCACGTGATGATCGGCCTCGCCCGCGCTGCGGGCGTCCCCGCGCGCTACGTCGGCGTCTACGCGCCGGGCCTGCAGCCGCCCGACTTCCACGCCGTCGCCGAGGTGATGATCGACGGGGAGTGGTTCGTCGTCGACCCGACCGGGCTCGCGCCGAGGCAGAGCCTCATCCGCATCGCGACGGGGGCGGATGCGCTCGAGACGGCGTGGGCGACGACGGCGCGGAACCCGATCACACTGCAGTCGGTGGCGGTGCGGGCGGAGGATGAGGCGCTCGAGGATGGTGCGGTGGACGACGTGAGGGCGCTCGTCAAGATCGGCTGACTCGGCGGGTTTCGACTCGCTCTGCGCGCTGGCACGCGCGGAGCGGCTCAACCAGCGGGAGTCGGTGCGTCAGCCCAGGTTCGCGAGCACCTGGTCGAGCACCTCGCGCGCGTCCTGCTCGCTCGCGAAGTACTGCGAGGCGACGCTCACGACCGTGCCGCCCGAGGGCGCCGTCGCGACGCCCAGGTCGCCGACCGTCTCGAACACGGGCGCCTGGAAGCCGTCGGCCTGCTGCAGCACGCCCACGACGAGCCGGTCGCCGCCGGTGACGTGCTGGAACGCGCACACGGTGCCGCCCGCATCCACGATGTCCGAGATCGCGCCCGGCAGCGTGCCGGCGTCGCTCGACGGGGCGAAGTTGGGGTTGAACGCGTAGAGCTGGTCGGCCGTGTAGACCTGCGAGCACGGCACGTCGCCCGCGACGGGCGGCGTCGTCGGCAGCGCCGAGCCGGTGGGCGCAGGCGTCGGCTCGGGGCTCTCGACGGGCGTCGTCGCCGAGGGCGAAGGCGTCGCGGTGGGCGAGCTCGAGGCCGACGGCGACGGCGACTCGCTCGGCGCGAGCACGCCCGGCTCGCACCCCGTCAGCGCGAGCGCGGTCGCCGAGGCGATGATCGCGGCGGGCAGGAGACGACGGATGCGCTGGGTACGGCTCGGCATGCTGTCAGACTACGGGCGCTCCAGGGCGGAGGCGGTCGAGGCGCGCGCAGTACCCTAGAGGGATGCAGCCCTCCTCGCTCTCGTCCGCCGTGCTCGCCGCCGTCCAGGGCGCCGTGGGCCGACGAACGGCCGAGGTCGAGGTGCGCGAGGCCGACATCGTGCTCGAGCGCCCCCGCAACCGCGACCACGGCGACTGGGCGACCAACGCCGCGATGCGCTTCGCGAAGCGCGTCGGCACCTCGCCGCGCGAGCTCGCCGACGAGGTCGCGGCCGAGCTCGCGACCATCGACGGCATCGCGAAGGCCGAGGTCGCCGGCCCCGGCTTCATCAACCTCACGCTCGCGGCCGGTGCCGCGGGCGAGCTCGCCCGCACGATCGTCGAGGCGGGCGACGCCTACGGCTCGGGCGACGCGCTCAAGGACGTGAAGATCAACCTCGAGTTCGTCTCCGCGAACCCGACCGGACCCATCCACATGGGCGGCACGCGCTGGGCCGCCGTCGGCGACAGCCTCGGCCGCGTGCTCGAGCGCCAGGGCGCGCTCGTCACCCGCGAGTACTACTTCAACGACCACGGCGCGCAGATCGACCGCTTCGCGAAGAGCCTCGTCGCCGCCTTCCGCGGCGAGCCGACGCCCGAGGACGGCTACGGCGGCGCCTACATCGCCGAGATCGCCAAGCGCGTCGACGACGGCTACGACGGCGACCTGCTCGACCTCGATGACGCCGCGCTGCAGGAGACCTTCCGCGAGCGCGGCGTGCAGCTCATGTTCGAGGAGATCAAGCGCGATCTGCACGACTTCGGGGTCGACTTCGACGTGTTCTTCCACGAGCACCAGGTGCAGTCCGACGGCTCGGTGCAGCGCGCGATCGAGGTGCTGCGCGAGCGCGGCCACGTCTTCGAGGAGGACGGCGCGCTCTGGCTGCGCACGACGACGTTCGGCGACGACCGCGATCGCGTCATCGTGCGCTCGAACGGCGCCCCCGCCTACTTCTCGGGCGACCTCGGCTACTACCAGAACAAGCGCGAGCGCGGCTTCGAGCAGAACATCATCATGCTCGGCGCCGACCACCACGGCTACGTCGGCCGCATGATGGCGATGTGCGCGGCGTTCGGCGACATCCCGCACAAGCACCTCGAGATCCTCATCGGCCAGATGGTCAACCTGCTGCGCGAGGGCAAGCCGGTGCGCATGTCGAAGCGCGCGGGCACCGTCGTGACCATGGAGGACCTGGTGGATGCGGTGGGCGTCGACGCCGCTCGGTACGCGCTCGTGCGCTCGAGTGCAGACACGCCGCTCGACATCGACCTCGAGCTGCTGACGCAGCGCACGAACGACAACCCCGTCTACTACGTGCAGTACGCGCACGCCCGGATGTCGGCGGTCGCCCGGAACGCGGTCGCGGCGGGCGTCGACCGCTCGGAGTTCCAGCCGGAGCTGCTCTCGCACGAGACCGAGTCGGCGCTGCTCGGCGCGCTCGCGGACTTCCCGCGCGTGCTGACGCAGGCCGCGGAGCTGCGCGAGCCGCACCGCGTCGCGCGCTTCGCCGAGGAGCTCGCCGGCCTCTATCACCGGTGGTACGACGCGACGCGCGTCGCCCCGCAGGGCGACGAGGACGTCACGGCGCTGCACCGCACCCGCCTGTGGCTCAACGACGCGGCCGGCCAGGTGCTGCGCACGGCGCTCGCGACGGTCGGGGTGTCGGCGCCCGAGCGCATGTAGCCTCCCCGGTCGTTGCCCTTCGACTCGGTGTGCGCCGGTGGCGCGCACCGGCCGGATCGCGGGCGCCTCCGCCGTCTCGAGCGCCGTCACTCGCCTCCTGGCGCCGCAGGGGGGCGACGGCCGCGCGAAGGGCGCGATTCGGCGCCCGCGGCTCAGCGCTGCCGCTGCACGGCCGGCCGGTAGGCCGAGACGCTCGGCTCTCCCGGCACCCAGAAGCGCCAGGGATAGGCGGATGCGTCGCCACCCGGCCCGCTGACTCCGACGCGAGGCCCGGTGCGGTACGGCGGCGGCACCTCGGCCGGCGCGAACGACCACGACGCCGCTTCGACGCCGTCGGCCGTCGTCACGCCGTCGCTCAGCTCCGCCTCGCCGAGGGTCGCGCCGTCGTCGACGAGCGTCGCGCCGAGCGCTTGCGCGACGTTTCCCGGGCCCCGCGCGAGCTCGCCCGTCGGCGTGGTGCGGCGCCGCGCCGAGCGCCGCTCGAGCGCGAGCCCGTGCCCCTCGACGACCTCGCCCGCGCGCACGAGCACGCCCCAGCCGTGGCCCTCCGGCCCCGCGACGATGTTCACCGCGTGGTGCATGCCGTAGGTGAAGTAGCAGTAGACGCGGCCGCCCGGCCCGAACATCGTCGCGTTCCGCGCCGTCCTCCCGCGGAAGGTGTGCGCACCCGGGTCGTCGCTGCCGCGGTAGGCCTCGGTCTCGGTGATCCGCACCGCGACCGCGCCCGACGCATCTGCCCGCCGGAGCACGCCGCCGAGCAGCAGCGGCGCGAGCTCGAGCGGGTCGCGCTCGAACCAGGTCGGGGGAGGGGTGGGCACGATCGGCACGGTAGCGGGCGCATCCGAGCGTCGGCTTGCGGATGCGGTGGGCCACGCAGGGAGTCGATGTCACGGAGGGAGGCGGGATTCGACTCCCAGCGGGGCGGATGACGGGAATCGACTCCCTGCGTGCGCCGGGCACCCGAGGCTCGTCGCGAGCAGCGGTTCGAGCGCCGGCGCCGCTGCACTCCGACCGCTGCTGGCCGCCGAGCGGCAGGATCGCCGCTGCCCGCGACGGTCACGCGCGGTGCGCAAGCGCCGAGCGGCACGCGGCGGTTGCCTAGGATGGAGGCAGAGCGCCACAAGCGCCGACGCCGCCTGCCCGTCAGGCCCACAGCACCCCACCCGGACGGAGTCCCGTGCCGCATCCGCTCGCCCCGCACCTCACCGACGCGGGCGACCCCAACGCCCTCGCCGAGGGCGTCTGGCCCGCATCGGCCGAGCGCGTCGACGGCGCCCTCCGCGTCGGCGGCGTCGACCTCGCACGCGTCGCCGAGCAGCACGGCACCCCCTTCCTGCTCGTCGACGAGACCGAGGTGCGCGGCCGCGCCCGACGCATCCGCGAAGCCTTCGAGGCCGCCTTCTCGCCCGAGGCGGGTGGCGCGGGCGTCGACGTCTACTACGCCGGCAAGGCGCTCCTGACGGGCGACGTCGCCCGCTGGATGCGCGACGAGGGGCTCCGCATCGACGTGTGCACGGGCGGCGAGCTCGCGATCGCGCTCCGCGCGGGCGTCGATCCCGCGCTCATCGGCTCGCACGGCAACAACAAGTCGCTCGCCGAGATCGAGGCGGGCGTCACGGCCGGCATCGGCACCTTCGTCATCGACTCGGCCGTCGAGGTCGAGCGCATCGCCGCGGCCGCCGAGCGCGCCGGCCGCGTGCAGCGCGTGCGGCTGCGCATCTCGGTCGGCGTGCACGCGTCGACCCACGAGTTCCTCGCCACGAGCCACGAGGACCAGAAGTTCGGCATCCCGATCGACGAGGCGCCCGCGGTCGTCGCGCGCATCCGCGAGCTGCCGAGCCTCGAGCTCGCCGGCCTCCACACGCACATCGGCTCGCAGATCTTCGACCACGCGGGCTTCGCCGAGTCGGCGCGGCGCATGCTCGCGCTGCACGCCGAGCTCGGCGCCGACGCGCCGCTCCCGGAGCTCAACCTCGGCGGCGGCTTCGGCATCGCCTACACGGCCGCCGACAGCCCGGAGCCGATCGAGGCGATCGCGTCGAGGCTCGCGGATGCCGTGCGGCAGGCCGCGGGCGACCTCGGCATCCCGGTCCCCAGGATCGCGATCGAGCCCGGCCGCTGGATCGTCGGGCCCGCCGGCGTCACCGTCTACTCGATCGGCACCGTCAAGCCCGTGCGCCTCGCGGACGGCGCCCGCACCTACGTCGCCGTCGACGGCGGCATGAGCGACAACGCCCGCCCCGCGCTCTACGACGCGCAGTACTCCGCGCGGCTCGCGAACCGCGCCTCCGACGCGCAGCCGACGCTCGTGCGCGTCGCGGGCCACCACTGCGAGTCGGGCGACATCGTCGTCGACGCCGAGTGGCTGCCCGCCGACGTCGAGCCCGGCGACCTGCTCGCGGTCGCCGCGACCGGCGCCTACTGCCACTCGCTCGCCTCGAACTACAACGCGACGCCCCGCCCGCCGGTGCTCGCCGTCGCCGACGGTGCGGTGCGCGTCCTCGTGCGCCGCGAGTCGATCGACGACGTGCTCTCGCGCGACGAGGGCCTCGCCGCCTCGCCGCCCGCCGGCACCGAAGCCCCGCGACCCGACGACGACACGACCGGAGCCGCATCCGCATGAACCCCTACCCCACGGACCACTACCGATCGCTCCGCATCGCGCTGCTCGGCGCCGGGAGCGTCGGCTCGCAGGTCGCCCGGCTGCTGCTCGAGCACCGCGACGAGCTCGCCGCGCGCGTCGGCGCGCCGCTCGAGCTCGTCGGCATCGGCGTGCGCGACGTCGCCGCGAAGCGCGACGTCGAGCTGCCGGCCGAGCTGCTGACGGACGACCTCGGCACGCTCGTCGCGAGCGCCGACATCGTCGTCGAGCTGCTCGGCGGCATCGAGCCGGCGCGCTCGCTGCTGCTCGACGCGCTCGCCGCGGGCGCCGACGTCGTCACCGCCAACAAGGCGCTCATCGCCGCGCACGGTCCCGAGCTCTTCCAGGCCGCCGAGACCGTCGGCGCGCAGGTCAACTACGAGGCCGCCGTCGGCGGCGCGATCCCGATCATCCGCCCGCTCGAGCAGTCGCTCGCGGGCGACCGCGTCATGCGCGTCATGGGCATCGTCAACGGCACGACGAACTTCATCCTCGACCGCATGCACACCGAGGGCTCGACCCTCGAGGAGGCGCTCGCGGTCGCGACCGAGCTCGGCTACGCCGAGGCCGACCCGACCGCCGACATCGAGGGCTTCGACGCCGCGAGCAAGGCGACCATCCTCGCCTCGCTCGCCTTCCACACGGTCGTGCCGGTCGAGGTCGTGCACCGGCAGGGCATCACGGGCGTGACGGATGCGATGGTCGAACAGGCGGAGCGGAACGACCGCGTGCTCAAGCTCGTCGCGATTTGCGAGCGGCTCGAGGGCGAGGGCGGCGAGGCCGTCTCGGCCCGCGTGCATCCCGTCTCGCTGCCGGCGACGCATCCGCTCGCCGCCGTGCGCGAGGCGAAGAACGCCATCTTCGTCACCGCCGAGTCGGCGGGCGACCTCATGTTCTACGGCGCGGGCGCGGGCGGCCCCGAGACGGCCTCGGCCGTGCTCGGCGACCTCGTCTCGATCGCGCGCCGGCACGTGCTCGGCGGCCCGGGCGCCGCCGCGTCGACGCACGCCGACCTGCCGATCGCGCCGTTCGGCGACGTGCTCGCGCGGCACGAGCTCGCGCTCACCGTCGCCGACCGCTCCGGCGTGCTCGCGGGTGTGGCGGGCCTCTTCGCCGAGCACGGCGTCTCGGTCGAGTCGGTGCGGCAGGACCCGGCCGACGGCGAGGCATCGCTCGTGCTCGGCACCCACACCGCGAGCGAGGCCCGCATCGCGGCCGTGCTCGACGCGCTCGAGGCGCACCCCGACGTGGAGCGGATCGACAGCGTGATCCGGCTCATCGACTAGGAGGAATGACCCATGGCGAACCAGTGGCGCGGCGTGCTGCGCGAATGGGCCGACGTGCTCGACGTGACGGATGCGTCGACGGTCGTGACGCTCGGCGAGGGCGGCACCCCGCTCATCGAGTCGCGCGCGCTCTCGGCGATGACCGACGCGCGCGTCTTCGTGAAGTTCGAGGGGCTCAACCCCACCGGCTCCTTCAAGGACCGCGGCATGACGGTCGCGATCTCGCGCGCGATCGAGCGCGGCGCGAAGGCGATCGCGTGCGCGTCGACCGGCAACACGTCGGCCTCGGCCGCCGCGTACGCCGCCGCCGCGGGCATCCAGGCGATCGTGCTCGTGCCCGAGGGCCGCATCTCGATGGGCAAGCTCGCCCAGTCGGTCGTGCACGGCGCGCGCATCGTGCAGGTGCGCGGCAACTTCGACGACTGCCTCGAGATCTCGAAGGAGCTCGCCGAGCGCTACCCCGTGCACCTCGTCAACTCGGTGAACGACGACCGCATCGAGGGGCAGAAGACCGCCGCGCTCGAGATCGTCGACGTGCTCGGCGACGCGCCCGACATCCACTGCATCCCGGTCGGCAACGCCGGCAACATCTCGAGCTACTGGCGCGGCTACTCGCTCGCCGAGACCGAGGGCTGGGCGACGAAGCGGCCGCAGATGCTCGGCTTCCAGGCCGCCGGCGCCGCCCCCATCGTGCGCGGCGAAGTCGTGCGCGAGCCCGACACGGTCGCGACCGCGATCCGCATCGGCAACCCCGCCTCGTGGCAGCAGGCGCTCGAGGCGCGCGACGCCTCGGGCGGCCACATCGGCGCGATCGACGACGCCGCGATCCTCCGCGCGCAGCGGCTGCTCGCCTCCTCGACCGGCGTCTTCGTCGAGCCCGCCTCGGCGATCTCGGTCGCCGGCCTGCTCGAGCGCCACGCCGCGGGGCAGATCCCGGCCGGCTCGACGGTCGCGCTCACCGTCACGGGCCACGGCCTCAAGGACGCGCAGTGGGGCCTCAAGCTCGACGACGGCTCCGACGCCGCGCCCGAGTCGGCCGACGCCGACACCGCGCAGGTCGCGGCGCTCCTGGGCCTGTCGTGAGCGACTCGGTCTCCGGCATGGTGGATGCGTCGGGTCGCGTCGCGCCAGCCGGCACGGTGCCGGTGGGCCGGGCGGTGCGCGTGCGCGTCCCCGCGACGAGCGCCAACCTCGGCCCCGGCTTCGACACGCTCGGCCTCGCCCTCAACGTGCACGACGAGCTCGAGGTGACGGCGACCGAGTCGGGCGTGACCGTCGCGGTCTCGGGCGTCGGCGCGGGCTCGGGGGAGGGCGCGGTGCCGACCGACGAGTCGAACCTCGTCGCGCGCGCCGCGCTCCACGTCTTCGGCCGCGTGGGCGTGCCCGCGCCGGGCCTCGCGCTCGCGGCGACCAACAGCATCCCCCACGGTCGCGGGCTCGGCTCCTCGGGCGCCGCGATCGTCTCGGGCGTGCTCGCCGCGAAGGGGCTGCTCGAGGGCGTCGTCGACGTCTCGGACGAGGACGTGCTGCGCTTCGCGACCGAGCTCGAGGGCCACCCCGACAACGTCGCGCCGGCGATCTTCGGCGGCCTGACGATCGCGTGGGTCGACGAGACGGGCCCGCGCCACAAGCAGCTCGCCGTGCACCGCGGCGTCTCGCTGCTCGTCGCCGTGCCCGAGGCGACGATGTCGACGAAGCTCGCCCGCAGCCTCCAGCCCGAGGCCGTGCCGCACGCCGACGCGGTCTTCAACCTCTCGCGCTCGGCGCTGCTCGTCGCGGCGCTCACGCAGAGCCCCGAGCTGCTGCTCGACGCGACCGAGGACCGCCTGCACCAGACCTACCGCGCGAGCGCGATGCCCGAGACGAGCGCCCTCATCGGCGAGCTGCGGGCCGCGGGCCACGCGGCCGTCGTGTCGGGTGCCGGGCCCTCGGTGCTCGTGCTCGCCTCCGACCCCGCGGCCCGGCTCGAGGCCGCGCGGATCGTCGAGGAGCGGCCCGCCGCGCCGGGCGCCGGCTGGCACGCGCGCCTGCTGGCCGTCGACATCCGCGGTGGTACAGTGGAGCCCATCCCCAGCAGCGCCGCGGCCTAGCCGCGCCGGGGGACTTCCTGACTCCACTCTCCGCAATCTGAAGCGCCCGTCGACCGCACCGGCCGTGAGCGCAGCGCGAGACATGGTCCCACGCCCGCGAGCATCGCGCGCGGGCCGACATCGAAGGAGCACTCGCACATGACGAGCGAGATCACCGACAGCATCCCCGCGGCCGAGGCCGCACCCGAGGCCCCCGCATCGCAGCAGCCCGAGGAGGCGCCCGCCGCCCCGAAGCGCCGCTCGCGTCGCGCGTCGACGGCGACCGTGACCGCAGAGCCGGCCAAGGCCGACGCCACCCCTGCCGAGGCGCCCGCCGCCGACGCGCAGCCGGCGGCCGAGCCCGCTGCCGCCGAGGCAGCGGCGCCCGCCGCGACGAAGCGCCGCGCCCCCGCCCGGCGCAAGAAGGCCACGCCCGCCGCCGAGGATGCGACGGCCGAGTCCGCGCCCGCCGAGGCGCCGGCCGCCGAGCAGCAGGCCGCTGAGGCACCGGCCGCCGAGCAGCCGGCCGCCGAGGCCGCCGCACAGCAGGGCTCGGAGCCGTCCGGCGAGCAGTCCGCCGATGAGCAGGCCGAGGCGCCCGCGCGCGGCCGCGCGCGCCTGCCGTGGCAGGCCCTCTGGATCTCGCTCGCCCTCATCTGGGGCTCGTCGTTCCTGCTCATGAAGCTCGGCCTCGACGCGCTCCACCCGATGCAGATCGCGATGCTCCGCATCGGCGTCGCCGCGGTCACGCTCGTGCTCCTCGCCCTCGCCATGCGCGTGCGGCTGCCCCGCGACGCGCGCACGTGGGGGCTTCTCGCCGTG